>JBJDZI010000042.1:0-16509 GCA_051867925.1 Eubacteriales bacterium
ATTAAGTCACAGTTTTAGGGATTATTCGCAATAATCAGACAAATCGTTCTATCATATCTGCGGCAACAGCTCCGTCGGATGCGGCGGTCACGACCTGCCGCAGAGTTTTGGTGCGCACGTCCCCTGCGGCGAATACTCCGGGAACGCCGGTCTTAGTGGTTTCATCTGCAATGATATATCCTGCCTCATCCAGCGCCAGCTGTCCCTGCAAAAAAGCGGTCACAGGCTGTCTGCCTATGCTGATGAAAACGCCGTCACAAGCTATCTCGGTCAGCTCACCCGTTTGCGTGTTTTGCAGAACCGCACCTTTGACGGTGCCTTCCGCCTTGATCTTCGTCACTTGGCTGTTCCAGTAAAACTCTACGTTTTCTGCATTCATCAGCGGCTCGTGGTAGATCTTCGTAGCATGCAGGCTGTCCCGTCTGTGGACGAGAATCACCTTTTTCACCACACGGGAGAGGTAGAGCGCATCTGCCGCCGCGCTGTTACCGCCGCCTACCAGCACCACTGTTTTTTCCTTGTAAAACCGTCCGTCGCAATGGGCGCAATAATGAACGCCACGACCCACCAGCCCCTGCTCCTCGGGAAGTCCCAACCGTCTGGGATCCGCGCCTGTGGCGATGATCACGGTCTTTCCGAAAAACTCCCCGCTTGCCGTCTCGATCCGCTTGGGATCGGCGGTAAGATCTGTTGCCGTCACCTCCGTGTATTCGGTCACGGCACCGAAGCGCCGGGCGTTTTCCTGCATCTGCATCCCCAAGGTAAATCCGTCAACCGATGCGATGCCGGGATAGTTTTCGATTTCACCGGTCAGGGTCATCTGCCCGCCTGCGCACATCCGCTCCAGAACGAGAACCGACAGTCCTGCCCGTGCGGCGTAAAGCGCGGCGGTATAGCCTGCGGGACCTCCGCCGATGATGACGGTATCGTATATTTGATTCATTTGTACCTCCGATATTGACTTTTTTCGCGTTTCGTGTTATACTCTTATTATGCTGTATTGACGGCGTTGCCGTCGCGGCTTTGCCGTTGAAAGGAACTATTATGGGACGCGCCATGTTTGAATCGGTCTTTCGGGAAAAATTCCCCTTTTGGCAGGAACTTTCCGAAGACGACAAAATCTATCTCTGCAACAACACCTATGCCATCGGCTATCCCCGCGGCACCGTAATCCACGACGGCAGTCATTGCCCCGGGGTGATTCTGGTGCAAAAAGGCTGTTTGCGGGTCTATCTGCTTTCGGAAAAAGGAAAAGAGGTCACCCTCTACCGACTCTACCCCGGTGACATCTGCATTCTCTCCGCGCCTTGCGTACTGGACGCCGTCACCTTTGACGTGCTGGTGGAAGCCGATGAATTCTGCGAATGCTACGTCATCGGCGGTCAGGCTTTCCGTGATGCGTGCGAAAAGAATCCCCACATCAAGATCTTCGCTTTGGAAACCACCGTTTCCAGATTCTCTGACGTGATGTGGGTGATGCAACAGATCCTGTTCATGAGCATGGATAGACGGCTTGCCATCTTTCTCTCGGATGAGAGTGCCCGCACCGCATCGGATACGGTGGCTCTCACCCACGAGCAGATCGCCAAATATATGGGATCTGCCCGGGAGGTGGTTACACGAATGCTGAAATACTTCGCCGCCGAGGGGATCGTGGAACTGTCCCGCAAGGGCGTGAAGATCCTCGATAAACAGCGTCTGCGGCAGTTAACCCTCTAACATCGCAAGAATCTGCGCTTTGGGGCGGGCGCCTGCAGACTGACTGACAACCTCGCCGCCCTTCATCACCACCAGCGTGGGGATGCTGACTACGCCAAACTGCTGTGCCAGCTCGGGGGAGTTGTCCACATTGATCTTGCCCACCGTGTACTGCGGGCATTCCTCGGCGATTTGATCCACGATGGGGGACACCATGCGACAGGGACCGCACCAATCTGCGTAAAAGTCCAGCAGAACGGTCTTTTCGCTGTTTTTGACTGCTTCAAAATTGTCTTTCGTGACTACAATGACTGACATATTTGTATCATCCTTTCGCTTTTTGCTATTTGTAATCTTAGTATAGCCAGATTTTTCGGCAATTTCTGTGACATGGTCACAAAATCGGAGATTTCAATGGAATGATCCGAAATTTATACGAATGGAGAGGAAAAAATGTTGACAATCGGCTCACAAGCCCCCGATTTTACTTTGCAGGACAAGAACGGGAAGACCGTCTCTCTGTCTGATTTTCGCGGGAAGAAGGTGGTTTTATACTTCTACCCCAAAGACAACACACCCGGTTGCACCCGTCAGGCCTGTGCATTTGCGGGCACTTACGGAGCGTTTCGGCAAAGGGGCGTGGAGGTCATCGGCATCAGCCGTGACAGCGTCGCATCGCACGGCAAATTTGCCGAAAAGTATTCCCTGCCCTTCGTTTTGCTCTCCGATCCCGAACTGACTGCAATCTGCGCCTACGGTGTGTGGCAGGAGAAAAAACTCTACGGAAAAGTCTCTATGGGCGTGGTGCGAACCACCTTCGTCATTGACGAAAACGGCGTGATCGAGCGGATTATGCCCAAAGTCAAGCCCGACACCAACGCGGAAGAAATTCTGAAACAGTTATGATCCCCTAACCAATCCCCATCGAAAGGAAACTATACAATGAAATTTATCTCGTGGAATGTGAACGGCTTCCGTGCCGTTCTGGAAAAGGGCTTTGCCGATTTCATCGCCTCTGCCGATGCGGATTATATCTGCCTGCAGGAGACAAAAATGCAACCGGGGCAGGCGGTATTTGATGCACCCGGCTATCATCAATACTGGTACAGCGCCGAGAAGAAGGGCTATTCGGGTACGGCAGTTTTCACAAAGTACGAGCCGCTCTCGGTGCGCTACGGCATCGGCATTCCCGAACACGACACCGAGGGGCGCGCCATCACGCTGGAGTACGAGGAATTCTATCTGCTCTGTGTCTACACGCCCAACGCCCAGCGCGAACTGGCAAGACTGGATTACCGCATGGCGTGGGAGGATGCGCTCCGCGCTTACATCACGGATCTGGACAGCCGAAAGCCCGTGATCTACTGCGGCGATCTGAATGTGGCGCACGAGGAGATCGATCTGAAAAATCCCAAGACCAACCGTCACAGCGCAGGCTTCTCTGACGAGGAGCGAGGCAAATTCACCGAACTGCTTCGCAGCGGCTTTACCGACAGTTTCCGCGCACTCTATCCCGACCGGGTGCAATACTCCTGGTGGAGTTATATGATGAAGGCGCGGGAGAAGAACGTCGGCTGGCGCATCGACTATTTCGTGGTGTCAGATCGGCTCTTCCCGCGGGTGAAGGACAGTTTCATCCTGTCCGACGTCATGGGAAGCGATCATTGTCCCGTAGGGATCATCCTGGATTGAGGGCATCCCGCAAACAGATATTCATCGCTGTAAACAACCACCGACCGAGACGAAATGGCTCGGTCGGTGATTGGTTATGGGAAATCTCAGATCACGTCTGCATTCAGTGCTTTGGTGGTGTAGCGATTCCCTGCTTTATCGGTAACCACGGCGTAGACCTTGTATACGCCGACTTCGGGGGACTTCCAAATCAGTTTTTCCCCATAACCACCTTCATAGATTACCTCACCGTTGGCGTAAAGGGTTACCCTGTCGACGGAGTCTGCCGCAAGACGGGTACCCAGCGTAAACACTTTCTCCTTCCCTGCGGGATGGGCGCCCACGGTGGCGTGTTGGAGCCAGCAATAGATGGGGTGTGCGGCAACGCCTTCTTTAGTCATCCGAACGGTGTTGATGCCACCCAGTGGATTGAAGGTCAGCCGATCAATATTGGCGCGGCGGAATTTGGCATCGCCTTGATGCTGATGGTAGATGATGAAATACTCATCCGTGCCGGGGATGTTCAGAACGGAGTTGTGACCCGGTCCGATGTAGCCGAGTTCCATATCGGTGGAGAGGATCGGCACACGGGACAGTTCTTTGGTGAATGGACCTTCGGGACGGTCGCTGACCGCATAATTGACACGGTAGCTGTGATCTGCGTGAAGTGCCGGGGAGTCGCACCAGATGTACTCGCTCCAGAGGTAGTAGTAGAGGTTGTTCCGTTTGAAGACGAACGAGCCTTCGCAGTGGTAGTCCTTCTCCAGCGAATAGTCAAAGACAACCTGCTTTTCGCCCTTGAAGGAGATCATATCGGCGTTCAGTTCCTGCATGAACATCTTGCCGTAGAAGGTGGCACCCCAATAGAGGTAGGTTCTGCCGTCATCGTCGATGAAAACGCAGGGATCGATGGTGGACATATCCTCTTCAAATGCGATGAGCGGTTTTCCGAGAGGATCAACGAAGGAACCTGTAGGGGAGTCGGACACCGCCACGCCGATGGAACTTGCCGCGCTGAAGTAGAAATAATATTTGCCGTTGCGTTCAATAATGTCGGGCGCCCATGCATCCTTGCGCGCCCAGCCTAGATCGGAGAATTTCAGGATCATGCCCTCGTTCTTCCAATCGGTCAGATCTTCCGACGACCAAGTGCCGAACCCCACTTCGGGGATTCCGCCAAAGGTGGGATAGACATAATATTTGTCGCAAAGCTGCACCATTGTGGGATCGGCGGCAGGATCGGAGATAATGGGATTACCCGTGAATTTCGGGGATTGGTTCATAGTAAAGCTCCGTTTCTGTAATATTCTGCGTACAGTATAGCATATCGGGGAACAAATTGCAAGGCTGAAGGAGCAATTTTGCTTTTTTGCTTGCAATCCCGCATATTTCGTGATATAATACGGTATCAAAACGATTGGAAGTGTAAAAAGATGACCGAAGTGGTAGCCGCACTGATTTGGGACGAGAATCTCAAAAAATTTCTCATTTGCCAACGACCAGCAAACAAGTCCTGCGGACTTCTTTGGGAGTTCGTGGGCGGAAAAGTTGAGGCGGGCGAGTGCAGGGAAGATGCGCTGATCCGCGAATGTCGGGAGGAGCTTGCCATCACTCTGTCGGTGGGCAAAGTCTTTACTGAGGTGGTTCACGAGTACCCCGACATCACGGTACATCTGACGCTGTTTCACGCCACCATCACCGAGGGCGTTCCACAGATGCTGGAACACAACGATATCCGCTGGATCACAACGGACGAGATCCCACAGTATGTGTTCTGCCCTGCGGACGAGGAAATTCTGGAGAAGATCGCAAGGGCGTTTTCGGGCAAGGGCTGAGAAGGTAATTGATATTACGGGTATAATCAAATGGGCGGCAAGAATTTGCCGCCCATTTTGAAAGTATTTGAGGTTCATACCCTCTTTTTCAAAAGAGGGGTGAGTTGGAGCAGAGATACACCCGGCTCCGTTGCAGGACTACGCCCGGTTCCGGGAGCGAAGCCCCTATGCAATTCTATCATTCAACTATCCGCGCGAACCATGGCACCGCCCAGAGTGAAGGTGTCCGAGCCGGGGCAAAGTACGATACGATCCAGAGCAATGCCGTCTTCTCTGCCCAGAACGGTCAGCACGTTCCCGCCGGCAGAGACATTCGCAAAGCTGCCGATCTTGATCCAGACGTAGCCGGTAATGTCAAGATCGTTCTTGACCAGCGGAGTCTTGCCGTCCAGCGCAACAATCACCGAATCGTCCTCGCGGCTGCTGCACTTCATCAGCGCCCAGACGGTGTAAGTGCCCGCCGTGGGGATTTCCACGGTGAAGTACATCTTCGCTGTTTGGCTACCGCTTGCATCGGTAGAATTGTAGTTGGCGCCTGTGTTGGGACCGAAGAACATACCGCTGCCGTGAGGCGCTGCAACCTCCATCCAATAAAAGCCCTTTCCGTCGGTACTTTCAGCGGTGTGGGCGTATTCGGACTGCTCCAGCGCAGTCTCGACCTCGATGACGATATTGCCGTCTTCGTTTGCTATAAACGCGCCTTTGCCGGTGGATGCAGGCGCATTGTAACTGTATACTTCCAGACTGCCGATGATCCAGTTTCCCGAAAGATCCAGTTCGATAATTCCGTCATCTCCTGCAGAAGCGGTGAAGAAGTAATGTTTCACGCCCTTCGCCGATTCAATGCCCGAAAGGCAGAGTTTTCCGTTGGCGACAACGCTCATATTCTCCGCCTTAATCATTCCCTGCGGGTCGCCTACCGATACGGTGATGCCGTAAACGCCTGCTCCTCCCACCTTCAGTTTGAAGATGTTGTCTCCGACACCCGAAAGGAAGCCCATGTCCACCACGGGACACTTGGATGCGTTGGAGCGGTAGGTGGAGATCACGCCTGCGGCGTTCGACCACTCCCAGCCGTCTTTCTCCAGCGTACCGGAGGCAGTCACTTTGGTGTAGCCGTCCTGCGCGGTATTGGAAGAGGGGATGAAATCGTACATCTCGACGTAGCTTTCCCAACTTACGTCGGCAAATTCGATCTCGGGAAGCGACGATGTGGGCGCGTGCTGCCACGAGATGGTGTTGAAGGTTTCAGGGGCGTCCAATCTGGACTCTGTCAGCGGATCTTTCGTGAATACGATCTTGTCAAACGCCTGCAGGGAGTTGGACATATAGATCCGCAGGGTATGCCATCCCGGCTCGTCAATGGTGATGTTCATCCGCAGTTCTTCGATATGGAGTTTGATCATATTACCCCACGCGCTGTGATCCGCATCATCTGCGGTGGTGGTGCCGCTGACGTATTGGATGGTTCCGCCGTCCAGCGACCAGCCTGTGCGACAGAAAGTGCGACCGTTTGCAGACTCGTTCAGCGTGGGCAGTCGATAAAAGGTACCATAGAAGAGACCTGTGTTGGTGAAGTAGATCTGATATTCCAGATAGGGCGAAGTCGTGGCAACATCTTTGGTGATGCGGACATTGGAAAAGCCGTTATTTTCTTTGGAAAGCGCCATCATTACGCCGCCGCTTCTGCCCAGACCGTCGATATACTTCCAAGCAAAGCCGCCTTGCGCCACGTTTTCGGTATAATGCTCTGCTTCGATGGAAACGAGACCGTTTTCTTCATAGTAGCCCTTGGTTGTCTCCCGGGTGGGATCCAGCGCATGTTTGACAGCGTGGATGTTTGCCGTGGAAACCTTCCCCTGCCCGTCGGTGAGGGTTACCGTTCCGGACTTGGTTTCCCCTGCGGCAAACTGCGTCCAATCAATGGAGAAGTAGTAACGATCCTCTACTCCTACCGTGCCTTCGTACAGAATGTCACTACCGTTTTGCGTACCGCTCAGACGGTTGCCTGCGGCATCGGTGACGATCACATAGGCGGGTACGGTCATCCCCCACGCCACATCCGCAGTTCCCTTGTTGAAGAGATCGACGAAACGGACGTCATCATTCAGACTGCCGAATTTCAGCACAGCGGCGGTGGTATCGCTCTGCCCTTCCACCGAAAGTCCAACGCCGCCCGTTGCCTGTGCAATGGAGGCGCGCTTCAGGTCGGGCGCACCCTCGGGCTGGGGAATTTTGGAATTATATGGGTTCAGAATCTTGTCCCACTTGCCGTTCATCAGCACTTTGTTGTAATATTCGATCTCCGCCAAGATCTGATAGTATGCTCCTTCGCTGAGGTTGGCGTAAGCATTGGCTGCGGCAAATCTGCCTTCTGCATAGCAAAGCTGATTCATCTCCTGATAGACGTGCTTTTCTACGCATAGTAGGTAGGATTTGATGGTATAATGGAAAATCTCGTAGAAGGAAGCCTTCTTCCCTTCGGGTAACGAATGGAAGATGCTCAGCGACTGCTCGTAGATGGCGGTCAGTTTTTCTACGACGATCAAACCTTCGCCACCGAAATTCACCACGCTGTAATCGTAGTTACCCTGATCGCTGTGCTTGTCGATGATTTCGGGGTAATAGTTTCTCATCAGCTGATAGAAATCGGTCAGCGTGCTTGCAAAGCGCTCTGCCCTCTCCCCTGTCAGCCCGAACTGCTGTGCCAAAAATTCGACGGTATATTCTTCGGTATTGTGTTCGGTGTGCGCGTCCACGTCCCAGCCGAGATCCAGGAAGTATTCCACCTTGAATTCGGCGGGCTTAATGTCTCCCACATTCAGTACCCAAATATGATCGGTACCTGTGTAGTAACACTTCCGCATCTCCTCTGCGATGGTGACCAGAGGCGTGTTGCTCATCCACAGATAGCTGGCGGGGCGTCCCCAGTAAGAGACGTGATAGTACATCCCGAAGTTTTCGTACTTCGCCGCATCCTCCTCCGAAACGGTAGAGCGGATGTAGCCGTGATTATCCTCTGCGTACATCAGACAGCAATCCGATGGCAAACCGATATCATATTTGAAGTATTCTGCCGCTTCCTTGTAAACGCAGTAGCAGGTCTCGAACTGAATGGCTTCGCCCGTCTCTTCTGCGTACTTTTTTTCGTACTTTTCCAGAATCGCCAGTTGCGCTTTCACCGCCTGCTTTACCACTTTGGCTTTGTTTTCGTAACTGGGATTGGAGAGCGCGGAGCAGTTGATCCCCGAATCGTGAACACCGCGCAGACCGATCATGTACACATTCTCAAAGCGGTAGTTGCGGGCAACGCTTTCCTCCCAGTAAGCGTTCATCGCTTCGGCGTTGACGGTATAGTCGTAGGAGGAGTGCCAACTGTTGTTGATCTTGGTCAGTTTGTATTTGCCTTTGTTTTCCTCGCACCAAGCATCCCATTCGCCCTCGTTGTTGCGCAGAAGCATCTCACAATGGCTGGCAGACATCACGATTCCGTATTCGTCCGCCAATTCTGCGTTGTAGGACACGCCCGTGTTGGGATTGATATACTGATTGAAAGCGTCCGTACCCGAAGCCGAGTGCATGGCGGGCCACAAGATATTCGCCTTAAGACGCAGGAGCAATTCGTAAACGTGTGCGTACACGTTGGCACCGGGCGCGCCGGGGGCTTTGCGATCTGCAAACTGTGCCGACCATTCGGTGAAGTTCTCCTCGTCGTTGAGGAAAATGCCTCTGTATTTCACGTCGGGCATCTCGGTCTGAGACAGCTTGGCAACTGGAAGACTGATGACGTCGCGATGCTCTACCTCCACGTCTGCCCAGTAATACCACGGCGAAACGCCGATCTGCTCGGACAGCTCGTAAGTGCCGTAGATGGTGCCGCGCTTGTCGCTACCCACGATGACAACTGCCTTTTCTACACCTGAAACAGGATTCTCCACCACGGAGATTGAGTAGGCTTCCCATTGTCCCTTGATGTCGTCCACGCCGATGATTCCCTGCTCTTCCAGCGAGTCGATGAGCGCGCTGTGTCCCAGCGTGCCGATCAGAATGGCAACGTCCGCGCCTGCCAGTTCCTCTGCGGTGTGAACCAACGCAGGCTTTTTGGCGGTTACTCTTTCAAAATCTTCCTGCAGATCGCCCACTGCACGAACGCTCTGCTTGCAATCGTTTGCATCCACATAGATCACGGGAGCGGTACAATCATCGTATAAAAGGATCTGCTCCCCTTGATAGAGTGAGTCGGCAGGATCCTTTTTGATCACCGCCTCAGTGGTGACCGCGGTGGTGGCATCGGGATTGCCGCCCTTGCACGCCGCCAGCGTCGGCAGGACGGTCAGTGCCGCAAGGACGAATGAAAATGCTTTGACAAATCCGGCTTTTTTCATAAAAACCTCCGATTAATTGATATTTTTATTATATAAATTCCCGATACAGCTGTCAATATTGCAACGGCGCATTTAGCGTTTTTTGCAATGATCCGCAAAAATCGCATTTCATTTTACAACGGACGGACGGCGCAGGGCGGGCAGAGGACAAAAAACTTTTGGGCTGATTCGGGACGTCAGACTACACTTCCCCATTATTACAACAAAGTGCTACAAAGCGCCACTAAGCGACCGCTTGGACTGCAAAATTGTACATTTTGTAAATTCTGTCCCGTGTGCGTTGAAATTTTCCGCTTTTTTCGTTGAAATTGACTTTTCGTTATTGCAATTCTTTCGAAAATATGGTATACTGTATAAAAATCTACGGAGGAATCTATAAATTATGAAAAAAAGCATTGCGCTCCTGCTGGCAGGTCTGTTGTTGCTCCCCACACTCGCCGCCTGCAAGTCTGAGGAAAGCGCCACCACCACAACCACGCCCGGCGACAGTTCAGACCCGACCGTTCCGTCCGATTCTCCGGCTACAGAACTGGATCTTGCCGCCGCAGAGGACATTTCCTATTATACCAATCCCGTTCTCAGTTCAAAGAAAGAGGGGTTCGGACTGGGTGATCCTTTCGTTATGCGATACAACGGTTCCTACTATCTGTATATCACCAGTACCGGTCAGGGCATTTGTTGCTGGAAATCCGACGATCTGGTAAAATGGAGCTACAAGGGGCTTTGCGCCAGAGAGAAGGTCTCCAACGGCTCCTACGCGCCCGAGGTAGTTTATTATAACGGTAAATTCTATCTGTACACTTCGCCCAACGGCAACGGACACTACGTCTTTACCAGCGACAGCCCCACGGGTCCTTTCAAGGTTGCCACCGATAATATGGGAATGTCCATTGACGGCTCCGTGTTCATTGATAACGACGGCAAATGGTATTTCTACACCGCAGGCGGCAACGCGATTCAGGCATACACCATGAGCAGTCCCACCACGATGAAGTTCTCTTCCTCGCTGAGTGCAACCTCTATGGGGGGCTGGACCGAGGGCCCTATGGTGGTCTACCACGACGGTTACTACTACATGACCTACACCGGCAATCACTTCATGAGTCTGACCTACCGCATTGACTACGCCACCAGCAACCGCTCTCCCCTTGCTTTCAATGCGTCCGACAACAATCCGCTTCTTATCTCCACCGACGAAGAGATCCACCACATCGGTCATAATTCCACCTTCAAGGGACCCGATTTGGACAGCTACTACATCGCCTACCATTCCATGACCGACAACGGCTACAATCGCGACGTCAATATCGATCGCATCGTCTTCAACGGCACCAGCGTGGAAGTAATGGGTCCCACCATCACCAAACAGCAGGCTCCCGATATGCCCGACATCTACGCTTATTTCAAGGACGGCGAAACGCTGGACGGATGGACCCTGAACGGCTCCTTCGGCGACAGCGGCGGAATGTCTCTCTCATCTGGCAGTACGCTGATTACCAATTCCCGCTTTTTAGGCAATTACACCGCTGAGTTCAACGTGGAATCCATTCCCAACGGCGGTATGGCGGGTGCAATCTTCAGTTACACCGACGCTTCCAACTTCGGCACCTGCCTGTTTGATCCTGCATCGCAGAAGGTGATCATCACCATCACCGTCAACGGCGAGTCTACCGTGCAGGAAGTGGATATGATTCAGTCCTTCAAGGAAAAGGTGAAATTCGACTGCATCCAGTCCCTGCAGATCGAGAAAAAAGGCAGTACCTACACCTTCTATATGAATGACCGTCAGCTTGGCAAGATTAAGGACTGCGCGCTTCCCGGCGGTAGCATCGGTTACATTGCTCAAGGAACCTCCGCTTCCTTCGGCTTCATCGGTTGCACCGGCGCAGTGGGCGGTCAGGGTGCCGCTGACGAATACAAGAGCATTTCCGAAATGAACGGTCTGATCCCCGCCGACACTTACACCATCGGCACCTTCCCCACCGAAGCCAATAACAAGGTAGAGGCGGTCGTGGCAGTCGAAGGAAACGTTCTGAACTACCGCGTGCTGGCTTCTGCTGAGGCATACTACGATCTCTCCGCTATATATTTCACCGGCGACAAGAACAGCAACGCAGTGATGGAAGTCTATGTGGACGGCGCATACATTCAGGACGTTTCTCTTGCGGGATGCAAGGGATATTCCACTGCCGTGTCGCGCGGCATCCCGATGACCAAGGGTCAGCACACGATTTCCTTCAAGATAAAGAGCGGCAATGCTTCCTTCTCCGCTTTCCATCTGCTCAAGAGCGATCAAGTATCCGCACTGGAGATCGATTACGCAAACGCCAAAGACGGCAACGTCTACACCGACGGCGGCTGGTTCATTGCAGGCGGCAAACTCTCGATCAGCGGCGATCCCTGCACCGGCAAACGTCTTTACGGCGACAAGAACTGGGGCGATTATACCGTTGAAGTTGAGATCACTCCCGGCTCCTCCGTCAACGCAGGTGTGCTGGTTCGCGCCACCAATCCCGGCACCACGACCCAGTCTCCCACCTACGCCGAGAGCAACGCTTCCGATAGCGAAGCCAACGCGGGTACGGATTGGCTGGAGGGCTATTACATCGGCGTTAGTAAAAACAATGTGGTACTTGCCAAGCAAAGTTACAACTACACGCAACTGAAGACTGCCAAGATCAGCTTTCAGAGCGGCACCACCTACACGCTGAAGGTGGTCTGCGAGGGTGCCAACATCAAGGTCTATGTGGACGGTACGCTTTACATCGACTATATCGACACGCAGCCTTATATGCAGGGCATGGTGGGTGTCAGAACCTACAAAGACAACGCTTCCTACGATAATTTCAAGGTCAGCACCATTGGCTAAGAATCTGAAATCCCCCATCGGATACCAACCGATGGGGATTTTTGCCCAAATCCATGCATTCTGAACAAAATGCACAACAAAAGCTGCGTTTCATTCGGCAAAATTTCAAAAAAGGCTTGCAAAATTCACGGATTTATGTTAGAATATGATTACTATATTGGTCGGAGGTACCTATGAAAAAATCCCTATCCATCTTACTGGCGGGCACACTGCTTTTGGGCACGTTGTCTGCCTGTCAATCTAACCCCAATCAAACGGAGAACACTTCAGGTGCAACTACAGACATGAACGATCCAACTATCCCCATTGGCGGCACTCCCGCTACCGAAATTGATTTAACCGCGGCAGAAGAGATCGAATACTATCAGAATCCCATTTTGACTGCCAAAACCAAGGATGCGTGGCAAAATTACGGCTTCGGCGATCCCTTCGTCATGCGCTTCAACGGCGTATATTATCTCTACGTCAGTACCAAAGACGGAAATCCCGGCATCAAGTGCTGGTCTTCCACCGATCTGATTCATTGGACTTACGAAAAATCCTGCACCAACGAAAAAATTTCCACCGGTGCATACGCTCCCGAGGTATACTATTATAACGGATCTTTCTATATGTATACTTCGCCTGCCGGAAACGGTCACTACGTTCTGAAAAGCGACAGTCCCACAGGTCCCTTTACCGTGATCACCGATAATATGGGAATGTCCATCGACGGTTCCGTATTTATTGACAACAACGGCAAATGGTATTTCTATACCGCAGGCGGCGGAAATATTCAGTATTACAATATGACCAGCCCCTCCCGCATGACCGGCGGTGCCTCTCTTGCCAATGTCAGCGTCAACGGCGGCTGGACCGAAGGTCCTATGGTTGTCTACCACGACGGCTACTATTATATGACCTACACCGGCAATCACGTGCTTTCCGAGGCGTACCGCATTTACTACGCCGCCAGCAACAAATCTCCTATCAACTTCCCTTCCGGCGCGGATAATCCTCTGCTGGTCAACACCTCTTCCGAGATGGTGGGCATCGGTCACAGTTCTACGGTCAAGGGTCCCGATCTGGACAGTTATTACATCGTTTATCATTCGCTGGAAAGCCAGAACGGTCCCAACCGTAATATGAACATCGACCGCATCGTCTTTAACGATACCGACATGGAGATCATGGGGCCCACCACCGCGAAACAGCAGGTTCCCGATATGCCCGACATTTACGCATACTTTAATGCGGGCGATAGCATGGACGGCTGGACGCTAAGCGGCAGTTTCGGCACAACCGGATCGGGGCTTCCCCTTTCCGCAGGCAGTACCTTCGTCTCCAACTACCGCTTCACCGGCAATTATACTGCAGAGTACAATGTCACCTCCATCGCAAACGGCGGTATGGCGGGTGCGATTTTCAGCTACACCGACCCGCAGAATTTCGGTGCTTGCCTCTTTGATCCCGCATCCCAGAAGGTGATCATCACCATCACCGTCAACGGTCAGTCTACCGTCAAGGAAACCGATATGGTACAGTCCTTCAAAGAAAAGGTGAAATTCGACTGCGTGCAGTCGCTCCAGATCGAAAAAGACGGAAACGATTATACCTTCTACATGAACGATCACCTGTTATGCAAGATCAAGGACAGCGATCTGCCCGGCGGTGCCATCGGTTATATCGCACAAAACGCGGACGCCTCCTTCGGCTTCATCGGCGGTACCGGCGCGGTAGGCGGTCAGGGCGCTTCTGATGAGTACAAGATTGCTTCTGCACTCAGCGGTCTGATTCCCGCCAATACCTACACCACCGGCACCTTCCCCACCGAAAAGAAGGGATCTGTCAACGCAGTCGTTGCACAGGAAGGCAATGTCCTCAACTACCGCGTGCTGGCATCCCTCGATGCGTACTACGATCTCACCGCCCACTATTATACGGGAGATTCGAACAGCCCTGCGGTCATCGAGATCTATATCGACGGTGCTTTGGCAGCGGAACACACTCTGGGCGGATCGAAATCCTTCGCCACCGCGGTGGTTCGTGCGCTCCCGCTGACCAAGGGACAACACACTGTTTCCATCAAATTAAAGAGCGGAAACGCAAGTTTTGACGAATTCACTTTGATGAAGAACGAGACAGTCAAAGCCAAAACTATTGATTTCGCCAAGAATGTGGACGGTAATCAGTATTCCGACGGCACTTGGAAGATCCAAGGCGGCAAACTGGTAATGACGGGCAATCCCGCCACCGGCAAGCGTCTCTACGGCGACAAGAACTGGGGTGACTACGTGGTTACCGTGGAAGTTACCCCCGGCGCAGACGTTAACTGCGGTCTGCTGGTTCGTGCGACTAATCCCGGAGCCTGCACCTTCCAGTTAAGTCAAGGCACGGATGCCGATGCGCAGACCAGCACCGACTGGGTGGAAGGCTACTACGTCGGTCTGACCGGCTCGAACGTGCTTTTGGGCAAGCAAAGCTACGGCTACGACGCGCTGAAGAGTGCCAAGGGTAGTTTCAAAACCGGCACCACCTACACGCTGAAGGTAGTCTGTCAAGGCGCCAACATTCAGATTTACGTGGATGATCAGCTCTATATCGACTACACCGATGCCGATGCCTTCACCCAAGGTATGGTTGGCGTGCGGACACACAAGTGTGCGGCAAGCTTCGATAATCTGACGGTTGCTCCTATCGAGTAATCGGTGGGTTCAGCAAAAACATCAAGAAAGGGCGGCAAATTTTTGCCGTCCTTTTATGGAATCATAACCCACCGAAGCGAGAAACGGATAGAAAAAGCCGTAGTTTATTCGTTTTCCACTACGATCTGGCACATTTTCATGGCGGCGAGGGCTGTGTTGTGACTCTCAGGTGTCACGCCTGCACAGCAAGAAGCATCTACCGCTACCGTTACTTCGGGCAGGTGCGCTTTAATCAGCAATGCGTTGGACAGAACGCAAATGTCGGTACAAAGCCCCACCAACGTGATCTTTCCGATGGGCTCCGTCTCATTGGCGGCAACCAGCAGTTTGCCAAGTTCCACCGAGCCGAAGGTGGGCTTGTCGATGATCTTCCCTGCGCGGATCGCCGTCAACTTTTCCGCAATTTCCCAGCCGTCGGTGCCGCGAATGCAATGGGGGACGGGCAGATTCTTCCCCTCCGGCGTGTTTAGATAATCGGGCGTGTGGGTATCGCGGGTGAAGATAATCTCTCCGTCAAACGAACGCATCTTCTCGGCAACCTTGGGCAGGATCGCCACCGCCTCGGGTGTTCCCAGCGAACCGTCGATGAAGTCCTTTTGCATATCCACTACGATCAGAATCTGTTTCATATAGCCTCCTTGGATCGGATCATTCTGCATCCATTATAGCATTCGGGCAGAGGATTGTCAAGTTTTTCCAAACGATAACCGAAGGTTGCCCTTCGTTTTTTACGGTCTTTTCAGTTATTTTCTTCAAAAAACTCCGCCAGTTCGTCCCGATTCACATTCAATACATAGGTGAACTCGTTGTCGATCATCTTCTCGGCGACGGCAAGATACTTTTCATCGGTGGCAGTCAGTTTTTTCTTGACCGCGGCAAGTTCGGTCTTCTTCTCCAGCAGGCAACGGATCAGCAATAAGATCTGCGCGGGATCTCCGTCCTTCAGAATCTGTCCGTACTCCTTGGCGCGCACTTGTCGGTCTTCGATCCAAGGAAGCGTCTGATCGTCGGTCTGAAGGCGGAGTAATTCGATCTCATTTTTGGACAGCACGGGACGGAGTTTCGCCTCAGCCTGATCTGCGGGAAGGTATGCCGCATCCCCTGCTCTGTTCACAGGAGTCAAGGTTAAATACCGCCGGGCGGGCTGTCCCGTGAAGAAGGATCGCTCACACTCGTCCGTGATTTTACAAAGTTCTGCACCGTACATGACGATCATCCCAATTTGAAACATATTTCCCTCCGATTTGGTTATTATTTGTACTATTATACCAAATTCAGCGTTTTTTTTCAAAGGTGGATTTTCACAAACTTAAAAAAAGAGCGGATCCCTTAGAGTCGTACTCTAAAGGACAGACGCTATGTAGGAT
>JBJDZI010000043.1:0-16302 GCA_051867925.1 Eubacteriales bacterium
CTCCTCGTCGGTGCCGGTCTGGAGCGCCGCACAGTGGACGTTGCCGCAGAGGGCGACTTTATCGCCGTAGAGCCGCTTCACCTCGCGGATGTCCACGCCTGCCATAGGGTCGATGGAGTGGAGCGCGTGGGGCCCTGCCGCCACCAGCGAATTAATAATGGGCATAATGTTGCCGTCGGTATGCTTGATCATGTACATTCCGTCTTCCCTGCCCGCTTTGCAGATCTTCGCCAAAAAGGGCGCGATGAACTCGTCAAACATGGCGGGGGAGAGGAAAGGACCCGAATTGTAGCAGTAATCGGAGCAAAGGAGCGCAACGTCCATTCCCGCTTCCCGCTGGCGTTTGTTTGCCTCAATGGCGTTTTGCGCCATCCACTCTGCCTCTGCCAGCACTTCTTCCGGCTCATCGGCAAGACGGTAGGAAAACTCGTACATATCCGAGCCGGAGGGAATGGCAAAGGTGCCGTCTCCGTGACCGCCGAAGAGGCGGGTATTGCCAAAATGCTCCCGAAGCCGTTTGCGGAAGGCGACGGTGAGGGGATGGGTGGGATTCCACCACTCCGGCGCGTACACAGGGATGATGCAGTAGTCAAGCCCGGGCTTTGCATCCTTTTCGGGATCGCCCGACAGCGCCGCGCCGCCGATGTCGTAGGCGGTCATGTTGCCGTATACACGGGCGTATTTGTCGGCAAGATCGTATGCCGCGCGCTCCATCTCGTTTGCGGTCAGTGTTTTCCAGATTTCGGGGCGAAAGCGTTCGTCCCAGAGCGGATAGCCGAAAAACTCCTCGGAAAGCTGAAATTCCAGTTCAAAAGTAGGGACCTCGTCGGGCGTGCCGCGATTCAGGGCACAGATCGCCCGCTTGGCAGGTGTCCAAATGGTTGACATAAGGTTCTCCTTCGGTTGAGATTTGGTGCCCTCATTATAGCACAAATTGGGGACGATTTCAATATTCGGACGATTTTAATACTTGATATTTTTAATACTTTCTGCGTAATATTGAACCAGTTCAAATTTCGTTCCCGGCATCAGCCGATGGTCGGGGCAAGGGATGAACCCGCCCATTGCCGACAGGCGGCGCATCCGCTCGATCTCCCGATCTACCGCGGTTTTGTCTTCGCGCAGAGCGGTTTTGTCCATACCGCCCACGCCCAACATTCCCCTGCCGTATTTGCGGCGGGCAGGCTCGAACTGATCGCCCCACACGCCAACCTCGATGGGGAACATGGTGTTGACGCCGTTTTCAAACCAAATGGGGAGCAGTTTGTCGGTGACGCCGTCGCAGTCCAGCGAAATGATGTCGATGCCGTATTTCTTACACAGATCGTTGCGTTTTTTATAATGCTTCGCACAAAGCTCTTCAAACCGATCGGGTGCGATCAGCGGACCGTTTTTGAAGCAGATATCCTCCCAATAATGGGCAAAATCGAACTTTGCACCCGTTTCCAGAATCGCCTCGGCACATTTGTACTGCATCTCGGCGTAGGCATCCACGATATCGGCGAACAGTTCCTCGTCCTCATCGTAGAGGAGATAACTCATCCCTACCACTGAGGTCATATTACGGATATTTCCCAGCACGCTCCCCAAATGCAGTCCCACAGGGATGTCGGTGGGGCGCGTTTCGTTGAAGTGGCGGTAATACTCCAGATTGACTCTGTCGGGGGTAAACTGCATCTTCGGCAGATAAAGGGTTTCAAAGGCTTCCCGATCTTTCAGAAGATAATCGTCCTCCGACGGAATGGAGGTCGCTCCCGGTTTGATCCGCTCGATCAGACCGTCTCCGTTCTGCACGCGACGGGTGCCGTCAGGCAGGACTTCCAGGATTTTGTATTCAAAGCCGGGGCGCAGACCGTTGTCCGAGCCGACAGTGCGGTACCAGTTAAAGTCCCAGCCGATGAGCCGATCCAGTTCCCGCTCGGCCTCACTGCCGTCATACCAATGCTCGGCGATCTCCCGGGGGATCTTTCCTTGTTCTGCCCATTCCCACAGCAGTTCATTCCAGTAGCCGAAATGGACGGCAGGCATACGGTCGACCTCCTTGTAATGGAGGATGTTCATTGCGCGTTCTCTGTTGGTCATATCTATCTCCTATTCTCTTGCCAGACGATAGATCAGATCGTAGGCGAAGGTCAGATCCTCAATGGAGCAATGGTTTTGCACAAAATGAGTGGTACAGCAGATCCAGCGTTTTCCCCGCAATTTGCCGAACACCCGTCGAATTTCTGCCTCGAGCTGATCCCGCGGCAGGATGCCGATGGCAGATTGGACGCAGACCCCACCGAGAATGGCAAACTGATCGGAATACCGCTCCAGATACAGATCGTAGGACATTCCCGCACTCTCTTGCCACGGATGCACGCAATCAAGCCCCAGCTCGGCGATGCCGTCGGCAACCTTGGCTATGCAACCGTCGGAGTGGAGACTGCACAGCACCCCGCGGGAATGAACGTGATCCACCACCCGCTTCATGTGAGGATAGATGATCTCCCGCCACAGTCGGGGACTGAAGAGCAGATCCTTCTGCGCGCCCCAGTCGTCGGAGATGTGAATCATATCCACCCCAAGGTCGATGCAATGATCGGCAAAACGAACCGTCCATTCTGCCTGGCGGCGGTAAAGTTCGCACAATTCATCCGGGTACATGGCAAGATAAAGGAGCTGATTCTCGATGCCGAACACGTCGTTGAACTGCTCGAAAAAGCCGGGGGTCTGAATGTAGCAGAACCGCCCTCTCTCCTTGTGATGGGCAAGCCCTTGACGGATGCCCTCGTAGTCGGCAGACCCTTCGGGGGAGGTAAAGATATCCTCATCCAATAGCAGATCAGGGGTCAGTTCCTCGTTTTCCTCCCGCAGACGGGCGATCACATCCCAGCGGAAGGCGCAAGGCCCGCCGAAGAGGTGCGCCATATCGAACTCGTAGTGATCCTCAAATGCATCCACCGAGCCGTAGGCGGCGGCAATTTCATTGGAGAGATTGGCTGACACCCATCCGTAGATGGGCTGACGGTCAAAGGGTTTTCCGGTAATGGCGTTTCGGACTCGTTCGGTGCTGTTCATCGGGTCTGTTCCTCCGTTTGATAGCATTTTTGTACATTATAACGCTAATTTTCGAGATTGTAAAGCCCATTTTTGTAAAACAGCAAAAATTGCAACCCATTCAGCAATTTTGTTCACTCTCTTTTCAACTGTTCGTTTTTTGTATCGAGATTTCGGTAATTCTCTCTTGCGCGGCGGGGAACGGTCTGCTATAATAAAATCAGAATATGCTTCATCCGATGAGATGAAAAGGAGGATTCTATGAAAAAACTAATCAGTTTTCTGCTTTCCGCCTCGATTGCCTGCGGCGGATTTGCCCTGCCCGTGCTGTCAGCAGAGGAAACTAATTACACCAATCTGGAAAATCTTCGCGGACTGAACGGTACCTGGACTCAGGAGAACGGCGGTCTGCGAGGCGTAGGTTCCGGCGACTGCTTCGCCATGTCCGACACCGAGATCTCCGATTTCAGTTTTACTGCCAAGGTGAAAATCAAGAATTCAGGCGCTGCTTCGTTAGTCTTCCGATCTAACGATAGCGGTTCCCAAGCGTACGTTGCCAATGTAGACCTTACCCGCGGCACCGCGCGGATGTTCAAATTTCCCGCCACGGGTGTGTTTGAATTCGGCGAGATCTCCGTGGACAGATCCCAAAAGGAATACACTCTGCGCGTGGATTGCATAGGGGAATCCATCTCCTATTATATTGACGGCAAACCGGTAGCCGTAGTAAACGATTCCTCTTACTCCGCAGGCAAGTTAGGTCTGTTGATTTGGAGCAGCGATACGCTGTTTACCGACATCCAATACACTCCCATCGCGGAAGCCAACAAGCCTGCCCTTACTGCGCTTTCGATGAACGGGATCGACGGTGGCATCCGATTCGACGAGTCCATCACCGATTTTCATTCCCGGCTCCCCTACGAAACCGACGCGATCCGGCTGACCGCAAAAGCGGACGAGGGGACCCGGCTGAGTGTCTCTGCTCAGTTCGGCTCCCAAACGGTGTTTGCCGAAACTTCTGTGGAGAGCGGTAAATCATCTCCGGAAATTCCTCTTTCGGTAGGCGTCACTACCGTTACCTATCGGCTGGAAAAAGATTGTGCTCTCACCCAAAGCGGAAAAATCACCCTCACCTACACCGTCACCGTCCGTCGAATGGAACAAGGGGAATCTGCCGACTATGATCTCGCCTACGCCGATGTGGTGAACAAGATGACCGATCTGTCCGCGCTGGCAGACCCGGTAAAAGCGGGTGAGTCTTCGGGAGAATCCACTTCCTACGACCGTCGCTCGGTCTACAACGAGATCACCGGCAAATACCAAAACTGGGATGCCAACGATGATCACGGCGATAACCTCCCCCGTCAGTCCGACGGCGGTCTGGTGCTGGCTGACGTAAGCGGCGCCGGCGCACTGGTGCGCTTCTGGTCGGCAGAACCCCGAAGCGGGCATATTAAGATTTATATTGACGGCAGCACCACGCCCGCCGTGGATATGCCTTTCTCGGACTTTTTCGGCGGTGATTTCCCCTTTAATCTGTCCGAAATCTCCTACGACGCCTCCAGAGGCATGAACTGCTATCTGCCCATCACCTACAACGAGTCCTGCAAAGTGATCGCCTACGGCGATTGGGGACGGTACTACCATGTGGGCTATATCACCTTCCCCGAGGGAACCACGGTGGAACCCTTCTCCCTGCCCCTTTCTGCCGACGGACAAAAGGCTCTGCTGGATGCCCAGGCGACCTTCGCAGGGCTGTCTGCAAAATCGGTAGGCAGTGAGCAAACGGTCACCGTTCCCGCAGGCAAATCGGTGAACCTATTCACCGCATCCGGCGCAGGCGCGATCACCAAGATCACCGTAAAACTCGAAGACCTTGCAGGACTTGGCGACGATTGGAACGCACTTGCTCAGCTTGCCGTTTCGGCATACTGGGACGGAGAGGCTTCGCCTTCGGTTTGGACCACCTTGGGCGGTTTCTTCGGCAGTACCTGCGGCACCAATGCATACAGCAGTCTGCCCATGGGTGTGTACGAGGACGGCACGATGTACGCCTCTTGGTATATGCCCTATTCGGACGGTGCGAAGCTCGTCTTGCAAAATGACGGCGACACCGACCGCAAGATCACCTATTCGGTGGAGACCGAATCTCTGACCAAAGCCGAGGCAGACGGGCTCCTGCGCTTCCACGCCAAGTGGAATCGCCTGACCGATCCCGCGAGAGGCGAACGTTTCCCCGATTCCTCGATTCTGTCGGTGAGCGGTAGCGGCAGATTCGTGGGAATGTCCATGCACATCTACAAAGAATACGGCGTGGGCGATCCCACCTCCCATTCCGATTGGTGGTGGGGCGAGGGCGACGAAAAGTTCTTCGTGGACGGTGAAAAATTCCCCTCCTGGTTCGGCACGGGCAGCGAAGATTATTTCGGCTACGCCTGGGGCAGTTGGTATCCCTTCAATTATCCCTACCATGCCCAGCCCTTCACCAACGGCGGAATGTGGGGAATCGGCAATCGCCTCAACAACCGTTTCCACATTATGGATCAGATTCCCTTCGCCGAATCCTTTGACGCATACATCGAGAAATATCACCGCAACGGCTACTCTAATCAAGTGGTGACCGCCTACTTCTATCTGGAAAAGGGACAGGACGACGGTTACGGCGCAGTTTCTTTGGAGGCACGCACCGAATATTACGATCTCCCCTATCCCGAACCCTCCCTCTTCTACGAAGGCGAAGCGATGAAGATCATCGAGTGCACCGGCATGGAAAAGGCGGAAACCCAAGAAATGTCCTCCTACGGCAACGATTGGTCGGGCGGCAGTCAACTGATTTTCAAAGCCCAGCGGGACAATTACGTGAAACTGTACATCAACGTCCCCGAAACGGCGGTGTACGATATTTCCGCAGTCTTCACTAAGGCGAGAGATTTCGGTGTCGCACAACACTATCTGGACGGTGTCCCGTTGGGCGACGGCATTGATCTTTTCAATAACAGTGTGATTCGTTCCAAGGAAATCACAATAGACAGCGGCATTACGCTGACCGAAGGGCTTCATGTATTGGAAGTTCGAATCCCTGACAAAAACAGTCGATCTGTCGGCTATTTCTACGGTCTGGATCTGATGCGGCTCACCAAGGTGGGCGATGCAGAACCGCCCGTCACCGATGATGCACCTGTCACCGATGACAAGCCCGCAACAACTACGTCATCCGCGACCACCTCCACTCCCGTCACCTCCAATGCTCCCGTCCAAACCTCCGATCCTACCGATCAGACTGTGGAGCAAGACGGCAGCCTCCTCCCCCTGCTGCTTGCCACAGGCGCCGTGGCAATCGGCGCAGGCATCGCAGTCGCGCTCATCCTCACCAAACGCAAAAAGTAAATTTCAATCATATTGGGGCGCTGCCCCGGAGCAGGGCGTAGCCCTGCTCCGGGGCAGGAACCTTCCCCCAAGAAGGTTCCTGCACCTCCAAGAACTTTTATAAAAACAGGCGGCAAGTACTTGCCGCCCATTCGTGTTCAATGCCATTGACACCAAAAAGCCCGGCAAGTATTTGCCGGGCTTTTCAGAAGTACAGAAAGCTGTCGGAGCAGGGCTACTGGCATAGCCCCGATATGATTCCATTCAATTACAAATACAGTCCGCGATACTTTTTGGGGGTCATTTTGGTGTGGTATTTGAAGAATTTTTCAAACAGCACAGGCTCCGAAAATCCTACTGCTTGTCCCACTTGCCGGACGGAAATGTCCGAGGTAGTCAACAACCGTTTTGCCACAGACAGTTTCTTCTCGATGATGTACTGCTTGATGGTCACACCGAATTGTTCGCGGAAAATCTTGGCGATGTAGTCGCTGCTGTAATGGAACTGCTGGCTGATCTCCTCGATGGAAAGCGGAGAGGAGATGTGATCGTTGATATAGCTGAGTATGCCGTGCATCTGCACCCGCTCAGGCTCAAAGTTGCGGGAATCGTACAACACCTCCAGCAAAAGCGCAAACGATGCATCCAGAAGATACCCTTCTCCCCCCGATTTGGAGCCATAGAAACTCAGATTGTTGAAGAGCGTCTCGGCGTAGGAGGAGCGGGAGGAGATGCGTATCACTTTTCCGTAAAGGGAATCGTATTTTTCCAGCGTGCAATAGAAGGAAACGGTGTAGAAACTGCAAGCCCCCTCCGAAGCACGACTGCCGGATAACGTGGTATATCTGCGGATTAGATAGGCATCCCCTGCCGACAGAGAGATCTCCTCTTCGCCGACAGTCAGATGCAGTTGTCCCTCGGTCACATAGATCAGTTCCGCAAAATCCAGAAAGCGTTCTTTGTGCAGCCAGCCGTTGGGAACGCTGATGTAATAGGCGGCGGACACGTCCAGCTCGGCTTGCACTTCCACCTTGTCGTAGCGGACGCCGCCGGGGATGTGAATCATTTTACCAGATTCCTTTCAAAGTGTGAACGGTCACCGTGGCATCGGGCTTTTCGGTTCCCGCCAGCGGCTCTACCGTCAGATAACGGATACCGTAATCGGCAACCGAACCAACCACGGAGTAGATCAGACCGTCGTCCGCAAAGACTTCCAGTCCCAGCACATCGGAAATGATACGCAATTTGATCTCGCCACCCGTATAAGACAAGGGCATTTCCACATCGTTGTAGGACAGCGTGTTTTCAGAAGGCTTCACCCGCAGTTCGTAGCCGAAGAAACGGATGGCGAAATCGGGGGAATTTTTGGGTGCGGTCAGTTCAATGTCGTATGCCTTGCGATGGAGCGGGCGACGGAAATTCTCCTGTTCCTTCACGCGGTGCGTTTCGCTGCCTACCCGCAGAGTTTCAAACTCTTTCACGGGCAGAGTGCGCAGGCGGTATTCGCTGCCCACTTTGCGCATATTTACCTCAACGGGAATGCCCATTTGATTCTCAAACACAGACTCGGGGGCGTGCAGTACATCCCATGCGATCTTGATCCGACGGTCGGGGATGTCCGAGAAAGTCTGCGCCGCATAACTGGTGCGATGTCCGTAGAAATAGGGCTTGGACTCTTGGGTGATATTGAACTTGCCATTCTTGAATTCTCCGATGAGATAGCGATCGGAAGCGCCGCTGAACACCCATTTGCGCACGCCCGACTCGTTCTCCACGTTCAGCGGATAAATATCGGGACATTCGTCATCTCCGCGCAGGTGCAGCCGCTGGAGTTCGGTGAATTTCAGCAGATCCTTGGAGGTGAACAAAACATATTCGTCCCGATCCAGATAGAGCGCAAGGATATAGCAACCCATCTCCTCACACCAGACCACCTTAGGATCGCGGTTGCCGCCTTCGATGTGTGCGATCACGGGATTTCCTGCGTATTTCGTAAAGGTCATGCCGCCGTCATTGGAGTACGCCATACACTGGGTGTGGGGCTTGCCGGCAGAGATAGCGGAATTGCCGCCTGCGGCGGTATAATAGACCAGGACGGGGTCATTATCTCCTTTTTTCAGCCCGGTCACATTGTTGCGATCCACGATGCCGCTTCCCGAGAACATGGTTCCCAGCGTATCGGGTTGCAGAGCGGAATCCAGCTCGTGCCAATGGATGAGATTGTCGGAAATGGCGTGTCCCCAGGTCATATTGCCCCAATTGCTGTCGGCGGGGTTGTGCTGGAAGAACATATGGTACATTCCATTGGCATACACCAGACCGTTGGGGTCGTTGATCCAGCCGATCTTGGCAGAAAAATGCACCATCGGGCGAAACTCTTCCTTATAATATCCTACTGCGGGGATGGCGTCCACGAACGCAAAGCGCAGATCGATCTCAGGGGATGCGGTCAGCGTAAAGGTTCTGCCCCGCAGATGGGAAACGTTGACGTAGGTGTAGAATCGGGGAGAGGTAAAGTCGATATGAGCGTCAAAATCCCATACGATCTTGCCGTCTTCCCAAAAACAGATTTTTTTCCTTTTTGCGTGCATATTCACCGGCACGACGATATATTTGTTTTTGATAGTCACTTGGTAATCTGACATAAATACAACCTGCCTTCGCAATGATATTTGGATGAAATCATTATATACTAACTTGACACCCGATGCAATACCAAATTGGGAAAAAATCGATCTTTTGAAAATAATATCGTTTTTTCTCCTTGTTCGCGTGTTTTTTCTCTTGCAAAACACAGCAGATGATTGTACAATGGAAGCAGGATAAGTTCCCGAAAAATCTATTGTACAGAAAGGACAATGATCATGAAAAAATTTGTAACTATCCTTATCACCCTTTGTATGCTGGTGTCCATGCTCCCGCTGGCCATCCATGCAGAAACCACCGTTACCAACCTGCTGACTGCCGAAAGTCTGGTTCATTCTATTGCCAGAGATGGGGGACAAACCTGCACCGGCACCTTCAACGAGGATGGCACCATGACCGCCTCCAACGGTGACGTTAACGACGCAGTATTCCTCACCGACCTGTATGTTGCCGAAGGCAAACACGTCTACATCGAAGCAACTGCGAAATTCGAAGGCACTGCATGGGGCATCATGTTCACCGAAAGCGGTAAGGACGCTCCGTTTGAAAAATGGTGCTGCCTGAACATCGATGCGGGCTACAACTCCCGTCTGTTCTGCCAGAATTCCGCGACCAGTACCAACCTGCCCTTTGAGCCTTCGATCCCCTTCGCAGACGCCCGCGACGGTCAGTATCATACGCTGGGTCTGGAGATCCTGGCAGACGGTACCATGAAAGTATATCTGGATAACGTCATGCACACCTATCTGGATAAGGCAAGCTTCAAGGGCGGCACAGTAGGTATCAACACCTGCCGCGCCAACGTTACCTTCAAGTCCTTCACCATTCAGGAGGGCGCACCCACCCATACTACCGTTCGTCCCGCTCCCCGCGCACTGGAATTCTCCTCCACCACCAATCTGCTGGACGAGAACGTACTGAAGCATCAGACCAGCGATGTTCGCTTTACCTTCGCCGACGGCAAGATGGCTGCTGAATACGCAGGCGGCGACCGCGCCATCATGTCCGATATCTTCGTCAATCCCGGCGACCACGTTTACATCGAGGCTACCGCTACCATCACTGCCGGCAGAGCTTGGGGCATCATGCTTTCCACCGCATCTGCAGAACGTCCTTTTGACGGCTGGTTCTGTCTCAACGTAGACCAGTACAAGTCCCGTATCTTCTCTCCCAACTCCAATTGCGACGTTGCTACTCCTCTGGAATATTTCCACTTTGACGAAAACAACGGTGAAGGCAAAGAAGTAACTCTGGCACTGGAAATCACCGCAGACGGCACTTTCTATCTGACCTGCAACGGCGTGACCTACGCTTCCAATAAAGCTACCCAGTGGAGCGGCGCTTACGTTGGTCTGATGTCCTGGGATGCAGCCGTAGAGTTCACCTCCGCTACCTTCAACGTGGTCAAGGGTCTGAAAGTTGAAGAACCCGATCCTGCTCCTACCGGTGATACCGTGGTCATCGCACTTGCCGTTGCGGCTGTTGCAATCCTGCCCGCAGCCATCATCCTGAAGAAGAAAGAGCGCGTATAAGTCTGTTTCCGAAAGGTTCCCTATGAAAAAGTTTCTCAAAATCCTTACCTCTGCGCTGCTGGCTCTCTCCATGCTGACTCCCGCTCTCCCCGCTTTTGCGGCAGAGAGCGACGAGCTGAAGCCCCTTGAAAACCTCAAGGGGCTTGGAGGAAGCTGGAATTTCGGCGATCCCATTACCTGCTCCGGCTCGGGCGATATGTTCGCCCTCTCGGACAGTACCGCAGAGAGTTTTATCTTTGAAGCCGATGTGGAATTCGTCAAGAAAAGCGGTGCGGCGTCGCTGGTCTTCCTGTCCTGCGACAATCCCTCCCGCGGCTCCTACGTTGCCAACATCGACCTGACTGCCGGCAATGCCCGCATCTTCCGCTTTGAGTCTGCAGGCGGAGCCACCACCAAGGGCGAGTACAAGCTGACCGCCGCGCAAAAGGCAAAATCCACCTTCCACCTGCGGGTCGAGGTGAGCGGCGACAGCATGGTCTATTTTCTGGACGGCACACCCATCGTCTCTATCACCGACAGTTCCGCAAAGCATGGTACCCGTTTGGGTCTGCTGGACTATAACACCTCTCTGAAGTACACCAACGTCCGCTTTGCAGAACTTTCCGATGATGTTCCCGAGCTGACCGCACTCACCGGTTTGTCTACTGACTTCAACGGACAGAGCAGCATGAAGGAAACTCTCCCCTTCGGCACGAAGGAACTGAAGCTCACCGCCACCGCCAAGAACGGTACCCTCTCTGCAACTGCAGAAGGCGCTGCCGTCACGGTCAGCGGCAAGAACATCACGGTCAGCGACATCAAGAGCGACTTTGATCTGGTGATCTCGGTCACCAAAGGTGCAATCGTCCGCAGTTATGTGGTATCGGTGAAGGTGGAACCCGATCCCGCCTCCATCTACAAAGAGGAGTGGAGATCTCAGCTGCACTTCTCCACGCTGATCAACTGGATCAACGACCCCAACGGTCTGGTTTTCGATCCCTCCAACAACACTTGGCACCTGTTCTACCAGTACAATCCCTACGGACTGAATATCGCCAATCAGGTTTGGGGACACGCCGTCTCCACCGATCTGGTACATTGGAAGGAACTGGACATTGCCATTCCTCAGGACTCCTTCGGTGCGGTATTCTCCGGCTCCGCAGTGGTGGATGAAAACAACACCACCGGCTTCTTCACCGACAACAAGCCCGGTGAGTCCAAGCTGGTGGCGATCTACACCTCCGACGGCGGCGACACCACCCACGGCGTAGAAAAGCAATGCCTTGCCTACTCCAAGGATCACGGCGTCACTTGGATCAAGCCCGATCTGAACATCGACAAAAACATCGTGGTCTCCAACGCCGGCAACAAGTACGGCAGAGACTTCCGCGACCCCAAGATCTTCCGCTACGATGACAAATGGTTTATGGTCGTGGCGGGTGGCAGAGCCAGACTCTTCACCTCCGACAACCTGATCGACTGGACCATGGTCTGCGATATGGGCTTTGACTCCGAGTGTCCCGACTTCTACCCGCTGGCGGTGGACGGCGACGCCAACAATGTCAAGTGGGTCTACACCGCATCCGGCGACTGGTACATTATCGGTCGGCTGGAAAAAGTGAGTGATACCCAGTACAAGTTCGTAAAAGAATCCGACCGCATCCCCTACAACGGCGGTGCCGAAATCTATGCAACTCAGTCTTTCTACAACGATGGCACGGGCGCAAACCGCCGCATCGGCATCAGCTGGTTGCAGGACAATTCCGCAAGCTCTCTCAGCGGCAAGACCTGGAACGGCGCACAATCCCTCCCCTACGAGCAGACGCTCCGCACAGTAAACGGCAAGATCGTCCTCGCATCCTATCCCGTGGCTGAGGTCAACGCCCTGCGCGGAACGCAGACCGTGGATCTGAAAAACCCCACCGCAGAGGCGGCAAACAGCGCACTGGCGAAGAATCCCGGCAAAGCCTACGATCTGGTGCTGACCTTCAAGCCCGGCGAGGGCTCGGTCACCACCCTGACCCTGCGGGACAACGGATCCAATAACGTGCAGGTCATCTACGACAGCAAGACGAGCAAACTCCGCGTAGTCCGCGGCAAAGCAAGCACCGCAAGCGGCAACATCCCCACCGGCACCATGGAAATGCCCCTCTATCCCGACGAGGACGGCAACGTGACCATCCGCGTACTGATGGACACCACCATCATCGAGGTCTTCGGCAACGAAGGTGAGGCGGCTTGCACCGGCTACATCTTCCCCGGAAGCGACTGCATCAACTCCTCTCTCACCGTCAGCGGTGAGATCCAGATCAGCTCCATGAAACTGTGGCGGGTGACCTCCATTTGGCATAAGGGCGAAGAAATTCTTCCCGAAAGCGGCATCTACTTCGATGCACCCGCATCGGTCTCTATGAGCGAAGAAACCACCGTATCCGCTTATTTCATCAACGCCAAGGGCGAGCGGGAAGACGCGTCCGTAACCTGGGGCGATGTAGACACTGCACTTGCTACCGTAGTCTCCAAAGACGGCGGCAAACTGGTGCTGAAAGGCGTCGCGGAGGGCAAGTTGATCCTCACCGCTACCGCAGGCGACAAGAGCCGCAAACTGATTCTCTCGGTTGCCGAGACCGGCTTCGAGACCAACCTCAAAGATTGGACTTCTGACGGCGATTGGTACGAGGGCGAAAAGGGCTGGACCATCGGAGGCTCCTCCGGCGATAGCTTCACCTTCTCCGGTGTCACCCATGACGGCGACTTCACCTACACCGGCGTGGCAGACTTTGGCGGTCAGGGCGGCTGTCTGGGTCTGGTATTCGGTGCGACCAATCCTGCCGCACCCAAATCGGGCACTTGGTACGGTGCCAATGTAGATACCCACGGCACGCAGGTACAGATCAAGCTCTTCTGCAACACCAACGGCAACCAGACTTGGGACGAGATGCTGACCATTGACCAAGCCGATACCTATGCGCTCACCGTCACCTATACGGACGATACGCTGACCTATACGGTCAACGGTCAGTCGGTAAGCCACAAGGTCAGAAACCTCGCCGGCACCTTCGGTCTGATCTCTTGGAACGGCGGCGGCAGTTTCAATCAGGTATACTATACCACGGACGCTACGGTAGATCCCCCCGTTACCGACGATCCTACGGTGGATCCTCCCGTAACCGACGATCCTACGGTGGATCCTCCCGTAACCGACGATCCCGCAGTCACCACCAAACCTGCCGATACCACCAAGGCTCCCACCACTCAGGCTCCCACCACCGGAGACGAGCTCACCAATACTGACGACTCCTCTCCTCTGCTCCCCATCCTCATCGGCGTGGGTGCTGTGGTTGTGATCGGCGCCATCGTGGCAGTTATAATCGTGAAAAAGAAGAAATAACGTAATCATCCAAGGCCATCCCCCGGACCGTAAGGTCCGCGGGGATGTTTTTTTGCAACCAAGCGGGAGCGTTTTTGCACCGAGTTTGTCAGCGGGCTGATCCGCACTCTCACAGATTCCGATGTTTTTCACCCAAACCTCTTGCAAAACCACCGAAATGGATGTATAATAATACATATTCTCAATTCGTCGAGGCAATTATGGATACACTGCTGACTTTTCCCTACACGGGCGTACTGTTTAATACATTGACCGTTATCATCGGCTCGCTAATCGGTCTGGCGTTCAAAAAAGGCTTTCCCCAAAAGCTCACTGACGCCGTGATGTGCGGCATCGGGCTTTGCACCGTCTATCTGGGCATTTCGGGCGCCATCAGTGCAGGCTCGGATGCTGAGGCAAATCCCGTGATGCCCATTATCGCCGTAGCACTGGGTGTAATCATCGGCACGGTCATCGACATTGATCGCCATCTGTCCCGCCTGGGCAATGCGATGGAGCGAAAGTTTTCAAAGGCATCTGCTGACGATGCCGGCGGGAGTAAGGGCAAGATCGCCGAGGGATTCGTCAGCGCCTGCCTGCTCTTCTGTGTCGGCTCTATGACCATTGTGGGCGGCATCAACGCAGGCGTTTCAGGCGATAATACCCTCTATTTCACCAAAGGCACGCTGGATTTCGTCTCCTCCATTGCCCTCTCGGTCAGTTTTGGCATCGGCGTACTGCTGTCCGCCTCCTTCGTACTGGTGCTTCAAGGCGGGCTGGTGCTGGCGGCAGGGCTGATCGAGCCGTTTCTCACCCCCCACATGATCGCCGAGATGAACTGCGTAGGCAGTCTGCTGATCGTGGTCATCGGTCTGAACCTGATGGGTGTTACCAAAATCAAGGTAGCAAACTACCTCCCTGCCATCGTGGTAGCTCTACTGCTTGCCATTGTGCTATAATGCACACTAACGTCTTCATTATCCAAAGAACGCTGAGGAACTTTTGCTCCCTGCGTTCTTTTTGCGCCATTTCCGAATACAACGCCGCCGATGCCAATCCCGCGTCAGATTTCGAGTATAAAGCGATCGAAGAAGGCGGTATCACGATTACCGAGTATATGGGAACAGACACGGACGTGGTGATTCCCGAGAAGAGCGACGGGAAGAACGTGACGGCGATCGGCGTAGATGTGTTTTCATATGCCTACAATTCTAAAGTTGTCTCCGCAGAAATGCCCGACACGGTTACTTTGCCTTTCTTTAACCCTTTACGTTTTATATTTTTACACATGAACACAAGTGTCAATATTATTTAAGAAAAGCCAAGGAAATCCTCGGCTTTTCGATGGTTAGTGAACTTGTTCGATTAAAAGGCGGTACCTCTATTGAGTTCGTTTTTGCGCAAAAAAGAAGGCTCCGATTTGTTCAAACATATATATTGTAAAAATCAACAAACCAATAGAGAAGAATAGAACCTGACAAACAACCAGATACACAAACCAATTTTCTGAAAGAGTACAAACAACCTCTCCGTGGTTAACGACGCAATATGTTTCATCAATGATCGCGGGATTGCCACCTGCTATAAAAAGCAAGATTCTCCCCACTCCTGTGATAACCCGGGATAAAATCTTCGAAGTTTTGACTGCAAAATCAAGCGGTAATTTTTCACAGAGCATTCGAACACGACATCGCTATCGGAAAAATCCCCAAAAGAAAACCTTGCAAGAGAGCTGATAGAAACAGGTCTATCCACAATGCAGGGAACACATACCCACATCAATGATAAAAATGTTAAAAATCATTGCTATATTGGTAAGCCATGTCAGTAATGAAAATATATCCAACCACTTATAAATACTTTTCATCAATTTCTCCACCAACTTTCAGAATTCCGTATATCAGAAAACCGAAAGATTATCAAGTGTAAAACATTTGCCGACTACGGTGAGACATTTAGCTGATTTCCTCTTATATCATACTGATATCTTCCAAAGCCCTAAAGGCGTTTTCAGTGAAAAGGGAAGAGGAAAAAATTAGTTCTAAAGCTTGCGCTTTTAGGACTTTGGTTGCGGGGGTGGGATTTGTCTGCCCTGTCGCGGTTCCCGCAAAAATCTTCAGTCGCATCGCTCCCTCGATTTTTGCGACCGCTTCCACTCGCTCGCCTCCCTTCCTCCGCCACCGGCGGCGGTCAGCCCGCTCCCCCACGACCTCCTCCGGTCGTTCGGTTCAACTCTATCTATTCAACCAAAACGAAAAACACCACCCGATTGGGTGGTGTTTCTTTTTTGGTTGCGGGGGTGGGATTTGAACCTCACGACCTCCGGGTTATGAGAAGTTATAGACGTTCCTTATCAAATGTATTCTTTTG
>JBJDZI010000044.1:0-16241 GCA_051867925.1 Eubacteriales bacterium
CATATCTTTTTGCTTTTTTCATCTTTTTGGCTCATATCTATTTACAACACAGAGATTTTTTTGAAAAAATCTTCATCCCCTATTGACAAATCCGCTTTAGTGTGCTATAATGGCAACAATCAATCAAAAACCGTTGAAGCGAAGGTAAAAACAGTCACGCTCCCACAGAGAGTCCGCGGTGCTGAGATGCGGACGGTACGCAAGCTGTAGAAATGGATCGCTGAGGGCGCAGTCAACGGCAGAGCGGGATGATCCCTTGCAATGCTCAGTATCTGCGACGGCTGACCGCCGTCATCCGGTCGGGAATATCATCGTATTCCGTAAGCGGCGGCGCGCGCGTTCGCACCGCAATTCAAGGTGGCACCGCGGATAAGTATTTATTCGTCCTTGACAGAAAGTACACTTCTGTCAGGGACGTTTTGTTTTTGGACAGAAGATCGCATTTGGGAGGAAATTATGTTTTTGCTGACCACACGATGGCGAGGCTCAGTCTGCCCCTCACTCATTCACCAACCATTAAAAAATTGAAACAGTTTCGGAGGAAATTACCATGAAATATAATAATGTTGATTTTGACACCTACTTGAAAAACTACCCCGACGAAAAGGGCTATTTCGGCAAATACGGCGGCTCCTACATTCCCGACAATCTGCAAAAAGCAATGGACGAGATCACCGAAGCCTACTTCACCATCTGCAAATCCCGTAAATTCATCGACGAACTGCGCCGCATCCGCCGCGAGTTTCAAGGGCGTCCCACTCCCATCTCCCATCTGGAGCGGCTGTCGGGCAAACTGGGCAATGTCCAGCTTTACGTCAAGCGCGAGGATCTGAACCACACCGGCGCTCACAAGCTCAACCATTGCATGGGTGAGGCACTGCTGGCGAAGTATATGGGCAAGAAGAAGGTCATCGCCGAGACGGGTGCCGGTCAGCACGGCGTAGCACTGGCTACCGCCGCCGCTTACTTCGGTCTGGAGTGCGACATTTATATGGGCGCGGTGGACATCAAGAAACAAGCCCCCAACGTCGCCCGCATGAAGATTCTGGGTGCCAACGTGGTAGAGGTCACCCACGGTCTGGCAACGCTGAAGGAAGCGGTAGATGCCGCTTTTGAAGCCTACACCAAGGAATACAAGGACGCCATCTACTGCATCGGCTCTGTGGTTGGTCCTCATCCCTTCCCCATGATGGTGCGCGACTTCCAGAGCGTGGTGGGCATCGAAGCCCGCGAGCAGTTCACCCAAATGACCGGTGAACTGCCCGATGCCATCGTGGCTTGCGTGGGCGGCGGCTCCAACGCGGCAGGCTTCTTCTCGGGATTTTTGAACGATCCCGTGGACATCTACGGCGTCGAACCTCTGGGCAGAGGTACTGCGCTGGGCGATCACGCTGCCAGCCTGACCTACGGCACCGAGGGCGTGATGCACGGCTTCAACTCCATCATGCTGAAGGATGAAAACGGCGATCCCGCCCCCGTTTACTCGGTGGCAAGCGGTCTGGATTATCCCTCTTCGGGTCCCGAGCACGCATTCCTGCACGATCTGGGCAGAGTCAAGTACGACGTGGTGGGCGACGACGAGACCATCAACGCCTTCTTTGCGCTGTCGCGACTGGAGGGCATCATCCCCGCCATCGAAAGCTCCCACGCCGTAGCATACGGCATGAAGCTGGCAAAAGAGATGAAGAAGGGCTCCATCCTCATCAACCTCTCGGGCAGAGGCGACAAGGACATGGACTACGTCATCGAAAAGTTCGGCATCCGATAAATTCGCGGGCTGAAGAAGCTCCCCCAAAAAGCAGAGGCAATGACCACACGGTCATTGCCTCTGCTTGGATTCAGATATTCCGTTTTGCAAAATTATAAACCACTCAAACCGCCGGTCATATCGGTATAGCTGTCCGCATCTGCAGGCGCGGTGATCTCGCCGACGCCGCCGATGGAAACGGTGGAAACAGTGTGGTACTCCGCGGATGCCTCTACACCCTGCATGGTGAAGCTTGCGGAGAAATCGGTGACGATGCTGTCGATCTCACCTTTGTCGTTGAAATACACGGTGTAAGAAACATCGCCGATCTTCATTTCATCCACCATGTCTTCCATGGAGCCCAGCGCATTATCCACCAGCCCCAGATATTCTTCGCCTTTGATGACAAATTTCAGACACTGCTTGCCGTCTTCGGTGACGAACTTCTGATCCTTGAATAATTCCTCGGGAAGCTCCATAAGGGATGCCGCACCGGAAGACTGCATCTGCTCCATATATTCGTCCAAAGACATGGTGACTTTGTATTTGAAGTCCATGGCGGAGGAATAGAGTACGCCGTTCACGTACCAAGTTTCGATGTCCAGAAAGTCAGAGGAGATCTTGCAGTAGGCATTCTCGCCCTTTACCTGCTGTATAATATTCTGATGGGTGTTCTGGTTCGTGATCTCACCGTTGCCGGTTATCTTCATCTTGATGTCCTGCACGGAGTTCATCTCGTAACCGGCGGCAGTATTGATGGCTTTCAGCGATGCGGCGTAAGCCTCTGCGGGAGTCTTGCCGTCCAGCGTCGGACTTTGCTGAAGATCGTCCGAGCAGGCGGTCATGCTGCCTGCAAGCAGGGACAGCGACAGAACGGCGGTTAGCAATAAAGAAATACGCTTTTTCATGGGGATCATCCTTTCGAAATCATAGATTACCTTCATTATAATCCGAATTCGGATTTTGTCAAGGGATGAGCGGAGCTTTATGATTTCTATACATCATCTTTTCTCTGAAATTCACGTCTTCCCCGCCGACTTTTTTAGTCTTGACAAACCTTTGCGTCCGTGCTACAATAAATTATTATATACATTTCGTATATATACATTTCGTATTTCGGAGGTTCTGATGGGAATTGTCGAACTGATTTTGCTGGCGGTGGGGCTGTCCATGGATGCCTGCGCCGTGTCAATCTGCAAAGGACTTGCTCTGCGCAAGGTAAACGTCAGACAAATGGCAACCGTGGGACTGTGGTTTGGCGGATTTCAGGCGCTGATGCCGCTGATCGGCTATCTGCTGGCATCCCTGTTTGCCGATTTCATCCGCTCGGTGGATCATTGGGTGGCGTTCGCCCTGCTGGCGATCATCGGCATCAATATGATCCGCGAAGCCCTCTCCAAAGAGGAAGAGGAAGCCGATCCTTCCCTCGGCTTCAAGACCATGCTGGTCATGGCAATCGCCACCAGCATCGACGCCATGGCGGTGGGCATCTCCTTCGCTTTTTTGAACGTGCAGATCATCCCTGCCGTTTCGCTGATCGGCGTGATCACCTTTGCTCTCTCCGTAGCGGGCGTAAAATTGGGCGCTGTTTTCGGAGATCGCTTTAAGTCGAGAGCCGAACTTGCAGGCGGCGTAATCCTGATCGCGCTGGGGCTGAAGATCTTCATCGAACATCAATTTTTTGGAGGCTAACCCATGATCGGTCGTTTTGCGCCTACGCCAAGCGGACGAATGCATCTGGGCAATCTCTACTGCGCCCTGATGGCATGGCTCTCCGCCCGCTCTCAGGGCGGTTCCTTTATCGTCCGCATTGAAGATCTGGATGCAGGACGTTGCCGCTTTGCGCCGCACATCCCACAGGTCTTCGACGATCTTCGCTGGCTGGGGATCGACTGGGATGCGGGGGAAGATTCCGCCTCTTTTCAGTCAAACAGAAGTGGGGTTTATGAGGAATATTTCGAGAAATTGAAGCAATCGGCGGAAATCTATCCCTGCTACTGTTCCCGCGCCGAACTGCACGCCGCATCGGCGCCCCACCTTGCCGACGGGCAGCCCCTCTACGACGGGCGTTGCTACCGCACGTGGAAGGCAGAGGCAAACACCGGCTTGCCCCTGCCCGCAGGTCGCAGTCCTGCAGGTCGCAGTCCTGCATGGCGCATTCATCTGCCCGACGAGGAGGTTGCCTTCACCGACCTTGTGATGGGCGAGTATCGGGAGCAGCTTGCCACCGAATGCGGCGACTTCATTCTGCGCCGCTCGGACGGGGTGTACGCATACCAGCTTGCGGTGGTGGTAGACGACGCCCTGTCGGGGGTGACCGAGGTGGTACGGGGGAGCGATCTGCTCTCCTCCACCCCGCGGCAGATCTATCTGCATCGGCTGTGGGGCTTCCCCAAGCCCACTTATGCTCACCTTCCGCTATTGGTGGGAGCGGACGGGCATCGCCTCGCCAAACGGCTGGGCGATCTGGACACGGGAATGCTCCGTGAGATGACCACCGCCCCCGAGCTGATCGGCAAATTGGCGGCATCCCTCCACCTGATCGACCGCCCCGAGCCGCTGACCGCCCGGGAGCTGATCGCCCACTTTCGCTGGGACGCGATCCCAAAAAGCAACGTGCGGAGCGTAGTGGGGGAATAAGCCGCACCCGACGGTTCAAGCAGGGCGATTTGATGTCTGCGGCAAAAAAACAAACGCCCGCTCCCCAAGCCGCACAAACGTCTTCGGCTTGGTGTCGCTATACAAACCCACGAACACAGCCCACGACTCGGAGCGAAAGGGTACACCCCTTTGAACAGACCTCACCGAGGAGAGGACAGAAACGGCTATTCCCATGAGGGAAGTGGATGGGATTCTCAGGGAAGGCGAAACCTGCGGTTTCGCCTTCCCTGAGCAGTTCTTTGCGCCACTTTCTTTCTGCAAAGAAAGTGGCATCCAAAACGGGCTTCATATTCCGCTCCCAAGGCGCGCCGATAGAGTTTTTCTTTTACGATCATCCTTCGTCTATTCGGAGGGAAGGGGAAAACCATCTCAGACGCCGAAGTTTTTCCCCTTCCCTCCCGCAGCCACCGCTTCGCGGTTGCTGCTCCCTCCTTGCCTCTTTCCTTGGCTCGGCAGTTCTGAGCCTTTCCTTGACTCCGCCCCATTCTTCACTTGGTTTTCACACAAAAATCACTTCTCTTCACCCATCCCGACCGTTCTTTTTCAAAATTTCGGTGTATACTATGCTCATCAAACTCCAAAGGAGCGAAAGACCGATGAAATATACCAAACTTTTCCTATGTTTTCTGCTGGCGGCGGCTCTGCCGCTGGCGGGATGTAAAAAAACCGATAATTCCCCCGTCACTTCGCCCGTGAATAACCTCACCACCGGCGAGAGCGGCGAGGTTGAACTCACCGATCCTTCCACCCAGGCGGCGGCATCCATCCGGGCAGAGTTCACCAAGACCGATCTCACCGACACCTACGAAACCGTCACCGCCACCGTTACCCTCTCCGGCTCTGCCGCCACCGTCGAGGGCGAGGGCGCAAAGCAAAACGGCAGTATAGTGGAGATCACAGCAGGCGGCACCTACCTTCTTTCGGGCAATTTCAACGGGCAGATACTGGTGAATGCGCCCGAGACCGACAAGGTGCAGTTGGTGCTGGCAGGGGTCTCCGTCACTTTCGGCGACGCTTCTCCCATTCTCTGCGAGAGCGCAGACAAACTGGTCATCACGCTGGCTGACGGAACGGTCAACACCGTTACCGACAACGGCAGCGGTTATGTGGACGCGGAAGACGGCGAGGAAGATCCCAACACCCGCACCGCAGGGGCGATCCATTCCAAATGCGCTCTGACCATCAACGGAGGCGGCATCCTCACCGTGAAAGCCAATTATCACAACGGCATCCACACCAAAAAGACGCTGAAACTGGTCAGCGGCACCGTCACCGTGGAAGCGGCGGACGACGGTATCAAGGGCAAGAACGCCGTCGCCATTCGGAACGGCAATCTGACCGTCATCTCGGGCGAGGACGGCATCCAATGCAGTGAGGATGAAAACACCGCCCAAGGCTATATATGGATCGAAGGCGGCACGATCAGCATCACCGCCGAGGGCGACGGCATTGACGCTTCCCTCTATCTGATTCAAAAGGGTGGCGACGTGACGGTAAACGCTGTCGGCACCCAGCGGAAGGTGGGAGCCTCCACCTCCACCGGCGGGATGGGCGGTCGTCCCGGCATGGGCGGGAGCGGCTCCTCCGACGGCTACGCCACCAATTCCGACGGCTACTACAAGATCGAGACCAAGGGCGTGAAAGCAGGCAGTTCCATCTCCCTGACAGGCGGCAGACTGACCGTCACCTCCACCGGGCACGCCGTCAAATCCTCGGGCACACTGACCGTGGGCGGCGACATCATCCTGCGGCTCAAAGCGTACTGCAATGCTTACAAGGTGAACAGCAAGGGGCTGACCGCCGCCGGAGATCTGCTGATCTCCGGCGGTGATACCACCGTGGAATACTGCTACGAGGGCGTAGAGTCCACGGGCGGCACGGTTTACGTCACCGGCGGATCTGTGCGGATCGAATACGCGGTGGACGACGGCTTCAATGCCAGCGCAGGCGGCTCCATGATGGGCAGCATGGGCGGCGGTGGCATGACTCCTCCCAACATGGGGGGCAATATGACACCTCCCGGTGCGAGTGACACCGACTCCTCCTCTGCCGAAGGTGCGACCTGCGGGCTGGTCTTCAGCGGCGGCTACACCTATGTCAACGCATTCGGCGACGGTCTGGACTCCAACAGCGACATCTATATCAGCGGTGGCACCGTCATTGTGGCTGGGCCCAGCAATAGCGGCAACGGCGCGCTGGACTGCGGCGACAATAACAATCAAGTCTCTGTGACCGGCGGCATTCTCATCGCCTACGGTGCATCGGGAATGGCGGAAGCCCCCGATGCTTCGGTGACCACCCAATGCACGATTGCCTACAATGCGGGGCTGTCCGCAGGCAACACCCTGACCGTTGTGGACGAGGGCGGCAACCCCGTGATCGCTGTGCAGATTGCCGAGGGCAATGTGGCACAGCATATCGTGATCTCCTGCCCCTCTCTCCGTCAAGGCGAGACATACACGCTGGTGAGCGGAGGCACGGTGGACGGCGAGTCTGTAGACGGACTGTACGCTTCGCCTGTCTCTCTGACGGGCGGCACGACTCTGACCACCCTCACCCTCACCTCCACCGTAGTCGGCTCCTCCGGCGGCACGGGCGGCATGGGCGGCGGACGCCCCGGCAGATGGTGATATTTTAGGAAAATTTTATTATAATTGAGGCTCCGCCTCAAACTCCGGCAGGAACCTTCCCCCAAGAAGGTTCCTGCACCTCCAAGAACTTTTGTGAAGGGCGGCAAATCTTTGCCGCCCGACTTTTGCTGTATGGCATGGGCTCTTGGCTTCGCGAAGCAAACGCCGCCCCCAAGCCGCACGCACAAACGCCTTCGGCTTGGTGTCGCTGAAGATTCCCACGAACACAGCCCACGACTCGGAGCGAGAGGGTACACCCTTTTGAACAGACCTCACCGAGGTTGCATAGCCGAAGGTCTATCCCCATAGGAGGCGCAAGCCGACCCCAAGCCCCGACGAGCGGATGAATACTCTATCAAATGCACGAACTCACGCGCACCATGAGGGAAAAGGTTGGGGATAGCAGCAGCCGCTACGCGGCGGCTGCGGGGAGGAGAAACCGTAGGTTTCGCCTGCCCCGCGCAGTTCTTTGCGCCACTTTCTTTCTGCAAAGAAAGTGGCATCCAAAACGGGCTTGATATTCCGCTCCTAAGGCGCATAAAAGAAACGGCGACGGTTGGAAATTTCAGCGAGTTCCACAGACGGAAGCCGATGCGCAATGACAGAGGGTTTCATCTCAAGAACCGTTCGTATCCTCGGAGGGAAGGGAAAACCATCTCAGACGCCGAAGTTTTTCGTAGCTGTCGCGTAGCGACTGCTACTCTCCCCGCAGCCACCGCTTCGCGGTTGCTGCTCCCTCCTTGCCCCTTTCCTTGGCTCGGCAGTTCCGAGTCTTTCTGTGGTTCGGCAGTTCTGACCGGAAACTTGACAGTTCTAACACCATTTTCGCAACGAATTTACATTTTCCTATTGATTTACCTTCCTTTTTCTGCTACAATGTAAAAAAAGATCTTCAAAGAGGGCTTCTATGAAAAAATTACTTTCCATATGTATGGCACTTCTATGGGCAGTCCTGCCGACCGTGGCACTGACCTCCTGCGGGGATAAAGCCCCGGGCGATACCACCACGAATACCACCACAACGCAAAAAGTTCAGCAAACACTCCCCCCTGATTACAACGAACCCGATTTTCCGGAGACGGGCATATACATTGACTTCGTTGCCAATCACTCGGTAGCAGGAACCGTAGAGGGCGGCGGCACTCATCGGGTGGACATCAGCCCCGCAGGTACCGTGACGGCAGTCGCCAATCTGGGCTACCGCTTCGCGGGATGGAGCGACGGCGTTACGGATGCCACCCGCACCGGCGACACCGCAGAGGAGAACAAACAGATCGTGGCACTCTTCGAATACGACTCGCTGGAATTGCCCATTCTGAACATCACCACCCAAACCGGCGGCGATGTCACCTCCAAAACAGAGTACATCGACGCCACCCTCTCCCTCTTCAACGCAGATGCGGACTATTGTCTCGACGGTCTGGATATGCAGATCCGCGGACGGGGCAATAAAACTTGGGAATACGAGAAAAAGTCCTATAAATTGAAGCTCTCCGAGAAACAGTCCCTGCTGGGACTGGGCGAGGGCAAAGCCAAGAAGTGGGTTCTGCTGGCAAATGTCTGCGATCAGTCCCTGCTCCGTAACTACGTTGCCCTCCATCTGGCGGACGCCATGCCCGCCTCCGTGTGGTCTCCCGACTGCACCAGCGTGGAGGTCTACCTCAACGGCGAATACCGCGGCGTTTATCTGCTTTGCGAGGAGATAGACGTGAACGCCAACAAGGTCAACATCCCCGAGAATCTGACCGGCGCAGGAGCGGAGGACATCGGCTTTTTGGTAGAGATCTCGGGCAATCCCAAATCTCCCAGCTTCTCCTGCAACGACAGAAAGTATCAGATCCACAGCGATCTGTCCACCGACGAAACGGAAGCGTATGCGCAGCAAGCATACATCGAAAACTACCTGCGCTCCGCATGGAAAGCCGTGCAAAACGGCGACGAAGCGGAGATTGCCAAGCTCATCGACATCGACTCCATGGTCAACGCCTATCTGGTGGAGGAAATTCTGAAAAACCTTGACTGCGGTTACGATTCCTTCTATCTTTACCGCGTGCCGGGCGGCAAACTGACCTTCGGACCTCTGTGGGACTTTGACAACGCTTTGGGAAACGCCGACGAGGGAACCGAGAATTACTTCGATCTCTACGTCGCCTACAACGAACGCTTTCAGAGCAATCCCTGGCTTTATACCGCCATGGAGCAGGAATGGTTCCGTCAGCGGGTAGTAACCATGTGGGACGCTTCCAAGGATGCTTGCTCCAAGATGTCCGCAACCGTTCTGGCGGCTGGCAAAGCAGGGTACAACAGCTACTGCCGTAACTTCGAAAAGTGGGACCTTTTCGGTCGCCAATGGAATCGCGAGACCGAGCAAATCACTACGCTTGCCACCTACACCCAGCACTACGAATTTTTGGCAACCTGGATCGATCAGCGGCTGGAGTGGCTGGACGAGTGTTATCACGCCGACACCTTCCTCACCGAATGGGATGAAAAAGATCCCGAACCCGAATGGCCTTGGGGCGGTTGGGAGCCTGAAAAGCCCAAAACCGAGGAAAGCACTCCTCCCATCGAAGAGGGCATCGGCAACGATGCCGCCAAGAAACTTGCGGAGGAACACACCGCTCTGTCCGTGCTTCCCGAGTCTGTGACCACCACCGTCCGCGGCAACAACTTTGAGGACATCGACTGTCTCTTTGACGGTGATCTGTCCACCAAATACTGCGCCGCCCTTGGCAGAGGGGGGTGGTGGAATCCCGAATCGTGGGAGGTGGAGATCATCTTCGCGCTGGCTGATCCCGCCATGCTGTCGGGCTACGCTTTCGTGACCGGCAACGACAACTCCCTGTATCCGGGCAGAAACCCCGATGAATGGGTTCTGTACGGCAAGACCGACTCGGGCTATGTGGAGATTCACCGATCCGGCGCACAGCAGATGGGCATGGGGGACTACGACTTCACCGCCTACGGCACGATCCTTGAAAACACAGCCGCATACAGCGAGTACAGGTTGGTCATCACCCACACCGGCACTCTGCAGCTGTCCGAACTGCTTCTGTACACGAAATGATCTGATCTATACAGCCACCGCGGGAGGCTTCCCTGCGGTGGCTTTTTTCGTGGGGCAGATCGGATTTCCGGGCGACGGATTCCGGCGGTCACTTGGGCGTAACAAATTCTGCACAAATTAGCCGCATAGCATTGACAAATCTTCTGCGCTATGTTAAACTGAGAATAATCTGTTGAGCCGCTGAGATCGGCTCATCCAAGAAAGGAAGGAATCGTATTATGAAAAAAATCACAAGTATTCTTCTGACTCTGCTGATGGTAGCAGGATGCTTTGGACTGATCGGCTGTGACGCCATCGAAAGGATGCTGAACCCCGCGGAAAAGACCTTCACCAAGAACAGTTTCTCCATCACCCTGAACGAAGACTTCTACGAAAAGGATTATATCTCTTTTGATTTATATCTGGAATCGCAGGAAGTGATCGTTGCCGTCACCAGAGAGAGTTTCTCTCTTCTGCAGCAAGCGGGCATTGCTACCGACATTTCACTAAAGGATTACGGCGAGCTTTCGATTCTCTACAACGAATTTGACGGCGAAAAGCCCTCTGTGGTTGAAGAAGACGGTCTGACCTACTTCACCTACGAGGCCACCGAAGACGGAGACGAGTTCTTCTATGCCTGCTACCTCTTCAAAGGCACCGATGCTTACTACATGGTCAATATGTTTTGCTTTGCCGACAAGCAGGACGAGTTCCTACCTAAATTCCACGAATGGGCAAAGACCGTCAGCGTGGAGTGAAGCTTTGAGGCTCCGCCTCAAACTCCGCCAAGAACCTTTTTGAAAAAAGGTTCTTGGAACTCCAAAAACTTTAATAAAGGGCGGCAATTTGCCGCCTCAGTCTGTCGAGAAACTATAAATTTAGAAAGCCGTCAGCCAAGGAAAGGGGTTGGAGGTCTGGAGGAAGGGAAAAAACTTCGGCGCCCCCGATGGTTTTCCCCTTCCTCCAGTATTCGCGTAAATTTTTTCGACAAACTGGGGCGGCAATTTGCCGCCTCAGTCTGTCGAAAAAGTCTTTCAGAAAATCGAGAGGAGGGAGAAACCGTCGGGGGCGCCGAAGTTTTCGTAGCTGTCGCGTAGCGACTGCTACACTCCTCATCAGACTCTCCTCCCACTTCCTTGGCTCTTGGCTCTGCGCTCATCCCTCCACGCCCCCTTGACAAGCGGCGTGTCCTGTGCTACAATGGGAGTATCTCTGATAAGGAAGTGACTGTAAGGCATGAATGCCATTCTGACCGTCAAAGATCTGAAAAAAACCTTCAGACTTTCCAAAAAGCAACAAAAGATAGAGAAGACGGGGCTTTCCCAAAAGGTGGCTGTGGACGGACTCACCTTCTCGGTAAGCGAGGGGGAAATCTACGGTTTGCTGGGTCCCAACGGCGCAGGCAAGACCACCACCCTGCGGATGATCGCCACCCTCATCACCCCCGATGAAGGCGAGATCACCGTGGCGGGACATACGCTGAGGGAAGATCCTGCCGCAGTCCGCGCATCGCTGGGCTTCCTCACGGGCGATCTGAAACTGGAGGAGTTCTTTACCCCCAATTACCTCTTCGATTTCTTCGCCGCCCTCCACGGAATAGACCCCGCCGTGGCAAAGGAGCGCAAAGCGCGACTCTTCGCCCGCTTTGGCATTGATCAGTTCGCAGAGGTGAAGGTGGCAAACCTCTCCACGGGCATGAAGCAGAAGGTGTCGCTGGTGATCTCCATCGTCCACGACCCCGCCATCATCGTCTTTGACGAACCCACCAACGGTCTGGACGTCCTCACCGCCAGAGTCGTCACCGATTTTCTGGAAGAACTGAAAGCGGAAGGCAAAACCATCCTGCTGTCCACACACATCTTCAGTCTGGTGGAAAAGCTGTGCGATCGGGTGGGCATCCTCATCGACGGTAAGTTAACCGCCGAGGGAACCCTTTCCGAGGTTTGCGGGGACAAGTCCATGGAGGACGCCTTCTTCGACCTCTACCGCTCGCTGAAGGGAGGCGACGCCCTGTGAAAAACGTTCTGATCATCGTCAAAAAGGAACTGCGCCGCTTTTTCTCGGACAGACGGCTGGTGCTGACCGCTCTCCTGCCCGGCATTCTGATCTACGTGATCTACTCGGTGATGGGCGGCGCCCTCTCCAGCGCATTCGGCGAGGAAGAGGGGACGGTCTATGTGGTATACGCCGAACATCTGCCCGATTCTGTGGCGGCGATCTGCTCCGCCACAGAGCAGTTTGAACTGCACGAGGGATTCGATCCCGATCTGGTCACCGCAGAAGAGGCCCATCTTGCCGTCCGTTTTTCCGAAAACTTTGACGCGCAGATCGCCGCAGGTGCAGTCCCGGCGGTGGAGATCTACTACGATTCTACCGATACCGAATCGTATAACGCATACAATCTCCTCTATACCCTGCTGTCGGAGTACGAATCAACCCTCTCCAATCTCTTCGACATCAATCCCGGAGACACGGTCTACGATCTTGCCTCCGACGAGGCTTTGACCGCACAAATCTTCGCCATGATGCTCCCGATGCTATTGATGATGCTTCTGTTTTCGGGCTGTATGGCGGTGGCACCCGAGTCCATCGCAGGCGAGAAGGAGCGCGGCACCATCGCCACTCTGCTGATCACGCCCATTGCCCGCCATGAACTTGCCATCGGCAAGATCGTCAGCCTTTCGCTGATTGCACTCTTCAGTGGCACCTCCAGCTTTGTGGGCACTATCCTCTCCCTGCCCAAACTGATGGGCGGTACCGCCGAGCTGGACGCATCGGTCTACACGCTGACCGACTACGCCGTTCTGCTGCTGGTGATCCTCTCCACCGTGCTGGTGATGATCTCCATGATCGCCGTTCTGTCCGCGCTTGCCAAGTCGGTGAAGGAAGCAAGCACGCTGGTAACGCCCTTCATGCTGCTGAATATGCTGTTGGGACTGACCGCCATGTTCGGCAGCGGCCCCGCCTCCGAGCCTTATTGGTACTGCATCCCGCTGTACAACAGCGTTCAATGTATGACCGGTGTCTTCTCCTTTGCATGGTCTCCCCTGCAGATCGTTTTGACCGTTTCGGTCAATCTGCTGTTTGCAGGCGGCATGGTGGCAGTGCTTACCAAGCTTTTCTCCAGCGAAAAAGTCATGTTCTCCCGCTGACAGGCTTGACAAATCCCAATCATCCGAGTATAATTGAGTTATACTCGGATGATTGTTTGTCGGCTGTGAAATGCCGACTGCCCTCGGTCATCCTCCCCAAAAAACAATTCCATACAAAGGAGAACATCACATGAAGTACGGTATTCAACTTTACAGCGTTCGCGACAACACCCCCAAGGATATGGAAGGCACGCTCCGCGCGCTGGCACAGATGGGCTACCAAACCGTGGAATTTGCGGGCTTCTTCGGTCATTCCGCAGAAACCATCAAAGGCTGGCTGGATCAGTACGGTCTGACTGCAAGCGGTACTCACACAGGCTGGGAAACCCTCCGCGACGATTTCGACGGCACGGTTGCCTATCACAAGACCATCGGCTGCAACGAGATCATTATCCCCAGCGCAGACCTGTCCACCCCCGAAAAGTTGGACGCATTCATCGACTTTCTGAACCAAACCGCCGCCAGACTCAGCAAGTTGGGCATTCATCTGTCCTTTCATAACCACGCTTGCGAGTTTCTCCTCACCTCCTACGGAAAGATCACCCACGAAGAGATGCAGAAGCGCACGACAGAGGTGGGCTTTGAGATCGACACCTACTGGGCTTACCACGCAGGGGTGGATCCCGTGGCGATCATGGAAAAACTGGCGGCAGAAGATCGCCTTCCCGTGATCCACATCAAGGACGGACTGGCAGACGGCGGCGGAAAGCCGCTGGGCATGGGTACCGCACCCGTCAAAGAGGTCTGGCAGACCGCAAAGCGGCTCTCTGTCCCCATGGTAGTGGAAAGCGAAACCCTCACCCCCGACGGACTCACCGAAGCCAAGGTCTGCATCGACTATCTCAAGTCGCTGGAGGAAGAGTGAGACGCATTCTGTTGTGCGGTGCCCTGCTGGGCGCGCTGGCAATAGGGCTTATCTCTTGCAATGCAGAACTGCTTGCTGATGCAAGCAGTTCTACGGCAAGTAACGCCGCCACCTCCACCCCTGCGCCCGGTCAGACGAACGGAAAGCCCTCCGACTTTGTCACCGACAAGCCCGCAACCACCTCCGCCGCGCCAAAGGAAGGCTCCTGTCAGACCATCCCGCAGGATCGCGCCAAAGCCGAAATGGACGCTCTGACGGCAGAGGGCAAACCCTTCGTTCTTTTGGACGTGCGCCGCGCGGACGAGTACGCCGCCTCCCACATTGCGGGGGCAATGCTCCTGCCCAATGAGGAGATCGGCACCGAACGCCCCGCCGCCCTCCCCGATCTTTCGATTCCCATCTACGTTTACTGCCGTTCAGGGAACCGCAGTCTGCAAGCGGCGAAAAAACTGGCAGCGATGGGATATACCGTCTACGATTTCGGCGGCATCCTCGATTGGCAGTATGAAACTGTCGCAGGAGACTGATATGAAACTCACCACCTTAGGCTATCTCATCCACGGGGACTCTTATCTGATGCTCCACCGCACCAAGAAAGCCAACGATCCCAATCACGCCAAATGGATCGGCGTGGGCGGTCACGTGGAAAACGGCGAGACCCCCGACGAATGCTTCATCCGCGAAGTGAAGGAGGAAACGGGGCTGACGCTTTCCTCTCTGCGCCTGCGGGGCATTATCACCTTCCTGTCGGACGAGTGGGAGGACGAGCTGATGTTCCTCTACACCTCCGACGATTATGCGGGCACGCTCATCGAATGCGACGAGGGCGATCTGGCATTTGTCCCCAAGGATCGCATCCTCTCCCTGCCCCTATGGGCGGGCGACCGCATCTTTTTGCAGGAACTTCTGGACGATGCACCCTTTTTCACCTTAAAACTCAGCTATCACGGCGAACTGCTGACCGAATCGGTACTGGACAAGTCGCCGCTATAGCACAATCATAAGAAAGGTTTTTCAATTTATGAGCAAGATCATTGGAACTTCCCTGCCAAACATTCCGTGGCAGGACAAGCCGGAGGGCTGCGACGAGCCTGTCTGGCGATACAGCGAAAACCCCATCATCGACCGCCATCACTTTTTTAGTGCCAACAGCATTTTCAACAGCGCGGTAGTTCCCTTTGGCGACGGCTATGCCGGTGTCTTCCGCTGTGACGACAAAGCGGTGCGGATGAACCTCTTCGTGGGCTTCTCCGCGGACGGCATCCGGTGGGACATCTCCGACACGCCCCTGACCATGGAAGGCGATGCCGATGTGACGCGCTTCGAATACCGCTACGATCCCCGAGTTTGCTTCATCGAGGATCGCTACTATGTGACCTGGTGCAACGGCTATCACGGCCCCACCATCGGCATTGCTTACACCTTCGATTTCAAGACCTTCCATCAACTGGAAAACGCCTTCCTGCCCTACAACCGCAACGGCGTTCTCTTCCCCCGCAAGATCAACGGAAAGTACATGATGCTCTCCCGCCCCAGCGACACGGGACACACGCCCTTCGGCGATATTTTTCTCTCCGAATCCCCCGATCTGACCTACTGGGGACGGCATCGCCATGTGTTCGGTCCTGCTCCCTTTGAGCAGTCTGCATGGCAATGCACCAAGACGGGTGCAGGTCCCTGCCCCATCGAGACCGACGAGGGCTGGCTTCTGATCTATCATGGGGTCATCACCACCTGCAACGGTTACGTTTACCGCATGGGCGCGGCGATTCTGGACATCGACGAGCCTTGGAAGGTGAAGTACCGCACGCAGTTCTACATCCTCGGTCCCGAAATGCCCTATGAGCAGAACGGCGATGTGCCCAACGTAACCTTCCCCTGCGCGGCGCTCACCGATGCCGACACCGGTCGCATCGCCATCTACTACGGCTGTGCCGACACCGTCACCGGTCTCGCCTTCACCACCGTCGACGAACTGGTGGAATACACGAAAAAGCACAGTCTGTAATCATATTGGGCTTTGCCCCTCCCCTACCAAGAACCTTTTTTGAAAAAGGTTCTTGGAACTCGAAAAACTATAAGTCAGGGCGGCAAGTATTTGCCGCCCTCAGAGTGTCGAAAAAGTTAACGAGAATACTGG
>JBJDZI010000045.1:0-16113 GCA_051867925.1 Eubacteriales bacterium
GCATATCTCAGCGAAAGCTTTGCTCCTGCTATCAAGACTCTGATCCAGAAGCACTAAGCAGACGAACAACAGTATTTTAAGGAGGATTACGTAAAATGGCAAGAGTAAAAGGCGCTATGATGACGCGCAAGAGAAGAAAGAAAGTACTGAAGGCTGCGAAGGGCTACTGGGGTTCCAAGAGCAAGCACTTCAAGATGGCTAAACAGGCCGTAATGAAGAGCGGTAACTACGCATTCATCGGCAGAAAGCAGAAGAAGAGAAACTTCCGTCAGCTGTGGATCGCCCGTATCAATGCTCAGGCTAAGGTCAACGGCATGAACTACAGCACTCTGATGCACGGTCTGAAGAAGGCAGGCATCGACCTGAACCGCAAAATGCTGGCTGAACTGGCCGTTTCCAACAAGGATGCATTCGCTTCCCTGTGTGACAAGGCTAAGGCTGCTCTGTAAGATTTATTATACCCGCGGCGCGGAGAGTCTGTTCTCCCGCGCGCGGGTTTCTTTCGTATTTTCAGCCTTTGGAGGCAACTATGGAACTCATCACATCCCGCGCCAACCGACTGATCGTCGAAACGGCAAAACTGCAGGATCGCAAGCACCGTCAGCGGGAAAAGCTATTTTTCTTTGAAGGAAAGAAACTGCTGGAAGAAGCGATCCGCCAAAATGCTCCTCTGGTGCGCGTGTTCGTCACCGAGGAGAATGCCACGCTCCTTGAGAATTTGCCCACTGACGTGGAGCAATATACCGTGTCTCGGAGCGTTTATGAAAAAATTTCTGCAGAAAATTCACCCGAAGGAGTATTTTGCGTAGCAAGACATCTTGACAGATTGCATAAATTTGCTACAATATATAATATGACCGAAAAAGGCAGCCGTTTCATGGCGGTCAGCCTGCGCGATCCCGGAAATCTGGGAACGGTCATCCGCTCTGCCCGTGCGATGGGCATCAACTGTCTGATTTTAAGCTCCGACTGTGCCGATCTCTATCATCCCCGCACCATTCGCGGGGCGATGGGCGCGCTCTTTTCCCTGCCCACGCTGACCGTGTCCGATGCCATCGGATCGGTTGCCGCTCTGCAAAATGACGGCTATCGCGTGTATGCGACGGCACTGACGCCCACAGCCTGCGATCTGCGAACGGTGGAGATCACACCCACGACCTGCTTTATCGTGGGCAACGAAGGGCACGGTCTGCCCACCGATCTGGTGAACGCCGCCGATCGTGCGGTGATCATCCCTATGCAGCACGGCAGCGAATCGCTGAACGTGGCGGCAGCATCTTCCCTGCTCCTGTGGGAGATGGGCAAGAGAATACTTTAAGATTTGCACTAAATTTTCACCGAAAGGAATGATTCGATGTCCGACGTCCGATACTGGCTGTGGCTCAGTCTCAGACTCACTCCCGGCAGCAGTTCTGTCGATGCGGTGCTGAAGCATTTTGATTATGATGCCAAAGCGGTTTTCAAGGCAGATCAAAAGGAGCTGGAGAGAGTTCCCGGCCTTAGCAACGAAGTCATCGACAAACTTGCCGACAAATCGCTGGACGAGACCCGCGACATTTACGGCTGGTGTATGACCCAGAACGTGGGTCTGCTCGCTTACGACAGTCCTCTGTATCCCGAACGACTGCGCTCTATTCCCCATCCGCCCGTACTTCTCTATTACAAGGGGAAACTGCCCGATTTCGATCAGAATGTCTGCATCGCTACGGTTGGCACGCGCCGGATCACCGAATACGGTCAGCGGGAAGGCTACATCATCTGCCGTGATCTGGCTATCGCCGGTGCGATCATCGTCAGCGGTATGGCGCGGGGCGTTGACTCCATCTGTCATCGTGGCGCACTCGATGCAGGTGGACATACGGTAGCCGTACTGGGATGCGGCATCAATCGGGTCTATCCTCCCGAAAACGGTCCGCTGATGGACGAAATCTCCCTTTCGGGTACGCTGCTCACCGAGTTCAAACCCGATACGCCTCCCGTAGGCTCTAACTTCCCCATCCGCAACCGCATCATCAGCGGTCTGTGCCAAGGTACGCTGGTGGTGGAAGCCGCAGAACAAAGCGGTGCGCTGATCACCGCTCGCCTTGCAAGTCGGCAGGGACGCGATCTCTTTGCACTCCCCGGGAAAGTAGATGAACAGAACAGCCAAGGTCCCAACTCGCTGATTCAGGAAGGCGCCAAGATGGTTACCACCGCACGGGATATCCTGGTGGAATACGAGTTCTACTACCCCAACGTCATCCGAACCGAGAATCTTCCCGTCTTCCTGCCCCGATTCGTGAACGGAATCCATCAGCGGGAACAGGTGCTGAAAGCCACCAAAGTTTTGATCACCAAAGCCGCCACCGATGCGTGGGCGGAGGAAGAGAAAAAGGCAGAAAAGTCTGCCAAAAAGTCAAAATCTGAGAAAAAGCCTTCCTTAGCTGTTCCGATCCCGATCGAAGATGATGAAAACCTTCCCATTATCGAGGAGGATTCTGCGGATGACTCCGCAGAAGAAGCTGCGGAAGGATCCGCGATGACATCCGCTTCCGAAGAGATCGAAGTGCCGAAATTCATCGGCAAGATCCAAGCAGATATTCTCAAACTGATGCCGCTGGATCATCCCGTTTCGGCAGACGATCTTGCCAAGCAAGGGCAGGAAGTCTCCACCGTTCTCTCGGCAATGACCATGCTGGAAGTGGGCGGACTGGTTCGCTGTCTTCCCGGTGGGCTGTACAAACGGCTCAAATAAACCGCAATGAATCTCGGGACGATACATCACGCGCCGTCCCACAACGCACTATCACATGGAAAGGAAATTTCCGTACAACGGAATTAAGTATAGATATGTCCAAACTGGTAATCCTCGAATCTCCCTCCAAAACCAAGACCGTTCAGAATTATCTCGGCTCCGGCTATAAGGTCGTTGCCTCCATGGGTCACATCCGCGATCTGCCGAAAAGCACCCTCGGCGTTGACGTGGACAACGGTTTTGAAGCACATTATATTAACATCCGCGGCAAGGGCGATCTGATCAACGATCTGAAGAAACTGACCAAAAACGCCGACGTAGTATATCTGGCAACCGACCCTGACCGCGAGGGTGAGGCCATCTCATGGCATCTGGCAACCGCGCTGAAGATTCCCGACGAGAAGCTCAAGCGTGTAACCTTCAACGCCATCACCAAAAGCGTGGTACAAGAGGCGATCAAAAATCCCCGTGCCATCGACATGGATCTGGTCAACGCTCAGCAGGCGCGCCGTATCCTCGACCGTATCGTCGGCTACAAGCTATCTCCCTTCCTCTGGAAAACGGTACGAAGCGGACTTTCCGCAGGGCGCGTGCAGTCCGTGGCAACCCGTCTGGTAGTGGAGCGCGAAAATGAGATCCGCGCCTTCGTTCCCGAAGAATACTGGACCATCACCGCCCATCACGAAAACCGGGAAGGCGCAAAATTCACCTCCCGCTACTTTGGAAAAGACGGAGAAAAAAATTATCTGACCAAGCAAGCCGACGCGCAGGCTGTGCTGACATCCTGCCAAGGGCATCCTTTCGTCATCACCTCTCTGAAAAAATCGCTGAAAAAGCGCAATCCTCAGTCTCCCTTCTCCACCTCCAGCCTGCTTCAGGACGCATCGCGCAAATATTCTTATCAGGCTTCCAAGATCATGAAGATTGCTCAGGAACTGTACGAAGGCATTGACCTCGGCTCCGAAAACGGCGGCGTGCAGGGTTTGATCACCTATATGCGTACCGACAGCCTTCGCGTTTCTCCCGAAGCGCAAGAGGCGGCAAAACAGTTTATCTTGGAAAAATTCGGCAAGAAATACTATCCCGACACCGCGCGGGTCTACAAGACCGATTCCGAGGCGCAGGACGCCCACGAAGCCATCCGTCCCGCCAATATGGCGTTCGAGCCTGCCAAAATCAAAAAGCATCTGTCCGGCGATCAGTACAAACTCTACAAGCTGATCTGGGACCGCTTCGTGGCAAGCCAGATGGCTTCTGCTGAGATCGATACGGTTGCCGTGGAGATCGATTGCAACCACAATACCTTCCGCACCACAGGTTCCTCTGTTCGTTTCCCCGGCTTTCTGAAAGCCTACGAGGGTAACGAAAAGGATCAAAGCGAAGACGGAGAAGCCAAACTTCCGCCCCTTACCGACGGCGAGGTACTGCACACCACCGATGTTATCCCCGATCAGCACTTTACCAAACCCCCTGCCCGCTATACCGAGGCTTCTCTGATCGAAGCATTTAAGGAGATGGGCATCGGCCGCCCCTCCACCTACGCATCTACCATCACCACCATTCTCTCCCGCGAATACGTCAGACGAGAGAGCAAGTCGCTGGTTCCCACCCCCTTGGGAGAGGCAACCACCAAACTGATGCTGGAAAACTTCCCTGAGATTGTGGATTACAAGTTCACGGCGCAGATGGAGACCAGCCTTGATGAGATCGAGCACAGCCAAAACACCATGGAAAATGTCCTCGCCACCTTCTACGGACGGTTCAAAGGTTCTTTGGAGAAAGCATCCGAGAGCGTTTCCCGCGAAGACGTGGCACTTCCTGTGGAGGAGACCGACATCATCTGCGACAAGTGCGGCAGTAAAATGATCGTCAAATCGGGACGGTTCGGCAAATTTGCTGCCTGCCCCAATTATCCTACCTGCAAAAACACCAAACCGCTGGACAAAGACGGAAAACTCAAAGAAAAGTCAGAAATTGCGGCAGAACCTACCGATATGATCTGCAAAGAGTGCGGTGCTCCCGTGGTCAAACGGACGGGCAGATACGGCAGTTTCTTCGCCTGCTCCAAATATCCCACCTGTAAGTACACGGTGAAGATTCAGAACGAGATCGGTGTTCCCTGCCCTCTGTGCGGTGCCGCCATCGTTACCAAACGGGCAAAGAATCGCACCGTATTTTACAGTTGCTCCGATTATCCCAAGTGTAACTTCTCTTCATGGGATCAGCCCACCACCGAAAAATGCCCTCGTTGCGGTGGTATCCTGTATCTGAAAAAGGACAAGAGCAGTTATGTTTGCAAGACCGACAAATGCGGTTACACCCGTCCGGGAGTGAAACATGATGGCGAAAATTAATGTGATCGGTGCAGGACTTTCCGGCTGTGAAGCGGCTTGGCAAGCCGCCGAAATGGGTGCATTGGTTACGCTTTACGAAATGAAGCCCCAAAAATACACCCCTGCTCACCATACGCCAGGCTTTGCGGAACTGGTCTGCTCCAATTCCCTGCGCTCCCGCCAGCTTTCCAACGCGGTGGGACTTCTGAAGGCAGAAATGTCTGAGCTTGGCTCGCTGATCATGGAAGCGGCTTACGCCGCCGAAGTTCCCGCAGGCGCGGCGCTTGCCGTTGACCGCCACAAGTTCAGCGATTATATCACCGATAAGATCCGTTCCCATCCCCGCATCACGGTGGTGGAACATGAAGTGACCGAACTTCCCGACAAGGGCATCACGGTGGTAGCAAGCGGTCCGCTGACCTCCGACGCGCTGTCTGCACATCTCTCCAAACTACTGTCTGAGCAGTCTCTTTCCTTCTTTGATGCGGCGGCTCCCATTGTGGATGCCACCACCATTGATATGAGCAAAGCGTATCTCGCCTCCCGCTACGGCAAGGGAGAGGCTTGCTACATCAACTGTCCCATGACGCGGGAGGAATACACCGCCTTCTATGAAGCACTGATCTCGGCACCCGAAGCACCGCTGAAAGAGTTCGATCAGCACTTACAGGCAGATCTGACCGTTTTCGAGGGCTGTATGCCTGTGGAAGTGATGGCAAAGCGTGGATTTGACACCCTGCTTTACGGACCTCTCAAGCCCGTGGGTCTGCCCGATCCCAAGACCGGAAAAGATCCATTTGCGGTGATTCAGCTGCGGCAGGAGAATTTGGAAAAGACCATGTACAATCTGGTGGGCTTCCAGACCCATCTGACCTTTGAAGCACAGAAACGGGTATTTCGGATGATCCCGGGGCTTCAGAACGCGGAATTTACCCGTTACGGCGTTATGCACCGCAACACGTTCCTCGATTCTCCCCGCCTTTTGGATGATCACTACCGTCTGCGCAAAGATCGGCGCATCCTGTTCGCCGGGCAGATGACCGGTGTAGAAGGATATCTGGAATCCGCCGCATCGGGATTTGTGGCAGGCGTGACTGCCGCACTGGATGCATTTGGCAAAGAACCCCCCGATTTTTCTACGCAAACTGCTATCGGTTCGCTGGCGCACTACGTTTCCTCTTCCGTTTCCTCGAATTTCCAACCGATGAACGTGAATTTCGGCATTATCGACCCGCTGGACCGCAAGGTCAAGGGCGGTAAAGCCTTCCGCAACGAAGCCATTTCAGAGAGAGCACTGAACGTCATTCGCGAGACTGCCGACTCTCTGTCAGAGCTCAAGCAAAGTCTTGCATAAGACTTGCATAAGAAAGGATTTTGACAAATGAAAATCATTATCGATGTAATGGGCGGAGATAAAGGCCCTGCAGAAGTCGTTAAGGGAGCCGTCGAGGGCAGCCGCGATCTGAAAATCGAGGTGATCCTCGTCGGGGATAAGGACGTCATCCGCTCTGCTGCCGATCAAAATAATCTGGATCTGGCGGATATTCGTATCGTTCACGCCTCTGACGCGATCACGATGGAAGACGACCCCATGAGCATTCGCCAGAAAGCGGATTCCTCTATGCGCGTGGCTCTGCGCCTGCTTTGCGACAGCGAGGGCGACGCTCTGGTCAGCTGCGGCAACACCGGTGCGCTGCAGACCGGTGCTACCCTCTATGTAAAACGCATCCGCGGCGTTCACCGCGCCGCTATCGCTACGGTGATCCCTCTGTCCGCACCTATGTTGCTTCTGGACAGCGGTGCCAATATCTCCGTCAACGAAGAACACATGGTGCAGTTTGCCATTATGGGTTCGGTCTATATGGAAAAACTCTTCCAAATGAAGGCTCCCCGCGTAGGACTTCTGAACAATGGTACGGAAGAACACAAGGGCACTCCCCTGCAAGTGGCAACCTATCAACTGCTTCGTGAGTGCGATCTGAATTTCATCGGCAATGTGGAGGCTAAAGATATTCCTTTCGCCAAATGCGATGTGTTGGTAGCAGACGGATATACAGGCAATGTTCTGCTGAAATCGCTGGAGGGTATGGGCTCTTATATGGTCTCTATGCTCAAGCGGATGTTTACAGCGAACGTGGTTACCAAGGCATCTGCCCTGCTTGTGAAAAAGCAGATCGGCGAACTGAAAGCCGGTATGGATGCCCGCACCTACGGCGGCGCTCCTCTGCTGGGCATCTCCCGCCCCGTCATCAAGGCGCACGGCAACTCCGATGCGCTGGCTATTCAAAATGCACTCCGTCAAGCGGTCACTTATGTCAACACCAATGTAATCAACGAGATCGGTACGCGTTGCGCCGCCGAGACCATGAAACGGGAGCGTATCGAATGAGCCGCAGGTTCAGCCGATTGGAACAGGAGATCGGTTATCAATTCCAGACTGTCACGCATCTGAAGAATGCGCTGATCCATTCCTCTTACGCCAATGAATCCGGCTCCAGGCATCCCGCGCTGGATTGCAACGAGCGCATGGAGTTTTTGGGTGACACCGTGCTGTCTCTGGTGGTCAGCACTTACCTGTTCAAAACATTTCCCGAACTGCCCGAAGGCAATCTGTCCAAGATCCGCTCCTTTACCGTTTGCGAAAAAGCACTGGCAGAGTTTGCTGCCGAGATCAATCTGGGCGACTATCTGCTGCTGGGCAAAGGCGAGGACAACAACAACGGTCGCCAGCGACCCTCTATCACCTCTGACGCCTTCGAGGCATTGATCGCCGCCATCTATCTGGACGGCGGTCTGGAGCCTGCAACGAAGTTTGTTTTGCGCTTTGCCATTCCTCACATTGACCGCCTACGTAGCGAACAGATCACCGAGGATTATAAAACGGCACTCCAGCAGATCGTTCAGCAAGAGCATGGCGAAAAGCTGGAATATGTTCTGGTTGCTGAGGAAGGTCCCGCTCATCAGCGCACCTTCACCATGGAGGCACGCCTGAACAGCAATGTCATCGGACGGGGCGTTGGCTCCAGCAAGCGCGATGCGGAACAAAAAGCCGCCAAAGAAGCGCTGACTCTGTTTGGCAAACAATGAGACATTGCACCATCCCCATCTTCGTTCCGCATCTGGGATGTCCGTGCCGATGCAGTTTCTGCAATCAAAAGACCATCACCGGAGTGCGCCCCATGACTCCTGCCGATGCAAGACGGCAGATCGAGACGCATCTTGCCACCATCCCGCAGGATGCAACGGTGGAGATCGCCTTTTTCGGCGGTAGTTTCACCGCCATCCCGCGGGCTGAGATGGAAGCACTGTTGCAAACCGCATTTCCTTTCGTCGCATCGGGACGGGTATCATCCATTCGGATCAGCACTCGCCCCGATGCCATCGACGGAGAAGTTTTGGATGTTCTCTCCTCCTATGGTGTGCAAACCATTGAACTTGGTATCCAATCCATGTCCGACCGGGTGCTTTCAGCCTGCCGTCGCGGACATACCGCCGATTCCTGCCGCCGTGCCGCAAAGCAGATCGTAGCCCGAGGATTTACTCTCGGCGGGCAGATGATGATCGGGCTTCCCTGCTCCACCCCGGCAGACGAATCGGGAACCGCTCGGGCGATCGTTTCCATGGGCGCAAAAGAAGCAAGGATCTATCCCGTGGTGGTCTTTGCCGATACACCGCTGGCAGATGAAATGCAAGCCGGAATTTACAAACCGCTGACCGTTTGGGAGGCTGTGGAGCGTACCGTGGCACCCATGGAAATCTTATCCGATGCGGGCGTCAAGCTCCTGCGGGTAGGACTGTGCGAGACCGAAAGCCTGCATCAGCCCGGACAGGTGATCGGCGGCGCCTATCATCCCGCGCTGGGGGAACTGAGTTACTCGGCACTCTACCGCAAGCGCATATTTGCAGAAATCTCCCGCATCGAACCTATCCATCATCAGAATTTGAAAATATCCGTCGCGCCCGGAAAACTTTCTATGGCAATCGGGCAGAGGCGGTGTAATTATACTGCGATCCTGCAAGAGTTTGCACCTGCATCTCTGAAGATCGCCGAAGATCCCTCGCTTTCCGGTCTTTCGGTGCGTGCGGATCTGCTCCCACAAGAGAAAGGATCATAATAGTTTTATGCGACTCAAATCATTGGAGCTTCACGGCTTCAAATCCTTCCCCGACCGCACCAAACTCAGTTTTGAATCGGGCGTGACGGTTATTGTCGGTCCCAACGGCAGCGGCAAATCCAACATTTCCGATGCTATCCGCTGGGTTTTAGGTGAACTATCCAGCAAAAGCATCCGCGGCAACAAAATGGAGGACGTGATTTTCGGCGGTACCGACAGCCGCTCCCCCATGGGCTTTGCTGAGGTTTCGCTGACTATCCAGAACAGCGGCGAAAACCGCATTGATATGGATTACGACGAAATCACCGTCACCCGCCGCTACTATCGGTCGGGCGACAGCGAATATCTGATCAACAACAAAGTGGTTCGTCTGAAAGACATCGTCGAACTCTTTATGAACACCGGCATCGGTAAGACCGGTTACTCCATGATCGGTCAGGGACGCATCTCCGAAATCATCTCGCAGAAGAGCGAAGACCGTCGCATCATTTTCGAGGAAGCCGCAGGCATTTCCAAATACCGTTACAAAAAACAGGATGCCGAAAAGCGTTTGGCTGAAGCGGAAGGAAATCTGGATCGCGTGCAGGACATTCTGTCCGAACTTTCCGCCCGTATCGGTCCTCTGGAAAAGGATGCCGCCAAGGCGAAGATCTATCTGGAACTTTACGAAGAAAAGAAAGCACTGGACATCGGGCTGGCAGTTTACGATCTGTCTACCATTACCTCCCGTCGAGAGATCGCCGAGAAGGATTTCGTGGTGGCAACCCGTGAACTGGAGAGCCTTGACGATACCATCGCTTCACTGGAAAAGCGTGAAGAAGCCCTGCATCTGGAACGGCAGGACAACCAATCCGCTTATGCGGAGGCAATGCAACACGAAGGCGATCTGGCGGGACGTTTTTCGGCACTCCACGCCGAACTGATGGTCAGCCGCACCAGATTGGAGCATTTGGCGCAGACCTTGAAAGAACTGGAGAACAAATACCGTCTCACCGAAGCGCAGATTGCAGAGAAGCAGGCAGAAACCGTCACGCTGAAAGTAAATGCGCAAGCCAAAGAAGCGGAACTTGTTGCACAGAAAACCGAGTATGCCAAGACCGAGGCGGCTCTGGAATCCGCTCGCAGAGAAAGCGTTGCGGCGCAGAAGCAGTACGATGCGCTGGCACAGCAAAAGGAAGCGCTGACACAGGATCTGACCGGCATCCGCATCAAGCTGTCTGCGCTGGACGTGGCGAAATCCTCCAGCGACTCCCGTCAGGAAGAGTATTCCGAGCAGATCGAAGCGACCCGTCAGAAACTCGCTTCCCTATTCAATAAACAAACCGCATCCAAAGAAAATCTACGGGTCTACGAAGAAAAGCAGACCGAAAAGCAGACCGCTCTGCAGAGCGAACGGGAGCGTTCTGCCAAACTGCGCGCCGCGCTGGACGCGTCCGTTCGGGAGCAAAATCGTCTGGCAGGCGAAATTTCCTCCCGTCAGCAAAGAGCGGCAACCCTCCGCCGTATGGAGGAACATTTCGAAGGTTACAGCCGAAGCATCAAATTCCTTGCCGAAGCAACGAAAAACGGACGGCTGTCGGGTATCTGCGGCACTGTGTCGCAATTGATTGCGGTAGACCGCCCCTACGCCCTTGCCATTGAGACGGCGCTGGGTGCCAACATTCAGAATATGATCGTGGAGAACGAGGCGGCGGCAAAATCCGCAATCTCGCTCCTCAAGCGCGAGAACGCCGGCAGAGCCACGCTCTATCCCTTGACCTCGGTTAAAGGCTCATCCTTTAACGGCGATCTGAACGCTCTGTCTAAGCAGACGGGATTCGTAGGGCTAGCCTCCAATCTGGTGCGCTGCGACAGTCGATACGCAGGAGTCATCTCCTATCTGCTTGGCCGCACGCTTCTTTTTGACAATCTGGACAATGCTACCCGTTCTGCGCAAGCATCGGGCTACCGCCATCGGATCGTCACGCTGGACGGTCAGATCATCAACGCCGGCGGTTCGTTCACCGGCGGTTCCTCCGCCAGAGAAAGCGGCATTTTGACTCGTTCCGCCGAGATCGAGGAGATCGTCTTCCAGCAGAAGAAACTGGAAGAAAAACTTGCCGTATTGCAGGCTGAGTCAAAGAAAGACGGGGCAACCCTTGCAGATGTGGAACGGGAGATCGAATCATTGAGCTCCGAGCTGTCGCTGATTTCGGTTCTTTACAATTCGGAGCAATCCAATCTGACTATGCTGGAAGGACGGATGCGGGAGGAAGAACAGAATCTGAAGGATCTGTCTACCGCCAGCGGTCGTCTGGACGAGGCGGAAGCCGCAAAACTGTTGGAAACTGAAGCACTCCGAGCAGAGGAAGCAACGCTCAGCGAAAAACTTACATCCCTTGCCGACCAAATCGAGCGCGTGCAGCAGGAGAAAAACCGCACCGCCGCTCTGCTGGAGGATTGTATCTCCCGCAAAAACGCAGGACTGGTCAGCGTTTCCATACAAACCAAGGAACTGGAGCGCATCCGCGAGCGCATCGACGAGTCGCAGTCCCAGATTGCGACTTTATCCGAGGAACTGCTGCATTCCACCGCACGACAGGCTTCCTTCCAAGACGAACAAGCAACACTGATCGCCAAGATCGCCGAGAAGGAAGCAGCCGCAGAGGCGCTGAACGCAGAGATCGGTTCCATCAAGTCCAAGGGACAATTGCTGACCGAACGCTCGCTGGAATTGGAACGTCAGACCGCCGCGCTCCGTCAGACCATCCGCGAAAAATCCGCAGATCACGAACGCCTTTACCGCAACCACGCGACGCTGGAATCGGTACTGGATCGCATCAACGCCGAGCAGGATAAACTCACCGAAAAACTGTGGGAAGAATACGAACTGACCTACGCAGAAGCCTGTGAAAAGGTCACCGTGCAGATTTCTGAGGAGAACCGCGCATCTTCCATCACCCGACAGAACCGTTTGCGTTCCAAGATCCGTGAACTGGGAGTGGTGAACGTGGGCGCCGTGGAAGAATACAAACAGGTCAAGGAGCGATATGAACTGCTCAGTACGCAGGTTGAGGATCTCAATAAAGCCAAGCGGGACTTTGCCGACATCATCGAAAAATTGGAGACCGAAATGTGTCAGCGATTCACCGATACGTTTGAGAAGGTCAACGAAAACTTCAAGGAAGTCTTTGTTCAGCTGTTCGGCGGCGGTAATGCCAATCTGTCGCTGTCCGATCCCGCCAACGTACTGACCAGCGGTATCGAGATTGAGGTGGCTCCTCCCGGCAAGATCATCAAGAATCTGAAACTGCTGTCCGGCGGCGAACAGGTCTTCGTGGCAATCGCCATCTTCTTCGCCATCCTGAAGGTCAATCCTTCTCCCTTCTGCCTGCTGGATGAGATTGAATCTGCGCTGGACGAGGTCAACGTCGATCGATTTGCCGCCTACGCCAGAATGTTCTCTGACAACACGCAGTTCATCATTATCACACACCGCCGCGGCTCTATGGAAGCGGCTGACACGCTCTACGGCGTTACGATGCAGGAAAAAGGGATTTCCAAAGTCCTCACCATGAACGTCAATGAAGTGGAGCAGAAATTAGGAGTAAAACTGTAATGGGATTTTTTGAAAGACTCAAAAGCGGTCTTCTAAAGACCAAAAACGCTTTGTTCGGCGGGCTGTCGAATCTCTTCAGAAGCGGTATCGACGAGGATACGCTGGAAGAACTGGAGGAACTTCTGATCTGCGCGGACGTTGGCTACAACGCTACTGAGGAGATCATCGAAAAGCTCCGCGAGCGCACGAAAGAGGAAAAAGTCAAGGATGCTCCCACCGCCATCGCGCTACTGAAAGAGATTCTGATCGAAATGATCGGCGAAAAACAGCTGCTGAATATCGAGCCCTCCCCCGCCGTGATCCTTGTCATCGGTGTCAACGGCGTGGGCAAAACCACCTCCATCGCCAAAATCTCGCACCATCTGAAAAGCGACGGCAAAAAAGTGCTGCTGGCAGCCGCCGACACCTTCCGCGCAGGTGCCATCGACCAGCTGCAGGTTTGGGCTGATCGAGCCGAGGTGGAACTGATCAAGCAATCCGAAGGCTCCGATCCCGCCGCCGTGGTCTACGACGCCATCGCCGCAGCCAAGAAACGCGGTTCAGATGTGCTGATCGTGGACACCGCAGGTCGTCTGCACAACAAGAAGAATCTGATGAACGAGCTTGCCAAGATCAACCGCGTCATCGAGCGTCAGCTTCCCGAAGCCACCCGAGAAACGCTGCTGGTACTGGACGCGACCACCGGTCAGAACGCCGTCAATCAGGCGAAGGAATTCAAGAATGCGGCAGACATCACCGGTTTGGTGCTGACCAAACTGGACGGTACTGCCAAGGGCGGTATCATCTTCTCCATCAAGGAAGAGTTGGATCTGCCCGTGAAATTCATCGGCGTAGGCGAGCGGATGGACGATTTGCAGGTCTTTGATCCCGCCGCCTTCGTGGACGCGCTCATCGACGACTGAGAGGTGGAACTATGCTGAAAATCGTACTGGCATCCCGGAACGCCCATAAGATCCGGGAAATTAAGGAGATCCTCTCCGCCGCTACCGGCCGTGAACTGGAGATCCTCTCCCTCGATGACATCGGCGTGACCGGTGACATTGAGGAAAACGGCAATTCCTTCGAGGAAAACGCCAAAATCAAGGCTTCCCTGCCCGCTTCCATGGGTTATATCGGCATCGCCGATGACAGCGGTCTGTCGGTAGACGCATTGGGCGGTGAGCCCGGTATCTACTCCGCCCGATACGCGGGAGAGCCTTGCAATGACCAAAATAACAACGAAAAACTGCTCCGCAATCTGGACGGCGTTACCGACCGCACCGCACACTTCGTCAGTTGTGTTGCCGCTGTCCGTCCCGACGGAAAGTCCCTGGTCTGCCGCGGCGAATGTCCCGGCACCATCCTGTACACCCCACAGGGTGACGGCGGGTTCGGCTATGATCCCCTCTTCTGGTACGAGCCTCTGCACAAGACCTTTGCACAGCTCACCTCCGAGGAGAAAAACTCTGTCAGCCACCGCGCAAGAGCGCTGGAGCAGTTCTGCAAACAATTCATCGCATTTTGGGAGGACGCACAATGACCGGCAAACAGCGTGCATATCTTAGATCCATGGCAACCTCGATCCAGCCTATCTTTCAGGTGGGCAAGGGCGAGATCTCCGAGAATATGACCGAACAGATCTCCAACGCGCTGGAAGCAAGAGAACTGATGAAGGTCAAAGTTTTGGAAAACAGCCTGTATACCGCCCGCGAGGCGGCTGAAATCATTGCCGAAGAGACCGGCGCTATAGTCGTTACGGTTATCGGAAACAAATTCGTGCTGTATCGGGAATCCGAAAAGCACAAGAAGATCGACCTGTCGGCGATCTGACGGTATGGCTTTGCAGAAAACTTTGGGCATCTACGGCGGAACTTTTTCCCCGCCCCACGTCGGTCACGTCGGTGCCGGACTGGCGTTTCTCCGTCAGCTCCAGCTAGACCGTTTGATGGTCATGCCCGCCCGTGTTCCGCCCCACAAGCCGGACGGCGGGATCGATCCGATCCATCGCCTGCGCATGACACAGCTTGCCTTCGGAGATGCTCCCGAATACGGCGAATCGCTCTTCGTATCCGATTGGGAGATCACCCGACAGTCGGTCAGTTATACGGTGGACACCCTGCGCTTTTTCCATATGCAGGGCTATAAACTCTATTTTCTTTGCGGCACTGATATGTTTTTCTCGCTGGATCATTGGCGGCAACCCGATCTGATCTTTTCGCTTGCCACCATCGCCTATGTGCGCCGCGAGGATGAGACCCCTGCCATCCGACAGATGATCGCCGACGCCAAGTACAACTACCGAATCAAGTACAACGCGGAACCTGTGGAAATCGTCACCAAGCCGATAGATATCTCCTCCAGTCAGATCCGCACGGCTCTGGCAAAAGGAGACGATGTCAGCGGATGGCTCTCACCTGCCGTTCTCGGCTATATCCGTGAAAACGGGCTTTATTTGCCCGATGGAAAAGAGGAAAACAAATGATCAATCTGACAGAAACCGAAACAAGAGTGGCAAAGCGTCTGGACGACTACCGTATGGCGCACACGCGCTCGGTAAGGGATGAATGTCTGCGCTTTGCCAAACTGTTTAATCTGAGCGAAACAGACACCCATTTGCTTGCTGCCGCCGCCCTTCTGCACGACTCCACCAAAGCGTTGCAGATCGCCGAGCAGGCGACGCTGGCGCAGATTTTGGGTATTAAACTGACCGAGGACGATCTGGACAGCCCCGCAACGCTCCACGCCATCACGGGAGCGGCTATGGCACGGGTGGATTTTGACGCACCCGTTGCGGTCACCGCCGCCATTGCCTGCCACACCACAGGCAAAGAAAACATGACCCTTTTAGACAAACTGCTTTTTCTTGCCGATTACATCGAACCTACCCGCAAATTTGAGGATTGCATTCGCGTGCGCCGTTATTTCTACGAGGAGAGCCTCGATCTGCCCTTGGAAAAACGGCTCGATCAGACCCTTCTGCTGGCATTCGATCTGACGATTGCAGGGCTCTTGAGCGAAAAACGCGCCATCCATCCGCAAACGATAAAATCCCGCAACTTTCTTTTGAAAAATTCTTGATTTTTCGAGAGTTTTGTGCTACAATTAACGATATCCATTTTGAAAAGGAGTTTTTGTATGACCAATGAAGTCATCATCCGCGACCTTTCGAGTGCCACTTCCCGGGAGATGGCAGAAAAAGTGATCGAAATTCTGAACACCCGCAAGGCACACAATGTGAAACTGCTCCGTGTGGAAGACCGTACAGTGATCAGCGATTATTTCGTCATCTGTTCCGCTACCTCCAACACGCAGGTGAAATCTCTCGCCGCAGAGATCGAATATAAGATGGGGCTA
>JBJDZI010000046.1:0-3148 GCA_051867925.1 Eubacteriales bacterium
TCCTCCAGACCTCCAACCCCATTCCTTGGCTGGCGGCTATCTAAATTTATAGTTTCTCGACAGTCTGAGGGCGGCAAATCTTTGCCGCCCTTTTTCATAAGTTTTGGGAGTACCAAGAACCTTTTTTCAAAAAGGTTCTTGGTCGGGTTTGGGGCGAAGCCCCAATGATGATAAATTTCATTTCGTTTCCATGGCGGGACTGCCGCTTGCGGTAACCCATTGGCAGAGATCGGATGCGCTGACTCCTGCGGCAGTGGCGGCGGCAGAAAGCCCGTCGTTCAGAGCCGTTGCCATGGCAGATTTAGCGGTGGCGGTTTCGTTTTTGGGAGTGGCGGGGTCTGCATCGGCAGTCGTGTGCGTCACGCCGTCTAAGTAGTAGTTGCCCACATAGGTGCCGCCACGACCGTTCGCATAGCAGTTGATGGGCGATGCCGCCTTCTGTCCGCTTACACTTCCGATGAAGACACATCCGGCAATGGTGCCGCCGCCCGCCTCATTGGAAGCGGTCATGCCGCCTGCGTATTCGCCCGACAGAGTCATGGATGAGCCGCAGTTCACGATCACACCGCCAATGCGAATGCTTCGGCAGATGCCGCTCGCCTGTGAGCTGTTGGTGATACTGCCCTCGGTGAAGAGATTCATGATCGTGCCGTACAGATAGGGGAAGATGCATTGGTCGCTCCCCGACAGTACCGCCCGAATGGTGTGACCGCCGCCGTCGTAAACGCCGTTAAAACTGCCGTCCGCTTTGCCAAGGCCGGTGTAACCCGCCACTTTGGTCATGTCCAGATCGGCGGTCTGACGAAAATACTTGCCTGCGAAGTTCTGCCCGTTGGCAATGCAAAGGGAGAAGTTCAAAAAATCTGCTTCGGAGCTGATCAGATAGGGAGAAGATTTGGTGCCGCTTCCTTTCAGCGACAGCGTGCCGTCAAAGGAGTAAGTGGGACCGTTGAAGTAACTGTCCAGCCAATCAATGCGGTTTTGCATCCAGTTGGCGTAGTATTGATAATGCTCGGTGTAGGTGCGAAGCGCGCGGATCGCCGCAGGCTCGCGGTTGATCTGCTGACCGAAGATCTGCCATTTCTCGAAGTTGCGGCTGTAAGCGTTGAATCCCGCCTGCCCCTCGGCAAGAATGTCGGCGGGGATTTTGTCGGTCTCGCCCTTCAGCCGGTTCCAGCGAGCCGCAACCAGCTTGCGGAACCAGGTCTGCTCCAACAAAGTGCCGTACCAAGGATTGCATTCGTTGGTGCCTGCCCGCAGTCCGGTGTACAGGTCACAACCCGTCCCTTCGTTCACGTTTCCGCCCGACAGGTCGAAGTCCCAGATGGGACCGAAGTGGAGGACGTCGCCCTCGATGCCGTTGTCAATGTACATATAGAAGGAGTCCCAGCCCGCATCCAGATTCTTGAACAGTTCCTCGACGATGTAGGTATCCACCACGCTGTCGATGTCTATCAGCGCTCGGATGGCGGCTTCGTTGCCGCTTTGCACCGCCGACCAGCATCGGTTGATGTAATCCTTCGCAAAGGCAAACTGGGCGTTGTAGGTGGAGGTGCTGAGTTCCGACAGATCGCTCTTGATCTCAAAATTAAACCAACCGCTGGTCATATAGATCGAGAATTTGGGATCGGTGGCGTAGCCGGTCATTTCGATGAGATAACCCGTGTTCACGCTTTCGGGATTTTCGGTGATGTTGACGCGGTTCTTCTGGACTTCGTTCTGCTCGCAAAGGAGATAAACGCCCCGATACTCGCCGTTGACGTAAACGTCCACGCTAGTGGCGGAGGACATAAAGGCGATGCCCTCCAGTTTGCGGGCGTAGTTCAGAGTGATGTAGTTGCGGATCAGCGACTGATCGCAATGATTGGCAATCAGCGTCCAGTCCTTCGCTTTGCCGTTCCCCTGCCCCAGCAGGTTCTGCTTTGGGGAGAGCTTGACGCGCCAGGATTTTTTCTGAACCTTATCGGAGGTCCATGTGTAGTTGCCTCTGCCGCGGATCTGCATTTCGTAGTTTTCCAGCACGAACTCTTCGTCGCAGTTGGAAATGGAGATAGTGCCTGCGATGTAGACCTCTTTGGAGGTGGGATCACTGCCCGTTTCGGTAGTGATGCTGATGATGGGAAGCTCCATGGCATCGTATTCGAAGATGGCGGTGACGATGCAGTCCTTCTTGGGCGATTCGGCACTGCGGGTGGCAGAGGTGACGCCGTCGCTCCAGCCCACGAATTTATAGCCCAGGTTTGCTTTGGCGGTGACGGTTGTGGTCTTGGTTTCGCCGTATCTGATGGTTTGCAGAGTTGCACCCGTCAAACTGCCGGCAGAAGCGTTACTCACGATGTAGCGGATGGATACCGCGGTTCCCTTGGCGGGAGCGGGATCGGTGGGAGCCGTCGTCGTGGCAGGCTTCTCTGTGGTGGTCGTGGGTTTGGGTGTTGTAGTCGCAGGCTTCTGCGTGGTGGTAACGGTGGGCGTAGTCTCGGGAACTGTGGGTGTGTCGGTGGTGGTAGACGGAGCAGGAGTCTCGGGGACTTTTTCGGTTTCCGAGATCGCAGGCGTGGCGGGCGCATCGGTGGTTGTGGTGTCGGTGTTCTCAGACATGGGGAGACCGCCCGTGGTGGTCAAGTCCGGATTACTTTGGGAGGGCGTTGCGGGGGTGGTAGTTTGCACGGTGGTATTCTCATCGGAAGATGAGACGGACGGGGTTGTGCCGCCCGTACAGCCCCAAAGGCAGAGCGTGCCCAGCAGAGCGGTCAACAGTAGAAATTTGCGCATGGTGTTCCTCCGGATGGATCGGCGTTGTGCGTCGAGCGTATTTTATACAGTATAGCACATTTGGGGGAAGAAAACAAGAGGAAAGGTGTAAATTTCTGCTGTTTTCAGCCATTTTCAGCCTTAGTGGATGATTGAATTGGCATCCGTTTTATTATATATCAGATGGCTTGCAATTTTTCTTGGCAGAGGCTGTGGATGGAAATCCCGGTAAGTTCGCATCCCCACGGTCATCTTGAGCAAAGCCGCTCCACACCTCACCCACTTCCTTGGCTGTGGCTTCGCGAACACAGCAAAACGGGCGGCAAGTACTTGCCGCCCGTTTCAGTCTGTCGATAAACTATAAATTTAGAGTGCCGCCAGCCAAGGAATGGGGTTG
>JBJDZI010000047.1:0-3105 GCA_051867925.1 Eubacteriales bacterium
CGCCCTCCTCTCGATTTTCTGAAAGACTTTTTCGACAGACTGAGGGCGGCAAATATTTGCCGCCCTTTTCAAAAGTTTTTGGAGTTCCAAGAACCTTTTTTCAAAAAGGTTCCTGCCGGGGTGGGAGCAGGGCTACGCCCGGCTCCGGTCGAAGCCCCTATTATGATATCTTCTTCCTCAATCCGCAAGGCTGCCCATGGGATCCCAAGGCAGGAGGACGGTGGGTTCTTCGGCAAGCAGTGCGGCTTTGTCGCCCAGATACTTTTTATGTACCACAGCCTGATAGACGAACTGATCAAACCAGGTGTCGGACGCCATGTGATAGCCGCCGTTGGCACCGTCGGAACCCCAGGAGTTTTCGATCTTCCAGCGGTTGGGGCGATCGTCCTCGATGTTCACGCCGGTGATGACCATGGCGTGATTCATCTGCGACAGATGATAGTCCAGCATATCGGCTTTGGTCATGGAATAGTCCAGCCCGGTCAGCAGAGAATCATTGTAGGAAGCGTCATCCCAAGCCTTCTTCGCGCCATCGCCGTACTTACCGCAGTCGGAGCCGAACCAAACGATCTCGCCATCCTCCAGCTGCCGGCGCACGATGGACTTGAACTCCTCCATCTCCAGATTCAGATAGAGAATGGGCGAAGCCTCCACCAAATTGCCCAGATAAGACACGGTGTAGACCTTGTCGTAAGGCTTATCCTTGGTGGGCGCGTTGATGATGGAAACGTAATCGTCCAAAAGATCGCCGATCATCTCGTTCCGGAAGGTGTGGGGCGTGTAGCCCTTCTCCAGAACGTGCTTTTTGTCCTTGGTGACGTACTCCCAATCGAAGGTCGCGGGCGGCATCGTGTAGCACTCACAAAGGAAGGTATAAGTCTTCTGCAAAGCCTCTTCCTTCACCGCTTCCACGGCGGCACGGTCTGCGCCGCCTGCCATCATCTGACGGATCACCGAAGCGATCTTCTTCAAATAACGGTTGATGTGACCGTTCAGATTGCCGGTGGCAGAGGACTGAGCGGTCTCGGAATAGGCATCCTTGGGAACGATGCCGTACTTCTTCACGATGTTCACGAACATATCCCATTGCCCGCCGTCATGTACGCCGGTCTGGAGGATGAAGTCCACAGTGCGGTCGCCGTCGGGGAGATCAGCCGTATCGATGATGCTCTCCAAAAAGTAGTTGATGCGCTCAAATTTGTCCCAAAAAGCCAGATAAGACTGGGACAGCTCGAAATTATCCAGATTCTTTTTCTTGGCGACGATCTCGCGAAGCACGTTGGTGGCGGCAAAGAGCCAGCAACGACCGCTGGCGCGCTGATTGGTGGCGGACATGGTGGGAATATCCACCGAAAACTTGAACTGCATCTTGCGGGCGGCAACGGGATCGAATGCCAGATCACCCATGCTCACCTTGGCAAGGGCATGGGTGAGCAGAAGATTTTTCGGATCGGCGTAATAGGTTTCGGCGTAGCGTTCCAGCGCGGGAACGGTGATGGGAGTGACTTTTTTCATGGAAATTCTCCTTTTGATGTAAATGGGATATAGCCGATTGTAAAAGTCGGCAAATTATAAATTAAATCATTTTTTCGGCGGCTTTGCCGTCGAAAAAATACCTCTAAGACGAGCAAAGCAAGTCCACGCGCCGAGGGGAGCTGCCAAAATCGCAGATTTTGGCAAGCAACGATAAGCGCGTGCTTACCGCGCTCCGCGCGGTCCGATTGTAAATGGGATACGGAAATGCGCCGACCGAGTGGGCGCGCCGCCACAGGGGCGAAGCCATGCGATACGCAAGCCGATGCGCCAAACCGCGCGGACAGGGGATGCCGTATCCGCAGACTTTATTCTCATTATACACACCTTTTTGGAAAATGTAAAGAACTTTTGCAAAATTTCTTGTAATATTTTGCCGAAACGGTTGACAAGAGCGGCAAAATGTTGTACAATGATGCCAAATTCTTTTCCCATCGGAGGCAAACTATGAATGTTGCACTCATCAGCGCATGGCACGTACACGCCGGCGAATATTTGAACCGATTCAACAATAATCCCGATTCCCAAATCACCGCGATCTGGGACGAGATTCCCGCCCGCGGACAGGAGTGGGCAGAAAAGAGCGGTGCCCGTTTCTATGAGAGTTACGACGAACTGATTGCCGATCCCACCATCGACGCCGTCTGCATCACCTCTCCCACCAATCTGCATCCCGAACTGATGATCAAAGCCGCCAAGGCGGGCAAGCACATCTTCACTGAGAAGGTGCTGGCGATCAAACCCGACGATGCGCGCACCGTCACCAAGGCAGTGAAGGAAGCGGGCATCTGCTTCACCATCTGCTTTCCCCACGAATCCGAGCCTCCTTTTTTGGTGATCCGCGATCTTCTGGACAGCGGCAAGTTGGGTAAGATCACCTACGCCAAGTTCCGCAAAGCCCACACCGGCTCCATCGACAACTGGCTCCCCGCCTTCTTCTACGACAAGGAGCAATGCGGTGGCGGCGCGATGATGGATCTGGGCGCGCATCCCATGTACCTTTTGGAATGGGCACTGGGCAAGACCAAAGCGGTTCGTTCCACCTTCACCGATATGACCGGGCGTGGTGTGGAGGACAATGCCGTTTCCGTGCTGGAGTTTGAGGGCGGTGCCATCGGCGTGTCCGAGACATCCTTCGTCTCTTGGGGCAATCCTCTTGTCTTCGAGATCAGCGGCACCGACGGCTGGCTTCTGATGACCGACAGCGAGATCCGCTATCAGACCCGCACCAGCGGCGGTTGGGTACATCCCGAGTTGCCTCCTCGCGCGCCCCATCCCGTGGATTACTTCGTGGACTGCGTGAAGAGCGGTCGCCCCGGCACTCTGTACACCGTGGACGAAGCCCTGAACCTGACCCTCCTGATGGACGCGGCATACCGCAGTGCCGAAACCGGCAAAAAAGAAATCGTTGAGAAATAATTTTTCTGAATTGGGGCTCCGCCCCAACCCCCGTCCGCTTTCTAAAAGAAAGCGAGGCAAAGAACTTTCATAAAAGGGCGGCAAATACTTGCCGCCCACAGTCTGTCGATAAACTATAAATTTAGAGTGCCGCCAGCCAAGGAATGGGGTTGG
>JBJDZI010000048.1:0-2995 GCA_051867925.1 Eubacteriales bacterium
ACCGTCCATCTCGCTTGCCATCTTCTGCAGTAAGCCACGCAGCTGATCCGCGCGTTCTGGTGACTCTGCTTCGATCTCGGTGAGCAGTTTCGCAAGCGTCTGGTATTCCTGTTGCCAAAGCCCGAAATGCACATTAAATTTATGAAGCGCCGCATTCGATGCGATCGACAGCTTTTTCTGAAGCGACTGGTTCTGCTCCTCGACTGCTGTGAGTCGAGCGGTATATTCCGCCTCCACCTCTTTCCGGATGGCATCTGGATCGGCAGGCGGAGCGATGGGTACCTGCTCCGCTACGGGCTGGTTAGCCTTCATCTCATCCAGCTCGTCCTTCGTTTTTTTCAGTTCTGTCTTCAAATCCCAGTATCGATTGTTCAACGTTATATGGGCATCCTGCGCCGCTTTCAGATCTCCCTCTGCCTTCTTGCGCCGAGCGTCTGAATCCTTCAGTTTCTTTTGCAGATCTGCCTTTTCAGCTTGGACGGACTTGTCAGATTCCGCCTTCTCCGCCTTCAGACGTTCCACTTCCTTCTGCAGTTCCCGCACCGAGATCTGCTCCATATCGTGGGTCTCTACGAACTCCTTCCGCTCCTCCTTAGGCAGGGCGGTCAGAGTAAGTGCCTGGGACGGCGACAGCATGGCAAAGATGTCCTGACTGTTGTCGTCAAACAGCGACTGCTGTGGATGATCGCCGTACTCGTTGTACAGCTTCATCAGATTGTTGGCGGTGGAAACCGAGTAGTCCACGTTCTCCTCCAGCCACTTACCCCAATCTCCGTAGGGGACCCCGATCTTTGCCTCACACAGCAAGCGTCCGATCTCCACTGCGGCGGACAGGACGGTCTCCTGTGTTCTGCGTTTGATAAAATTAATCTCGGCGGCGATTACGTCGCCGGTACGGTTGATGACTTCGTTCATGCCGTTTTCTCCTGTTTGTTAGATTTCAGATTTGGCTTGTCCTCCGGTCGGCTACCGCCCTGAACCCAAGCAAGCCAGTTTTTGTGAAACTCCTTCTCCTCGGCAGTTTTCACCACGCCGTTGTATTTGCCCCTGATCTGCCGCTCCACCCCGTCCTTGATCTCGATGGTGTAGAGCGGCGTGTCGGGTCTGTCACAGCGCCGCATAAATAGGATGTCGGTCTGCCCCTTCATGTGCCGCTCTGCGTAGGTTCCTACACAATGGTGCATCAGCTTTCCCTCGCGGATGATTTCCTCCTGGGTAAATGGCGGTCGAATGAAAAATGTCCCGTCGCAGTAGCAATATTTGTGCGACAGCTCCACCTTCCGTGCCTTGTAGGCTTTCTTCGCCGCTTCGCTGACGCGGATCGCCATCTGTGCCGAGGCCCGGTCGTGCGCCTCCTTCAGATCCTTCGGATAAACCACAACGGGATTCTTCAGATCGTACTTCAGCTTTTTTGCCATGGATATGTAATCTGCCCACTCGACCGGCGAATACTTTCTCGCCTTTACCTTTTCGGCTACCGTATCAGCCTTCACGCCCAGCCACTTTGCCGCGCGAACCAATGTGACGCCGTCGCTTTTATACTGCTTCGCAAGCCGGATCGCCGTCTCCATGGTAAAGCCCTTGACCCCTTTTCCGGCGTGATAAATCTCCAGCGCATTCCGACCGCATCCGCACCCGGCGAATGCCTTAAAAGACGCTTTGTCCATCCGAAAAAATCCATATGGCGTATCAGCCGACCAATTCAGCAGGCTTTTGTTTTCTTTCCCGCCGTACACCCGCTCCCTGATCACCCAGTACGCACCGAATTTCAGCAGCATCTCTGACAGCTTCGGATGCTCCGCCATAAAGACCAGCATTTTGACGTCAATATCGCCGCAAATATCCCGTATCTCCCGCTCTGCGTACCGCAGGAACGTATCGGAAAATGCAGGCTCTTCCAAGCCGCTCTGATCGATCCATGTATAATCCCCACCATTTCCCATAAACGATTGATACGGCTCAAGATGCGGATTGCTGGGATGGCTCCATACGCTTCCAATCCGTGGCTTATAGCCAAGCCAATATGTATTACAGTAGGCATACACCACCCGCTCGCACTCCACCTTCCCCGATGTTAGAAGCCAGATGCGGTCGGGCGCATAGTGCAGATCCGAGCGGTAGTCACCGGGATTGATCTCGTCCCGTGCGTGCGCCGCCATTATCCAGATGCGGTCATGATTTTCATGCCACACAAACACAAACCGCCGATCCTCTCTAAGGGATGCAAAGTTCTTCATCCGCCCCTGCGCGATGTAGATTACCTTTTCACCGCAGCAGGGGCAGATGCCCTCTTCCCGGTGTTTTGCCTTCAACAGATCGCAGAACCGCCCGTTGTCGCCCTTCTCGGCTACCATTGTTCGTCCGCACTTGGTGCAGACCGCCTCCCGCTGGTTTCTGCCTATGTTGTAATAGATCAGATACCTTCCCAGCCGATCCAGCGCCTTCTCCTGTAAGGCTTCGGGCAGATAGGGGATCTGTTGTCTCAATGATTTCGTCTCGTTCCCGCTCATTTTTACAAAAGGTCAAAGATGTCAACGATCTCCGACTTTTCCTCCTTCTTGGGTTCTGCAGGCGCAAGCTGTTGCGCCGCTGTAGGCTTTGCTGCAGGTATTGCAGGTGCGCTGTTCTTGGCTCCTGCACCAAAGCAATATTCTCCTACGATGGCAAGCCCTCTCTCGGGCGTGATCATCACACAGTTACCTTTCGTCTTTGCGTGGATCGCCCGCGCCTCCGCCTCTATCTTCTTGTAAGCATCCCCAACGGTCTTGCCCTTCAGCTTCTGAACTAGAGACGGATCCTCTGCCACCCTCTCCCGTATGTAGTTGGCAATGACGAAGTATACGTCTTTCAGATGTGCGTGAGCCTTCTCGCATTCGGCATCCAACCGCTGATACAGCTCTGCACTTTCCGATGCGTCTGTGAATTTGGTAGTTTCTAAGATCATCCCCTCGCCCCCTCTCCGAAGCTCTCGTCGTAGATTTCAATCAGCTCGCAC
>JBJDZI010000049.1:0-14617 GCA_051867925.1 Eubacteriales bacterium
GCTCGAACCTATGACCCTCTGCTTGTAAGGCAGATGCTCTCCCAGCTGAGCTAAGCTTCCATATTTGCTGATTTCCTTGACGGCTTGATTATTATATCACACGATTTTCCGTTTGTCAATAGGTTTTTCGAAAAAAATCTAAAATTTTTTTGAAAACTTATTTACGGTAAAATCGACTCATTTGGGGAGAAAAATCGACCGTTTTAGCCGATTTTACCGTAAAGCGTGCGTTTTTACGCTTTTCCCTCTTTTTTGCGGATCTGTTCGATGTCAGACCCGGTGAAGGAGAATTTGCTGTTGCAGAACTGACAGCCCACTTCGATGGCACCGTCTTCCACCAGAATATTGTAAAGGTCAACAGGGTTCAGTGTCAGCAGAGCCTTTCCCATCCGCTGACGGGAGCAATCGCAATGATAGCCCACGGTGTACTCGTCAAAGACATCGAAGGGGATGCCTTCCATGATCTTCTCTGCGATGGCGGCATTGTCGGGCATTTGCTCAAACAGCGAGGATGCCTCTGCGATGATGGGCAGGTTCTTCTCGATGGCCTGAATGGTGTTTTCGGCGGCAAAGGGAAGCAGCTGGATCATAATGCCGCCTGCGGCAACTACTTTGCCCTGATTGTCCAGTTTCAGACCCAGAGAGCAAACGGTGGGGATCTGCTCGCTCTCGGCGTAATAGGTGGCGATGTCTTCGGCGATCTCGCCGGAGTGAATGTTGGTGATGCCGATGTAAGGTTCTTTTTCACCCGTGTCCTTGACCACGTTCAGCGTGCCTTTGCCGACTGCAGCCGCCACGTCTGCGTTGCCGTTCTTGCGGGGCAGATCCACCGTGGGATTCTGCACATAACCCTTCACGTTGCCCATATAATCGGACACCGCCAATACATGACCGCATTTGCCGTCACCGCGGAAGTTGACGGTGATGGTATTGCCCTTGTCCTTGAGGGTGCAACCCATCAGGGAGGTGGCGGTGAGGACGCGCCCCAGCACTGCGGTGGGGGTGGGCGCAGTCCGGTGAATCTTCTTGGCTTCCTCGACAATGTCTGCGGAATTGAGGATCAGAACCTGTGCGGAGCCGTCTGAGGTCAGCGCTCTGAATAATTTTCCCATTTTTATTTGATAGGAACCCGTCTGCGGATCAACACAGGCTGGATTCCAACCTCCATACTATTTTTCTCTGTATTTATAGACTTCCCCAAAAATCTTTTCCGAAAAAGTTTTTGAGGATGCTCGAAGAAACTTTTTTCAAAAAGTTCCTTCGATTTCGTTTAATGCATTTTTTCCAATACCATATTTGCCACTTTGTACACATCACCTGCGCCCATGGTGAGGATCAGATCGCCTGCCTTTGCGGTTTCGGCGAGGTAATCGGCGATGGCTTCAAAGGAGGGCAGATAGAGTCCGCCTGTGTCTTTGGCAAGCAGAGCGGAGGATACGCCCTTGGTGTCGGTCTCGCGGGCGGCGTAGATGTCGGCAAAGATCACCTGATCTGCCGCGCCGAATGCCGCTTCAAACTGGGGGAGCAGGTCGTGGGTGCGGGAGTAGGTGTGGGGCTGGAACACGCAGAAAATGCGGTTGTAACCAAGGCGTGAGGCAGCTCCCAGCGTGGCTTTGATCTCGTCGGGATGGTGGGCGTAGTCGTCGTAGACTGCCACCGTTCCGCCATCCACGCGCGCGATGCCCTTGCGCTCGAACCGACGGGCGGCTCCCGTAAAGGAGGGGAGCGCGGATGCCACGTCCGATGGCTCGATGCCGCAGGTGACGGCGACTGCCGCCGCGCAGAGGGAGTTGTAGACGTTAAACTCGCCAATCACGGGCAGACGGATCTCGCAGAGGGGGATGCCCTTTCTGCAGAGGGTGTAAACACCCATGCCATGCTCGTAACGCAGGTCACGGGAGGAGAAATCTGCAGTTTCGTCGGTCAGGGATACGCCGATCACCCAACCTTCGTAGCCTGCCAGCGCCTTTTTCACATTTTCGCTGTCCAGATTGGCGATGACCGCGTGGGCAGGCTCAATGGCTTTGCGGAAAGAGGCAATGATGGCGTCGATGGAGTTGAAATAGTCGGTGTGATCCAGTTCGATGTTGGTGACCACTGCAATAGAAGGCTCGAACGACAGGAAGGAGTCCTTGTATTCGCAAGCCTCGTACACGAAATAATCGTTTCCGCCGGGTCGGTAAGCACTGCCGATCTTCGGCAGGATGGCACCGTTGGCAACGGTGGGATCAAAACCTGCTTGAACCATCAGATGAGCGATCATGCTGGTGGTGGTGGTCTTTCCGTGGGTGCCGGAGATGCCGATGCGGGTGTTGTAGTCGCACATCAGATAGCCCAGAAATTCGCCTCTGGAGATCAGCGGAATATTCAGTTCTGCGGCGCGGGACAGTTCGGGATTTTCCATCCCCAGCGCGGCGGTGTAGATCACCGCGTCCTTCCCTTCCACCGATTCGGGCAGGTGACCGATGGTCACGGGAATGCCTGCGGCAATCAGTTTCCGGACGGCGTCGCTTTGGCTGCGGTCACTGCCGGTTACCAAAAATCCTTTTTTCTTGGCAAGCAGTGCGATGGTGGACATAGAGATGCCGCCGATGCCCGCAAAATGCAGGGTTTTGGCGGAATCCAAGATAGTTTTGGTTTCGGATTTCATAGGATCAGATCCTTTCCCGTGGGAATACGGTATTTGCGGAATTTATCCGCGCAGAATATATCCGCTCGAAATGCATCCGCTTTTTTGTATGATGAGTGAAAATCGAAGAATTGTTTCAAAGAGTCAATTTTCGTTCACGAAAGTTTCACAATTCAGTCTTGCTTTGGTCGAAATTTTACGGTAGAAATTTATTTAGAGTTCATAATTTGTGGATATAATAAATTTACCATTCAATCGGTACAATATGAAAAGAGGTAGAACACGATGCAAATTACCGATATCAAAGTTAGAAAACTGTTTGATGACGATTCCACCATGAAGGCGGTAGTTTCGGTGACCTTTGACGGTCAGTTGGCTCTGCACGATATCAAGGTGATCTATGCGAAGGAGCGCTATTTTATCGTAATGCCCAGCAAGAAGAATGCGGACGGCACTTTCCGGGACGTGGTACATCCGATCAATGCGCAGTTCCGCGGAATGCTGGAGGCAGCGGTGATTGATGCTTACGACAAGGCTGTGGAAGAGGCGGCCCAGGCGGCAGAAGACACCGCCGCTGTGGCGTACTGAATAAATTTCCATTCTTATATGCAGGGGACGGTTAGTCCCCTGCATATTTTTTATTTCTTGGTCAGTTCATAGGTCTCGTAGCCGATGCCTTCACAGTAGGTGACGATGAGACCCGAGGACACGTCCTCAATGGAAGTGAAGACGAAAGGCAGGACGATATTGCCCTCGGTGTCGATCATCCCGACGGTACCGTCCTCAGAGCCCAGCACCGCAAGTCCTTGGACGAAGGGGCGGGCGTAGGTGTAGATGGGTTGGGCGATCCAATCGCCCTTGATACTGTAATAGCCGTACAGCCCGTCTTTGGACAGGAGCAGAACGCCGTCGGAGTAGCCCTCTAAGGTGTATCCGTCGGGGATTGCGAAGCGCTCACCGGAGGTATTCACCAGATAATACTCATCCTGCACCGTAGCACCGCGGGAGTCACTCATCATGCTCAGCGCTTTGATGCGCAGACGCAGATAGCCGTTGTCAAATCCGGTACAACCTATGGATTCGATGCCGAAGGTGTCGGGAAGATAGTAAAAATCCTTGACATACTGCTTCTTGCCGGTGACAGGGTCGGTGTAGAAGGTGTATTGCTTCCCGGGCTTGAAGACCTGACTCTTGCTACGGTTGATGATCATCAGGATGTTTTCCGTAGGCGAGCCTACCACCGCGTAGCCTTCCGATCCGAAGTTGAAGGCGATGAGATAGTTGGCATTTACCACCGACCCGCCGTTTTTGTAATTGATGTAGTGATAACTGTCAGTTGCGGCGTCGTAATGGGCTTCGTAGATGCCCTTGTATTCGCCCAAGGGATAGGCGGGATAATCGTAGAACAGCTCGGAGCGGAGATTGCCCTTACCCGTTGCGATGAACTTCTTGCCGTCAAAGGCGAAGAGATTGCCGTCGGCGTCTTTGAAAACGGGTCGGTTGGAGTAATCGCGGGCGTAATACGGCTCTTTCGTACCGATGTCGTCCACCAGCAGATTGCCGTTTCGGTCGTAGATTGACAGGACCGTCACTTCGATCGTTTGGTATACCGCATCGTCGTCCCCATCGGAAGCAGAATCATCTCCTGCCGCAGATGCAGCAGAGGGAGTCGATGCGGCGGCGGTATCGTTTTCGGCTTCGGGGATTTCGGGGGTGAGCGGCTCTGTCTCGGTGGCAATGCCTGCGGTCACGGGTGCGCCTGCAGTTGCAGGAACGCCTGTAGAGGGCGCATCTGGTGTTGGGTCAGCGGCAGGAACGTCCGTGGAGGGCGTGTCGGGCGCCGGCTGGGTGGGGGGGACGGCGGTTTCGGGAGCGATCGGCGCAGGGGTTTCGGTGACGGGGGGCGCGGGCGTGGTTGCGGGAAGTTCGGGCGCCTCAGTGGTGGCGGGAGGAGTGGTCACGGCGATCTGTCGGAGTTCCACGCGGGACACGATCAGATAACCCATATAAGACTGAACGGTCTTTCTGCCCACCAGATAGGGGGTTGCCACCGTTTTATAGGAAGCATCCTTGTTGCTGTATTGCTTGGAATACCGGATGACCGTCTCAATACCGGCGGTGTAGTCGTAATCCAGTTGCAGACGCCTCACCAACGTGTAGCCGTCGGAAGAATAACTTTGATAGGTGACGGGAGTCACACTGCCGTCCACCGTAGCAATGGCGGCGGTCAGCAGATCGTGCATCGCCACCCGCTGAGAGAGGGTAGCAGAGGTGCGATCGGTCAGATAGCCTTGGATCAGCCCTGTGTTGAAAGCATTGCTCAGATTCTGCACGTAGCCTGCGGAATATTCGGGATCATTGGGGTCGGTTGGATCGTCGGTGGAGTCGGGGGTGTTTGGGGTGCTGCCGTCGCTGCTTTGCGTGGCTTGCGTGCCGGGGCGGAACAGTTGATCAAACGGCGAATTTCCGCCGTCTGCGGCGGCATCGCCGCTCTCAAAAAGCCCTGCCGATGCGGCGATCGCACCGAGTGCCGTCGTGAAGAATAACAGCAGAGCGGTGATCTGCAGGACGGTCGCTTTGATTTTGCTTTGTTTCATGTAAAAAACTCCAAACGGGATAGGGTGCGGGATTATTTGTGGTAGTGTCCGCCTGCGGCGATGTTGAAGCCCCGATAGATCTGCTCTAACAGGATCACCCGCATCAGCTGATGGGGGAAGGTCAGTCGGGAAAAGGAGAGCCGCAGGTCGCAGGCGCGCTTGATCTCTTCGGAAAGCCCGTCGAATGCGCCGATAATGAAGCAGACCTCGCTGTATCCGCGGACGGGAACCTCCGAGAGGATCTCGGAAAGCTGTTCGGAGGAGACCTCCTTCCCCTCCACGCAGAGGGCGATCTTGTAGGCTTTTTTGGGGAGATGGGGCGCGTAAGGTGCGCCGTCTTTCAGTTCCACGATTTTGGGGATGCAGTAGGCGGACAGGCGTTTTTGATATTCGGCGCAGGCTTCGCGCAGGTAGGATTCCTTCAGTGTGCCTGAGCAGAGGACGGTGACGGTCAGCATGATCTCAGATGAGTCTCGTAGGGGTGGAGCGATCGGCGACGGCTACGTCCAACTCGATCTTGTGAGCCGAGAGATACCCGGTGACCGTCTCCAGCGCTTTGGCGGGTGTGTTGTTTTCTTGGGACAAATGTGCCAGCAGGACGCGGCGGGTACCGTTCAGTGCCAGATAGGCTGCCATTTTGGCACTGTCTCTGTTGTCCAGATGCCCGGTGCGGGCGGCGATCCGCTCCTGCAGATAAATGGGGTAAGGACCGCTTCGGAGCATATCGGCATCGTAATTGGCTTCCAGAATCACCGCCTCACAGCCCGTCAGGGTGTCCGCCACGCTTTTGGCGCACATCCCCATGTCGGTGGCAAGGGCGAATTTCCGCTGACCCACGGTGACGACATAGCCGACGCTGGCTCTGCTGTCGTGGGGCGTGACGAAGGAGTCCACCTTTACCTCTCTCGACAGTTCCACCGAAAAAAGCGGTGCGTGGGGGACGATACAGGCGGGATCTACCCGGATCAGCTGATCGGCGGTCTCGGTGACGGCGTGAATGGGCAGATGCTCGTATTTTGCCAGCATGGGCAGACCCTTGACGTGATCGGAATGCTCGTGGGTCACGAAGACGGCTGAAAGGCGGGAGAGATCACTGCCCAGCGCGCGCAGAGCCGAAGCGATGGCACGGCGGCTGATCCCCGCGTCAATGAGAAATTCGCATTTTCCGTGTTTAATCCAGCAACAGTTGCCGGAAGAGCCGGAGGAGAGGGTCCAGATTTCGGTTTGTCCGTTCATCAGAGTGTGCAGATCGCTCCCTGCTGACGGATCATCAGAATGTGGGTAGCGCCCTCGCCGAAGATGGGATCCAGCAGAGCCACCAGACCGTCTGCGGCTTCGGTGGGAACGAATGTCTGGATGGTGCCTGCAAATCCGCCGCCGTGTACTCTGCAAGCGGAGGGCTTGTCGCTGCCAAGGCAGTTCAGATAGGCTTCGGTCAGCGCCAGTGCCAGAGAAAGTCCCTGCTCGGAGACGTTTTTGGTGGTGTAGACATTCTGGAGATATTTGAAAGAAGAGTTGCCCGATGCGCGGACACCTGCCATAAATGCGGCAACGTCGCCTGCTTTCAGTGCCTCGGTCTGGGCTTCTACGCGGCGGTTTTCCGCAAAGAAGTGGAGGGCGCGCAGGATCGCACGGTCGCCTACCGTCTCGCGGAGGGTGGGAAGCAGTTCCATAAACTTTTTCTCGTCGGCATCACGGAGTACGGCAACGCCCAGCGCGGCGGCGACCGCTTTCATTTCAGCAGGAACCGAAGCGTAGTCCTCGTTGAGGTCGGCGTGATTGCCGTGGGTGTCCACGATGCAGAGAGAGTAGCCCATAGCGGACAGGTCGAAGTCGGGCTTATCCACGATGGGATTCTTGGGATCGGCAAAGTCAATGGCGATAAAACCGCCCACTGCGCAAGCCATCTGATCCATCAGACCGCAGGGCTTGCCGAAAAAGACGTTTTCGCTGTACTGCGCGATCTTGGCGATCTCGATATCGTTGATGTCATTGTGATAGAGGGTGCGGAGGATGTTGCCTACCATGACTTCAAATGCGGCGGAGGAGGAAAGTCCCGAACCCTTGAAGACGTTGGAGGTGGTGTAGGCGCGGAAGCCGCCTACGGTACAACCCGCCTTCGCCATGCCGTCGCACATTCCCTCGATGACGGCGTAGGAGGTGAAGAAGCGATCGGGGTCCACCTTGATGTCGGCGATCTTTACAGAGTCCTCGGGGAAACCCTCGGATTTGATTCGTATCACGCCGTCGTCGGTAGCCTCTGCTACGGCGATGATGTCCAGATCAATGGATGCGGCAAGCACTTTGCCGTGGTTGTGGTCGGTATGGTTGCCCGAAATCTCGCTTCTGCCGGGAACCGAAAACAGGCGGAGATTCTCGCCTTTGCCGTATAACGCTTCGTAACCTTCCAGCGCGGACAGATAGCGCGCTTTTTGCGTCTCTGTATTTTTCGCGCCGTAGAGAGAGGCAAGCGTGCTGTCCAGTTTGCCGTCGGAAACGTATGCTTTGAGCTCGTATGTATTCATGTTGAAAACTCCTTTGTCGTTTTTGCGCCGTGCGCATGGCGCAGATACATTCAGATTTTGATTTGCCTATAATTATATCTATTATAGCAGAAAAAATATGAATAAACAATAGTTTGGATCTAAAAAAATTGAAAATTTGAGGGTATATCGGCAGATATTATCCTGCATTCACAAAATGTCGAAAAAAGTTTACAATTTGGAAAAGATTTGGTTGTAATGTAAAATGGGGGAAATGATATACTATAACAACAGACAGAGGATCCGCACGGCTACACCGATTGGATCCGCTTAACTTGGTAAGGAAGGCGACAGTATGCCACTGAAAAAGCGAAAAGGACTCTTGATTGCAAACGCCCGCGCCGGAAAACAAGGAGTCAAAACCCAATTGTATACGATCATAGAAGGACTGTCGTCCCAGTACACGCTGACCGTTCATTTAACCGAAGGCCCCGGAGACGCTTGCGCCACCGCACAGCAGGCAGAGGGATTCGATGCCGTTTTCGTCAGCGGTGGGGATGGCACGGTGAACGGCGTAGCCGACGGACTGTGTCGGGCGGGGCTTTCTGTTCCCGTGGGGTATTTCCCCAGCGGAACTGCCAACGATCTGGCTACTACATTAAATCTATCCCGCGATGTGGAGACAACGCTGGAGATCATTCGAAACGGTAAACCCACCCCCCACGATATGGGATGTCTCGGAGAGGACTACCGTTTTATTTATACCGCTTCTTTCGGCGCTTTTACGAAGGTTTCTTATGCGACTTCCCAGTCCATGAAGAACAAACTGGGACATATGGCTTATGTGATCAACGGCGCTTCGGAACTGTTCAAATTGACGCCCGAACGGCTGACGGTGAAATGGGACGACGGCGAACTGCTTGACACGGATGTGTTGTTTTTTGCCGTGATGAACACCCATTCCATGGCGGGTCTGGTGAAGATTCCTGCCGATCACATTGATCTTGCCGACGGTGTTTTGGATATGCTGGTAGTCAAGAAACCCAACACCATGAGCGAGACTACCAATTTGCTGATGGATCTGCTGACCAACAATCTCTATGACAGTAAAAACGAAAATGTCATTTTCGCGCATTCCACGACTTTCGAAGTTCACACTCGGCAACCGGTGGTTTGGACGGTTGACGGCGAGGGGACGAAAGAGATAACCGACACGGTTATCCGCGCGATCCCCGGCGGAGTCAGCTTTATTCGATGAGGGATGGAGGTTGGGGCGTTTCGTCCTCTGCGGAGCCGGACGTAGCCCTGCTCCCTTGCCGCCTTTTGGAAAAGGCGGTCGAAAACTATTCGTGATTTTGACAGTGCTGATACCTTTGTTAGCACGCTGTTGCCCGGTAAGTATTTGCCGGGCTTCATAAAAGTTCTTGGAGGTTTGGAACCTTCTTTCAAGAAGGTTCCAAAAAATTCGGGCGGCAAGTATTTGCCGCCCACAGTCTGTCGAAAAAGTCTTTCAGAAAATCGAGAGGAGGGCGAAACCATCTCAAACGCCGAAGTTTTCGCCCTCCTCTCGAGCTCTCCACCCACTTCCTTGGCTGACGGCTTTCTAAATTTACAGTTTATCGACAGTCTGCGGGCGGCAAGTATTTGCCGCCCTTTTCTGATAAGTTTTTGGGGTTCCAAGAACCTTTTTTCGAAAAGATTCTTGGCGGGGGTTGGGGCGGAGCCCCAATACACTGAAACTCACTTCAGCGTGCGCATGGCGTTGAGGATGGCGAGGACTGATACGCCGACATCGGCGAAGACCGACATCCACATATTGGTAAGCCCGAATGCGGACAGGAGCAGGAACAGTCCTTTTACAGACAGCGCGAAAACGATGTTCTGACGTGCGATCCGCATGGCTTTGCGGGAGATGCGGACGGCTTCCGCCACTTTCAGCGGATTGTCACCGGGCAGGACTACGTCGGCGGCTTCGATTGCCGCGTCTGAACCGATGCCGCCCATGGCGATGCCCACGTCTGCAGCCGCCAAAGAGGGCGCGTCGTTGATGCCGTCGCCCACGAAGATCAATTTCCCTTCTGTTCCGGCGGACAACTCGCCGAGCGCGGTCACTTTGTCTTCGGGAAGCAATCCCCAGCGGTAGCGGCTGATGCCCAGCTCGGATGCCACCCGCTCGGCACCATTGCGGTTGTCGCCCGACAGCATCACGGTGGATACCTCTGTTTTGTGGAGCGATGTGATGGCATCTGCCGACTCGGGCTTGATCTTGTCCGTGAAGGTGAGATAGCCGCGATAGCTTCGATCTGCGGTCACATAGACCATTGTGGTGTTTTCCTCGGTGGCGGGAATGCGGACGCCTGTCTCGTCAAACAATCGGCGACAGCCTGCGGCAATCTCTACCCCGTCCAGCTTGCAGATGCGACCTCTGCCCCGCAGTTCCACGGAGTTTGTGATCTTGTCGGTATCTACGGAGGCATTTTCCAAAATCGCCTTGGCGATGGGATGGGTAGAGCCGTATTCCGCAGCGGCGGCGAAGGTCAGCAGTTCTTCTTTGGTACATCCAACGGGGCAAACCTCTGCAAGAGAGAGATGCCCTTCGGTCAGCGTTCCGGTTTTGTCAAAGGCGGCAACCGATGCTTCGGACAGCGTTTCGATGGCGGCGGCGTCTTTGAAGAGGATGCCCCTTCGGGCAGAGCCTCCGATGGTGCCGAAAAAGGTCAGCGGAACCGAGATCACCAGCGCACAGGGGCAGGAGATGACCAAAAAGTTCAGCGCGCGGTAGATCCAGTCGGTAGCATTTCCGAAGAGGAGAGAGGGAACCACTGCCAGCAACACCGCCGCACCCACCACGATGGGGGTGTAATAGCGGGCAAATTTGGTGATAAAGGCTTCGGATATCGCTTTTTTGGCGGAAGCATCCTCTACCATCGCCAGAATGCGGGCGGCGGAGGATTCTTTGGCAGGGCGCAGGGCGCGGATCTTCAGCAGACCGTTCAGATTGATGGTGCCTGCTGATACCTCGGCGCCTGCCTCCACTTCCACAGGGAGCGATTCTCCGGTGAGGGCGGCACAGTCCAGCGCCGCTTCGCCCTCCACGATCTTGCCGTCCAGCGGGATGCGCTCGCCTGCGTAAACCAGAAAGATCGCATCGACCTCGGCATTTTCGGCGGCAGTATCGGCGGTGGAGCCGTCGGCTTGCAACAAATGAACCGTGTCCGGGCACAGCTTGGCAAGTGCCTGCACTGACCGTCTGGCGGAGCCGACGGCATAGGATTCAAACAGCTCACCCAGCGCGCCGAACAGCAGAACGCCTACCGCCTCCCCGTGCTCGCCCAAAACCATGGCGCAGATAGCGGCGACCGACATCAGAAAATTCTCGTCAAACACCTGTCCGTGGAGAATGTTGCGGGCGGCAGACAGGAGCGTGTGGGATCCCGCCAACAGGAAAGCGGGGAGATACAGCAGGAGTGCGATCCACCGAACCGGGTGGAACACCGCATTCAGGATAGCGGCGGCGATCAGCAGCACGCCGGAGAGCAGGATCGCCGTCAGCATACGCTTTTGAGCGCGGGAGAGCTTCATTTGACTTCCACCAGTTCGCAGTCCGGCTCGATCTTCTGAATAGCGGAGACTGCCTCGGGGTAGATGGCGGCGAAATCGGCTTCATCGGCAGTGATGGTCAGCTTTTGGGCGAAAAATGCGATGGAAACATCCTGCACGCCCTTGATCTTCCTGATCTTCGCCTCGGCTTTGGCGGCGCAGTTGGGGCAGTCGATGTCGGTGAAACGGTAGGTTTTGGTTACGGTCATCATAAACTCGCTTTCTCCGGGGGTTCCGGTCTTTGAAATTTTTGGGGTCAATGGGCGCGGTTTACCGCTCGGCAAGATGCTCTACAGCGGTGTCCAGAATGTGGCGGACGTGATCGTCTGCCAGAGAGTAGAAGACCTGCTTCCCTTCTCTGCGGGCGGCGATCAGTCGGGCTTGCTTTAAGATGCGAAGCTGATGGGAGATGGCGGATTGGTTCATGGAAAGGATGGTGGCAAGGTCGCAGACGCACATTTCATGGCGGCAAAGCACCATCAGGATGCGGATACGGGTGGAATCGCCGAAGACTTTGTAAAATTCCGCCAGATCAAAGAGGGTGTCCTCATCGGGCATATGCTCCCGCACCTCGGAGACCACCGATTCGTGGGCGCACAGAAATTCACAGACCTCTATGCCGTTCTGTTCGGTCATTTTTTCAACCTCCTAACATATGAACGATTGTTCATGTGTTTATGTTATCACATTGAGAAGGATTTGTCAAGGGGATTCTCGAAAATTTTCCGAAAAAAAGAAAAATATTTTTTGAAATTAGGTATTGCTTTTTTCATTTTGATGTGCTATAATAGAAAAGTCCCAAATATAGGGGTGTAGTTCAGTCGGTAGAACGGCAGTCTCCAAAACTGCATGTCCAGAGTTCGAGTCTTTGCGCCCCTGCCAAGAAAAAAGCCATTCGCTTTCGCGAATGGCTTTTTTCAGTTAAATCCGTCGATGGCGGAAGAAATCCACCTTTGGTGGATGAAATCGCTTCGCGATGAAATCCCGCTTCGCGGGGAGATGGGAGGCGGATTTGATTTCATCTGAGGCGGTACGCCGAAGATTTCATCCGAACAAAGTGAGGATTTCATCGTGGCAACGCCACGATTTCATTGACTGTTTTTTTGATTTTGTGATATAATGATATTCGAAAGAGGTGATGACTATGGCAGAAAACAAGCTCGCAGATATGTCAACCGAATTTGCGGTTGAGATTTTGAATTTGACCGACGGCATCAAAGGACATTATTCTTTGGCAAATTAACTTGAGAGAAGCGGCACAAGTATCGGTGCAAATATCCGAGAGGCAAAGTATGCTCACAGCAAAGCAGATTTTGTTGCCAAATTACAAATATCCCTAAAAGAATGTTACGAAACGGAATATTGGATTGAGATTGCGCAAAAAGCAAATATCATTTCAGACGAGATTTCAAAAAGTGTTCTTCGCAATTGCGGTTCAATCCGCAGAATGCTCATCGCCTCCATCAACACGGCGAAGGAGAACAATTAAGAGCATCCCCCATTTTTCATTTGATTTTTCGAATTTCCATAGATCCATTTTCGATATTTTTTCGAGTCGAAGGATTCGAACTGCCGAACACGCACTTTTCTGGAAATTTAATAACAACAGCAAGCGACCGGAAAGACTTGAACCCACGACAGGGTTTCAAATTCTTCCGTTTTTTACGTTAGACACAAATTGTTTACAAATAGTTGATTACAAAACAAATCCATCCCTTCTCCGAGAGGATCTGAACCCACGAAACAAAAAACACAGCCAAGACATCTCTCGGCTGTGTCGGGTGTAAAAATCATTGGATAGCGGAAACTTTTTCAACCAAAGCACCATATCTTGTATGCTTTTCCAGTGCTTTGACAGCATCCCCACTCACAAAGCGTTGCAGTTTTCCTTTGAGGTCATGATATTCTGCATTACCGTCATGCCCATATCCAAAGGAATAATCTCGCAGAAGCGGAACATTAAGATATCTCTTTTTGTTAAAGTTTTCTGCCTGTGTGAGAATAAAATCTACTCCTTCTTCAAGCAGTTCGATTGCTTCTTCCTCTCGGCCTAATTGAATAAGGCATTCTGCAGGAAAACGATACATTGGATAATGATCATAGATAAACGGCGGTCTGTATTTTTCGTCCTCATACATCGCTTCTACTATATTGCGAAAAGCAGTATAGCAGTATAAAGCATCTTCCAACTTTCCTTCGCGCATATACAGATTTCCCAGCATCGAAATTTCGTAGCCAAGTTTTGACGATAGTGTTTCTATATTGCCGTACCGTTGCATTCTTTCACCGTCTGTATTTCCCTCGCTGTGTTTCAATTCTGCCATAAGTAAACAGCGAACATTGCCAACAGTATTAGGGAAGGTTTCTGCCAATGCGTACGCGGCATCCCAATTCTTACGAAGAACGTAGATGTCGATTAAACGTCTTTGGGCTAATAGCATATGACCGGTGGAAGAACTGTATTTTATAACAAGCTCTGACCAACGAATGATTTCATTAGCGAGGTCATCAATTCCTTTTTGGTCAATGAGCGGTTTTAACGCTGATTGATAATTTTGTAATATCATCGTACCAAAGGCAGATGCTTCGGAAAGAAGGGTTGCGTTGTTAGGGTAGGCGCGCAATGCATCTCGATATTTATCAAGTATGATCAGCGCAGTAGAACCCTCTTCACCGTCCTTACAGCCGTCATAGATCTCATAAATTTCTTTCAAACGCAAATTCACTTCTTCTTCGTGTTCCGTACCATATACGCCGAACAAAACGTCGGTTGGTACACCAAACAAATTTGCAAGCGGTACGACCTGAGAAATGTCGGGCATACTCGTGCCATTTTCCCACTTTGAAATTGCTTGTGCTGAAATATTCAGTTGTTCCGCAAGTTCCTCTTGCGTGAGATTTCGTTCTTTTCGCAGACGTTTAATAATCTGCCCCATATTTTCTTTCATAGGAATCCTCCAAGATGTTATTCCGGTACCGTTGTACATATTATAACATTTTTTCATTAACTCGTGAAGAGATAAAAAAGAAAGTTTTTGTAAACTGACAGTTGAGTTTTAAAGGGGCTACTGATAATCATACATAGCTTCGTTTACAAGCATGGAGTATCACCCCGGAAGATAGCAGTCAAGTGCAACTCCCATCACCACCAAGGGATAAGTCTATCCTCTGACTTTGAAACATGGATCGATTTCGAAAAAACTTATGATACGGCTCGATTTTGTAAGAGTGTGCCACCAAAAAGCCTATCGCTTATGCTTAGGGTTCCTAAGGACAGTTGTGTTTTATAGGAATGCTGGGCATTGCGA
>JBJDZI010000050.1:0-2844 GCA_051867925.1 Eubacteriales bacterium
TCCAACCCCTTTCCTTGGCTGGCGGCACTCTGAATTTATAGTTTATCGACAGTCTGAAAGCAGATTTCATCTGCTTTATTCGTGCCGACAATTTACATAGATTTCACGAAAGCGCGATTGCAGATTTCACCGCTGCACCCTATGATAAGAGTGTAACGTCTGGAATGAATATCCAAACGAAACTTCTACAGAAAGGATGATCCGATGTTCCGATCTCATCGCAGTTCTGCGCTGAAAAGATGGCTCCGAAAAGTCAAACAATCAGGCATAACCGCCACCGTAAAACCGATTTCCGAAAACAAATCCGGCAAAAATACCGGATATGATCTGGCTATGGCACTGATTTTTTGGTAATCGAAAGTTTAACCGACATTTAACCTCAAAACGCTTTCAGTTTTTACTTTGAGGGCGTATCCTATCATCGTACCGAACAGGTAACAGATTTAAGTTAGGAGAACAAAAAATGAAAACATTTATTAAACTGCTCACCCTCGCCACCGCGGCTGTTCTTTCGGCAGGACTGCTGATGTCCTGTGGCAATCAAAGTGATACCATCACGGTGATCTCCCGCGAAGAAGGCTCCGGCACCCGCGGCGCATTCGTGGAGCTTTTCGGCATCGAGGAAAAAGATGCTGACGGCAACAAGGTGGACAAAACCAGAGCTGACGCTGAGTTTTACAGCTCCACTTCGGTGGTACTTTCCTCCGTTGCAGGCGATCCCAACGCCATCGGCTACGTTTCTCTCGGTTCTCTGAAGGATACCGTCAAAGCGTTGGAGATCGACGGCGTAGCCGCTACCGTTGAAAACGTCAAGAACGGTACGTACAAGATCACCCGTCCCTTCAACATCGCCACCAAGGAAGACGCCCCTGAACTGGCACAGGACTTTATCGCCTACATTCTGAGTGCAGAAGGACAGGCGGTCGTGGAAGCCAACGGCTATATCAGTAGTGGCAACAACGGTGCGTACGCAGGCACGAAGCCCGAGGGTTCCATCACCGTCTCCGGCTCTTCCTCCATCTCTCCGCTGATGGAAAAACTCATCGAAGCGTATCAGAAGGTCAACACCGGCGCGGACATCAAACTCCAGCAGTCCGACTCCTCCACCGGTATGTCTGATGTGGCAGAAGGCAAGAGCGAGATCGGTATGGCATCCCGTGAGCTGAAGGATTCCGAACTGGAAAAGGGTCTTGTTCCCACCGTGATCTGCACCGACGGCGTTGCAGTCATCGTAAGTCCCGAAAACTCCGTAAACGGACTGACCTCCGAGCAGATCAAAAAGATTTACACCGGCGAGATTTCCGCTTGGTCTGAGCTGAACTGACCAAATACCTGCAAACGCCCCGGATCCGAACCATCGGATCACGGGGCTATCGGCGGGCTTTCACAGAAGTTTCCGCACCGTAACGAGAAAGGTTTCCTATGAAAAACAAACTCCAAGAAAAGGTCATGCATATCGTCTTTCTGGTCGCCGCCTGCGCGTCGGTTTTTGCCGTTGCGATGATCTGTATCTTCCTGTTTTCCAGCGGCATTCCTGCCATATTCAAGGCAGGTATTTTCGATAATTTTCTATTCAGCGGCGAGTGGCATCCGCTAAGCGGTCAGTTCGGCATTCTGCCGATGATTTTAGGCAGTATCTACATTACCGCAGGCGCGATCCTCATCGGCGTGCCCATCGGCATATTGACCGCCGCATTTTTGGCAAGATTTTGCCCCTATCGGCTGTATAAACTCATCAAGCCTGCCGTCAATCTTCTTGCGGGAATTCCCTCCATCGTCTACGGCTTTTTCGGCGTTACCGTGATCGTTCCCATCGTACGCAATTTGTTCGGTGGAAGCGGAAAGAGTATCCTCACCGCCGGGGTTCTGCTGGGAATTATGATCCTGCCCACCATTGTCAGCACTGCCGAATCCGCCATGCAGGCGGTTCCCAACTCTTATTACGAGGGTGCGCTGGCACTGGGAGCCACCCATGAGCGCGCCGTGTTCAAGACTATCATTCCCGCCGCCAAATCGGGCATTCTTGCGGGAATCGTGCTGGGGATCGGCAGAGCCATCGGTGAGACCATGGCTGTGGTAATGGTGGCAGGCAACAAGACTACCTATGCATCCGGTATTTTGGACGGCATCCGCACCATGACCTCCAATATCGTGTTGGAAATGGGCTATGCGCAGGATCTGCATCGAGAAGTGCTGATTGCCACAGGCGTTGCGCTCTTCGTCTTCATTTTGCTGATCAATATCAGCTTCAATCTGCTGAAAGAGCGGGGAAGTCTGCGAACGCATCGCCCAAAGCGTGAAAAAAAGCGGAAAGCATCCGAAAAGGAGTAAAACACATGGTAAGATCCATTCCTCAAAAGGCTGTCCCTGAAGCCTGTAATCGCCGCAAACTCACTCAAAAGTTGCGAATCTATCAAAAGCATCCCGCCTCGCTGGTGACTTTTCTGCTGGTCTGTCTGGCGGCACTCCTGACGGTGGGCGCACTTCTGTCGCTGATCGCCTATGTGCTGATCAGAGGCATCCCTGCGTTGCGCCCCGAAATGTTCTCTTTGGAGTATACCAGCGATAATCAGTCCATGCTTCCCGCGATCTTCAATACATTGACCGTGGTGCTGGTCACCTTACTGTTTGCCGTACCCATCGGCGTGTTCTCTGCCATTTATTTGACGGAATACGCAAGGCGAGGCAGTAAACTGGTCAAACTCGTCCGTATGACGACCGAAACCCTGTCGGGCATTCCTTCCATCGTCTACGGTCTCTTCGGAGCCATCTTTTTCAACGGCGTGCTGGGCTGGGGATACAGTCTGCTGTCGGGCATCTGCACGCTGGCGATCATGATCTTGC
>JBJDZI010000051.1:0-2834 GCA_051867925.1 Eubacteriales bacterium
CTTGGCTGGCGGTTTTCTAAATTTATAGTTTATCGACAGTCTGAGGGCGGCAAATACTTGCCGCCCTTTTCTGATAAATTTTTGGAGTTATAAGAACCTTCTTTCAAGAAGGTTCCAAGATAAATTCATTCCAAACGGTTGGAGGTGATGTAATCCACGCCCCAGTCGATCAGGCGGCGGCAATCGTCGGGATTGTCCACCGTCCAGCAGTTGATCTTCAGCCCTGCCGCGTGATAACGGTCTACCCATTCCTTGGTCAGAGCGGCAAAATGCACGTCCAGATCCATGCGACGGGAGACGAGATTCCCGTAAATCTCCTCGCTAAGTGTTCCGGTCAGGAACTGCACGGGATGATCGGGCAAAATCTTGCGAATCAGATAGAGATTTTCAATGTCGAACGAGATGAAGATCGTATGCTCCAGCTGATCCCGCATCCGCAAAACAGAGACGATTCGTGCGATCTCATCCGGGGTGAAATGGCTCTTCAGTTCCAGTACCGACACTTTTCCATAATCCCGACAAACCGCCGCGTATTCTTCCAAGGTAGGAATCACAAGATCTCCTCGGGTGGGCAGACCGTGGGTGTCGTAGAGTTCAAGTCGGCGCAGATCGTCCATGGGGCTTTCTTCTACCGGCAAATCCACGGGGGAAACTCTGCCGGTTCTGTCATCGTGGATCACCGCAAAAGGACCATCGGCAGTGCGGTGAATATCGGTTTCGATACCGAAATAACTGCGGTTGCCCGCGGCAACGAATGCTGCCACGGTGTTCTCCCGCTCCAGTGCCGACAAACCGCGATGGGCAATCATTTGGGTGTTTCCTTTTGGTTCGATTAAAATTGCGTTCATCATATGCCTCTTTCTTCGGGAAGGTCAATCGTTCTGAATGGTGAAACCATTGAATGGTCTTATCATTGTAGCACACTCGCAGACCAAATGCAAGGGAGATTCGGAGATTTTCGCAAATATGGGGCGTTTTCTGTGCATAGTCGCGGCGCGGCGTAGTCTGACGCTCTCTGACAGAGTGTTTATCTCAATAGTCCTTCGTTTCTGCGGGGAGGGAGAACCCATCAGGGGACGTCGAAGTTATCGTAGTTGTCGCGTAGCGACTGCTACATTCCTCATCAGACTCCCCACCTGCTTCCATGGCTCTTGGCTCTGCAAACATAACAAACCGGGCGGCAAATACTTGCCGCCCTTTTATCTAAGTTCTTGGAGGTTTGGAACCTTCTTTCAAGAAGGTTCCGAGAAAAAACGGGGTTTGGGGCGAAGCCCCAATTACAATATAATATTTACCGATTCATGCCCAGAGCGGCGGCGCCGATGATGCCGGCATCGTTGCCCAGAGCGGCTTTCACGATCTTGGTTTGCTTGTCAGAGTTACGGGCGAAGTTTTCCTTAGCCGCCTCTGCGCGAAGGGGAACGAAGAGAGGATCGCCCTCGTTGCAAACACCGCCGCCGATGCAGACCACCTCGGGCTGGAAGATGTTGATGATGTTGGCGATACCGCAAGCAAGGTAAGAGATGTACTCCTCGCAAACCGCGGTGCCTGCCTTGTCGCCGTGGAGTTTCATGGCGTTGAATGCGGTACGACCGCTGATCTTCGTAAGATCGTTCTCGATCAGTTCCCACATCACGGTGTCCTTGGTGGAAAGCAGTTTTTCGCGGGTCATATTGATCAGACCGGTTGCGGAAGAATATGCCTCCCAGCATCCCTTTCTGCCGCAAGTGCAGGGCCTGCCGCCCTTTTCGATGACGATGTGACCCAGCTCTGCGCCTGCGTGGTTGAAGCCGGAGTAGATCTTGCCGTCGATGACGATACCGCCGCCCACACCGGTGCCCAGCGTGATCATCACCGCAGAAGATGCGCCTGCCGCCGCGCCTGCCAGAGTCTCACCCAGAGCCGCCGCGTTGGCGTCATTGTCGATGTACACCTTGTCGATGCCCAAAAATTCGCGGATCTTGTCCACCATGGGATAGTTGAGCATGGGAATGTTGTTGGAAAATTCCACCACGCCCGTCTCGCTGTTGCAGGTGCCGGGGGAAGCGATGCCGCAAGCGGCAATCTCGGACAGAGGAATGTTACACTCTTCGCAGAGTTTCAGGCAGAGATCCGCCATGTCCCTTGCGATCTCATCGGTGGGACGGGTCGCAATGGTGGGGGTGCTTGCCTTTTTGATGATGTTGAACTGCTCGTCAACGATACCGGCGGCGATGTTGGTTCCGCCCAGGTCAATCCCGAAATAATACATGAAAACTACCTCGTTTCATTGTTTTTTGTGTTTCGTTCCGTGTCGCATATCAAAACTGCGTTGCCTCTTCCATAGGGTGGTAGCCCGCCGTCAGAAGCGCATCGATCCGATCCTGCCGCTCCATAAGCTTCAGCCATCCGCAGAGAACTTCCAGCCCCGTAGCCGCACGGTATTCGGCAACATTTGCGCTTTTGGGCACCGAGCCGCAATGACTGTTGCGCCCGCGTTTCCAAACCGCCGCTTCCTCTTCGCTGAGCATCGGAAGCAGAACCGTCACTGCCGCCGCTTGTGCCGTGGCTTTGACATAACAAAGTGCCGCGCGGTTCAGTCTCCCTGAGCCGCACACGCCCATCCGGAGCAGACGCTCCCGTACCCATAGTTCGATCACCGCATCTCCGAGATAGGCGAGATCTGCCGTTTTCATCTGACCGATTTCCATTTCCACCTCACAGAACGATCTTTCCCTCATTGTACCACTTTCTCCCCCAAATGTCAATACTTTTTTTATATCGGGGGAAGTCTGTGATAATCGTTTCCGTATACCCCGATGGGAGAGGCTATGCAGACCGCTTCAACCGCTTTT
>JBJDZI010000052.1:0-14298 GCA_051867925.1 Eubacteriales bacterium
CACCCACTTCCTTGGCTGACGGCACTCTAAATTTGTAGTATATCGACAGTCTGAGGGCGGCAAATACTTGCCGCCCTGATTTAGATCATCCAAAAATCTACATCTTACCTGCAAAATTCGACCACTCACGAAAACCCGCTTTACAAAATCCAACCCCTGTGCTATAATGAGGACAAGACAGCGGGGAAGGAGGGGAAACATGAAGATCCGCATCGAAATTGCCGAAGACGCGCCTGAAGAGATCGTCATCCGATGTCGGGAGCGCACCGATGAGGTGAAGCGCATTGAATCGCTGGTGGAGAATCTGCTTCGCGGCGGAAGCGAACTGGTGCTATCCATCGGCAGCAGAGAGTATTACGTCCAAAAAAGCGAGATCCTCTTTTTTGAGACCTACGATGGAAAAGTCTGCGCGCACACGAGGGATCGAATGTATCAGACGGGGTACAAGCTCTTCGAGCTGGAGGAGATTCTGCCCGCCTATTTTGTCCGCATCTCCAAATCGGTGATCGCAAACGTGCGGCTCATCAGTTCGCTCAGCCGTGAGCTGACCGGAAACGGTGAGATCACCTTCAAAGGATGCGATAAAGCAACCTATTTCTCCCGCGGGTACTATAAGATTCTCAAAGATAAAATCGAAGAAGTGAGGTTTGGAAAATGAAAGTCTGGAAAATTGCCATTGCGCTGTTTTGTATCCTCTTTGCAGTGTTCGGTCTGTTAGAAGCCACCGGCGTGACTCCGCCTATGAAAAGCGTAGTAGGAGAGATGTCCGTTTGGCGGATCGTCTGCGCACTCTTCTTGCTGGCGATTGTCATCAATTTTGTTTGCAAACTCAAGGTCTGCAGGACGATTTTCTTTCTGTCGCTCCTGTTTATGGTGGTGGAGCCGAATATCGCCTATGTTTGCGGCGTAGAATCGGGTAATCTGATCAATAACTGGCTGCTTCTGCTATACACCGTCCTGATCTGTATCGGACTGTCGCTGATCCTGGGTGCCATACCCGGTAGAAGAAAAATGCGGATTTCCGTTACAAACGGCGTGAATGTAAGCGGCAAGGGATACACCGAGAACAATCTCGGCTCCCGCACCGTTTATATCGACTGCACGACTTTCACTGAGCAGTATGTGGAAAACAATCTGGGTTCTACCGTCATTCGCTTTGAAAATGCCGATGCCTATACCGGCGGCGGAGCTCTGATCATTGAGAACAATTTGGGTTCCGTTGAGGTGTGCGTGCCCGAAAACTGGTCGGTGAACTGTCAGATTGAGAACAATCTGGGCGGTGCCAAAAACCGTGCCACCGACGGAACCGGTCCCTCGCTGACCATTCGGGGCGAGAACAATCTGGGTTCCATTGGAATTAAGACTTGCTGAGTCAATCAAAAATCCCTGCAAACAGGTTTGGTTTGCAGGGATTTTATTATAGCGATGCGATCAGCGCATGAACCATTTCATCGGTGGTCGCAAAGGAGGTGACAAAGCGGATTGCCGCCCGTCGGTCGGGGAGTTTTTTCTCCACGTTGAAGGTGAAGGTCTGCTGAAGTTTCGCCAGTTTCTCGGCGGTGACGATGGGAAAAAGCTGATTCGTGCCCGATGGGGTAGCGTAGAAGTCATAGCCCTTTGCAATCAAGGCATCGGCGATCTTGTTCGCCTGCCGATTGGCGTGGTTAGCAAGATCAAAGTAGAGCGGCTCATCGCCCGCAAACAGCACTTCAAACTGCATTCCCGTGATGAATCCTTTTGCCAACATAGCACCGCGATTTTTGATCATGTATCGGAAGTCGGGGCGGAGCACCTCGTTGACCACCACCAGTGCTTCACCGAACAGTGCGCCGTTCTTGGTGCCGCCGATGTAGAACAGATCGCAGAGGTACGCCAGATCGGCAAGGGTCAGATCGTTTTGTGCACTGCACAGCGCAGAGCCGAGCCGCGCGCCATCCAGAAAGAGGAGCAGTCCCAGCTCGTCGCAGATACGGCGGATGGCAGTCAGTTCTGCCTTGGAGTAGATCGTCCCCAGTTCGGTGGAGTCGGAGAGATAGACCATCCGCGGCTTGACCATATGCTCGCTCTCATGGGCGTCGAATAGCGTGCGGATGCCGTCGGGGGTGAGCTTTCCGTCTACATGAGGGACGGTGACCACCTTGTGTCCCGTCGCTTCAATGGCACCCGTCTCGTGAACGTTGATGTGTCCCGTGTCGCAGGCGAGAACGCACTCAAAGGGATGCAGGCAGGCAGAGATCGCCAACAGATTGGTCTGCGTGCCGCCGGGGATGAAGTGGATGTCGGCATCCCGCCCCATGAGACGGCGAATGGAGTCGGCGGCGGCTTGGGAATGACCGTCCAGTCCGTAGCCGCTGTTTTGGGTATAGGCGCACTCCGACAGTTTTTGCAGAATGCAAGGATGCGCCACCTCGCTGTAATCGTTGCGGAAGCTGATCATTTGGTAAACTCCTTTGGCATCGTCAGCTTGGACAGGATGTGCAGTCCGTGCTTCTCTGCAAGCGCTGCGCAACCCTCGATGGATGCGTGATCGCGGAACACGTCGGGGGAGTGGGCATCCGAGCCGATGACCACGTCGCACCCCACCTCCGCGGCGATGGAAAAGAAGCGGTCGCTTGGGTAAATGCGGTGTTCAAAATAGCCGAGGCGGTTGATTTCCAGCGGCATGTGCAGTTCTTTCGCGGCTTGGCAGAGACGGGTCATCTCCCGATGATATGGCTCAAACTCGCCTGTGTAGTTGAGGATGTCAGGATGGGCAATGTAGAGGAATTTCCCCGTGCGGATGGCATCAATGAGATTGTCCGTAAATTTCACCAGCTTTTCCTCGGAAGGAGAGGGTGCGCCGCTGTACAGTCCGTCCTCCTCCCGCCCGATGAAGTGCTGACCGAGAATCATATACTCCAGCGGGAACTGCCGGATATAATCCCAAAACAGATCGAAGGTGTCGGGATAAAACTCCGCTTCCACGCCGATGTGGATCTGAATATCGCGGGCGTACTCGCGCTTCAGGTCGCTGATGGAGGTAAAGTAGTCCTCTGCATCAGCCATCTGTACGCGGTGACCGGAGCGGTGACCGCCGGGGAAGGGCATCGGCGCGTGATCGGAGAATCCGAGGGTCGTAATGCCCGCTGCGATGGCTTCCTCCACATATCGGCAATCTTCGCCGCAGGCGTGTCCGCAGCGGTAGGTGTGAGTGTGGTAATTGGCTGTGAATTTCATATGCGTGTCCTTTTTCCTTGCTTCTCAGATGGATTGGAAATATTCCTCAATGGCTTTGCGGGAGGCGGAGAGCGTGCCTTGGATCAGCGTGGCGGAACCGCCTCCTCTGCCGCCCAGAGCGGCGGTCAGCGATTTAGCGAAGGCGCGCAGATCGACGGTGGTACTGCCGATGAGGAAGGTGTAGCCCGCCTCGTCGTCGCCTGCAAAGAGAGCGGCGAGGGGACGTTTTTCGGCGGCGCCGTTCACCAGCGCGCGGCGGGCGGGATTGTCCAGCCGTGTTTCAAAGAAGAGGGCGGGAGCGTCTCCCGCAGGGAGCGAGCAGAGCAATTCTGCCGCCAGCGCATCCTGCAAACGGGCGATCTGCTGTTTCTTTTCCTGCAGTTCAGCGTGAAGACGGTCTACCGCTTCGGCAACCTCGCTCTGCGGTGCGGTGAGTTTCGCGGAAATGGCGGCGGTGGCAACGTAGCGGGCGTGATAATCGCTCAGCGCGTCCATGCCGCAGAGCATATGGATCCGCACGCCGCCTTTATAGCGGGAATAGTCCAGCAGTTTGATCTGTCCCACCTCGCCGGTGTAGGCAACGTGCGGCGCACAGCAGGCGCAGACGTCGTAACCGGGGACGGTGACGATTCGCACATTTTCGGTCAGCTCCAACTTGGAGCGATACTGTAAGGTTGCAAGCACTTCGGGGGCGGGAAACTCCGCTCGGATGGGCAGATTCTTCCAGATCGCCTCGTTGGCGAGAACCTCCACCCGACACAGATCGTCGCGGGTCAGGGAGCCGTCCAGATCAATGGTCACGTCGTCGTGACCAAGATGGAAGCCCACATTGTTCAGCCCGTACAGCGAGTGGAACAGCCCCGAAACGATATGCTCCCCGGTGTGATTCTGCATTTTGCGCAGTCGCTGTTTGCCCTCCACTTGTCCCACTACTTCCGTACCTACGGGCAGAGGGGCGGGGAGCGTGTGGATGATGATCCCGTTCTTCTCCTTAACATCCAGAACAGGGATGCCCGAAAGCAGTCCCGTATCGGCGTACTGACCGCCCTCTTCAGGGAAGAAGGCGGTGCGATCCAGTTCCACCGCATATTCATCGCCCGCAGGAGTGCAGGCGCGTACCGTGGCGGTGAAACTGAACAGGTAGGAGTCTTGATAATATAATTTCTCGGTCATGGTTTCCTCGTATCGGTTTGACTTTTCTCGATGTATTGTTTGAGCTTTCTCAATACACAGTTTGATCTTTCTCTATTGTACGCCATTTTGTTTCGAATGTCAAGATTTCCGTCGGAAATCCCGCAAAAAAAGGTGCGCATCTCCCATCCTGCTTCTTCTGCTTTGGCGAGACGCCCGACATTTCGAGCGTCCCCTTTTTGCGCAAAAAAAATCGGCACCGAAGTGCCGATTTTTTAATCAATTACTTCACGTAGAGAGCAAACTCAGCTGCCTGGAAAACGCCGTCGGTGGTGTACTCCAGAACCCATACATAGTACTGGTAAGCGCCCTGTGCATCTGCGTCGATTTCGTAGCCGCAAGGAGCGAAGTTATCTTCGGTTACCTTGCCGTCGTATACGTAATCAAGCAAAGCCCACTTGGACTCGTCAAAGTCCTCACCGTTCAGAGAAGAAGCTTCGAAAGCATCCTGATCGTTGGTAGCGTACAGATGCCATTCTACAGGGTTACGACCGGGATACTTGGAGTTGTCGTTACCGGTGACGATAACATATGCGCCAAGAGTTGCCTTGTCGGTCAGACCGAAGTAGAAGTAGCTGGGGTTAGCAATGCTGCCGCCGATTTTGCCGGGACCGCCGCCGGTAGGACCGCCTTCAGCATCGGGGTCTGCGCCGTCCTTCAGGTTGCCGTCTTCGTCGAAATACCATTCGTCGTAGGTATCAACGCCGTCGAACATCTGAGCAATGTTTTCCTTCTCTTCGTTCCAGGTGTTGAAGCCAACGGTTGCAAGAGTTTCCATGTCAACCTTCACGTCGGTTTCGCTGGTGATGAGTTTCAGACCTGCAGTCAGCTCTTCCAGACCGTCGCCGGGAACCTTAGGATAAGTAGGAACGTCGTCGGGGTCGGTGCCAATAGGCTGAGTGTCAGGAGCAGTAACCTTAGTGGTGGAAGCTGCGGGAGCCTTGGTGGTGGTAGCTGCGGTAGTAGTGGTGGTTTCGCTGGAGCAACTTGCGAGAGCCGCAGTCATCATAGCAGCGAGAAGAACCACACTGAGAAGTTTTTTCATGGGGAACATCTCCTTGTAAAAATAGTTTATACACTATTTAGTGCTGACATTATTATAGCATACTTTTTTCGGTTCGTCAAGAGTGCCAGCGTTTTTTATGCGGGCAATTTTATACAAATTTAACAAAGCGCAATTGGTGAAAAGGACGAATATTCGAGTTTTTTGTATCATATCCTTTGAAATTTATAATTATTATCGGTTTTTGTTAACCTTTCGATGAACCCCCCCCCGAAAGATCCGTTGCAAGAATCTTTCGGGGAGCCGAACTGTCCGGTTGACAGCTGAACTGACTCAGCGGAGCGCGGCGATGATCTTGTCGGTCATCTCAACGCAGGAAAGCGGAACGGCACCGGATGCGCCCAGAATGTCGCCGGTGCGGTGACCTGCCGCCAGAACGTCGTCCACTGCTTTCTCGATGGCGCAGGCTTCGGTCTCCAACGCGAAGGCGTAACGGAGCATCATAGCGGCGGAGAGAATGGTGGCGATGGGGTTTGCCTTGCCGGTACCTGCGATGTCGGGGGCAGAGCCGTGGATAGGCTCGTACAGACCGCGGGTGCTGTCGCCGATGGAAGCGGAGGGCAGAAGTCCGATGGAACCGGTGATCTGGGATGCCTCGTCGGAGAGGATGTCGCCGAAGATGTTGGAGGTGACGATGACGTCAAACTGCGCGGGATTCTTCACCAGCTGCATAGCGGCGTTGTCCACCAGCATATCCTCGCAGGTCACGTCGGGGTACTCTGCGGCGACCTTGTGGACGGTTTCTCTCCACAGACGGGAGGATTCCAGTACGTTTGCCTTGTCGATGGAGGTGACCTTCTTGCGGCGCAGTCTTGCCGCCTTGAAAGCGGCGTGGGCGATTCGCTCGATCTCGTAGGTGGAATACTTCTCGGTGTCGTAAGCGGTGAGACCATCCTCGGAGCGACCGCGCTCGCCAAAGTAGATGCCGCCGATCAGTTCACGGAACATGACCAGATCAATGCCCTTGGCGGAGATGTCCGCGCGCAGAGGGCTTTCTGCGGACAGAGATGTGTAGAGCTTTGCGGGACGGATGTTGGTGTACAGACCCAGCGCGGCACGAATGCCCAGCAGTCCCTTTTCGGGGCGCAGATGACCGGGCAGAGTGTCCCACTTGGGACCGCCTACCGCGCCCAGCAGAACGGAGTCGGAAGCCAGACAGCCGTCAATGGTCTCCTGAGGAAGCGGAACGCCGTATTCATCAATGGCGCAGCCGCCCATCAGATAAGGGGTGTACTGAAAGGTGTGACCGTAGAGCTCGCCGACTTTGTCCAGTACGCGGCAGGCGCTGTCTACGATCTCGGGACCGATACCGTCACCGCGAAGAAGTGCAATAGAATAGTTCATGACTTTATCTCCTTTTTTCGCAAGGGCTTTACCCTTGCATCCGGTCGATTATTTTTTGGAAAATACAGGGGAATGCTTCCTGTTGAAACAGTGCCATTGCATCCCCTTGCATCCGATCGAAAACTTTTTTGGGGAAATTCAGGACGGATTACTTGACCAAGCCGTCGGTGATGGCGGGGATCAGACCGCCTGCCAAAATGATCTGCTGAATAAACTCCGGGAAGGGTGCTACGGGGTAGCTCTCACCGGTGGTCAGATTGCGGATCACACCGTTGTCGGCATCCACCGACAGCTGATGTCCTTCCTCGATGGCATCCACAGCCTCGGGGCATTCCATGATGGGCAGACCGATGTTGATGGAGTTGCGGTAGAAGATGCGGGCGAAGGACTTGGCGATCACCAATGCGATGCCGCTCTCCTTAATAGCGATGGGTGCGTGCTCACGGGAAGAGCCGCAACCGAAGTTCCAGCCGGCTACCATAATGTCACCATCCTGTACGCGGGAGGTGAAGGTGGTGTCCAGATCTTCCATGCAGTGGGAGGCAAGTTCCTTCTTGTCGATGGTGTTCAGATAGCGGGCGGGGATGATCACGTCGGTGTCTACATTATCGGCGTATTTGATAACTTTTCCTTCAAATTTCATTTTACAGAACCTCCTCGGGAGTGACGATCTTTCCGGCGATGGCAGAAGCGGCGGCGACTGCGGGGCTTGCAAGGTAAACTTCGGAGCCGGGGTGACCCATTCTGCCTACGAAGTTACGGTTGGTGGTGGCAACGGCACGCTCGCCCTCGGCAAGAATGCCCATGTGACCGCCCAGACAGGGACCGCAGGTGGGCGTGGAGACGATGGCGCCTGCCCGCAGGAAGGTGGTGAACAGACCCATGTTCATAGCGTCCTCCCAGATCTTCTGGGTTGCGGGGATCACGAGGCAACGGACGTCCTTGGCGACCTTTTTGCCTTCCAGAATCTTTGCGGCAACGATCAGGTCTTCCAATCTGCCGTTGGTGCAGGAGCCGATGACCACCTGATCGATCTTGACCTCGTCGATCTCGGATACGGGGTGGGTGTTCTCGGGCAGGTGGGGGAACGCAACGGTGGGCACGATCTTGGACAAATCAATGGTGTATTCCGCATCGTAAACCGCATCGGGATCGGGGTGGAAGACGGTGAAGGGCTTGGCATCTGCCTTTTGCAGGAACTCGATGGTCTTGTCATCCACTTCGAAGATGCCGTTCTTACCGCCTGCTTCGATGGCCATGTTCGCCATGCAGAGGCGGTCTTCTACGGACAGGGAGTGTACGCCCTCGCCTACAAATTCCATGGACTTGTAGAGCGCGCCGTCCACGCCGATCATGCCGATGATGGTGAGGATCACGTCCTTGCCGGAGGCCCAGCCGTTCAGCTTGCCCACCAGATTGAACTTGATGGCGGAGGGAACCTTGAACCAAGCCTTGCCGGTAGCCATTCCGCACGCCATGTCGGTAGAGCCGACACCGGTGGAGAATGCGCCCAACGCACCGTAGGTACAGGTGTGAGAGTCTGCGCCGATGACGATGTTGCCGGCAGTCACCAGACCTTTTTCGGGGAGCAATGCGTGCTCTACGCCCATATCGCCAACATCGTAGTAGTTGGTGATCTCATGTTCGCCTGCAAAATCGCGGCACATCTTACATTGGGTAGCGGCTTTGATGTCCTTGTTGGGGGTGAAGTGATCCATGACCATGGAGATCTTGTCCTTGTCAAAGACTTCCTTCAGACCCAGACGGTTGAACTCGCGGATCGCCACGGGGGTGGTGACGTCGTTGCCGAGAACCATGTCTACGTTCGCCAGCACAAGCTGTCCTGCGCTGACCGATTCGAGCCCTGCATGGGCTGCGATGATCTTTTGTGTCATTGTCATTGCCATAATTATATGTACTCCTTTTGGGTTAGAATCAACTGTTCAATTCGTATTCGTAAGAATCCATCAGCGCGGTGAAGGATGCCTCTATGATGTCGCAGGATACGCCGATGGTGGTGAAATCGCCGCGACTGCCGTGCGAGTCGATGAGAACGCGGACGGTAGCGTTGGTGGTACCGTTGGAGATGACGCGCACCTTGTAGTCGGCAAGCTCCATGTTGTCGATGTGAGGATAGAAGACGCTGATGGCTTTTCGGAAGGCTTTGTCCAGCGCGTTGACGGGACCGTTCCCTGCGGCGCAGGACAACTCGGTCTTGCCGTCTACCTCAATCTTGACCATCGCCGTGGACTGGCATTCGCCGTCGGGGGCGGGGAAGTCATCGTAGGACTTGTACATCACCACATTGAAGTGAGGTTTCATCAGTCCTAAGTGCTTTTTCACCAACAGTTCAAAGGAAGCGGAGGCTCCCTCGTACTGATAGCCCTGATACTCCCGCTCCTTGAGGATGCTCATCAGTTCCACCGTTTCGGGGGAGGATTTGGTTAGCGTAGGTACGAATTTTTGCAGGCTGGGGAGGATCGTGCCTCTGCCTGCCACCTCGGAAACCAGAAATTTGCGGGCGTTGCCCACTGCTTCCGGCGGGATATGCTCGAAGGTCTCACTGCATTTCTGCACGCCGTCGATGTGCATACCGCCCTTGTGAGCGAACGCGGATTTGCCAATGTAGGGATGCCCGCCTGAGATCCGCACGTTGGAGATCTCGGCGATCTTGGTGCAGACTTCACGGAGAGATGCGGGATCCACGCCGCAATCGTAGCCGCATTTCAGCGACAGGTTTGCCAGGACGTTAGACAGGTCGGCGTTGCCGCAACGCTCGCCGAAGCCGATCATGGTGCCCTGTACCTGAGTGGCTCCGCCGAAGACCGATGCCATGGACGAAGACACGGCACAGCCGATGTCGTTGTGACAGTGGATGGCGATGCGCTCTCCGGGGAAAGCGGCGACCACCGTCTCGGTGACGGTCTTGACCTGATCGGGAAGGGTTCCGCCGTTGGTGTCGCAAAGGCAAAGCACGTCCGCACCGCCTTCTACTGCGGCGGCGAGCACGCTCATGGCGCAGTTCGGGTTGTGTTTGTAGCCGTCGAAGAAATGCTCCGCATCAAAGATAACCTCTTTGCCCGCTGCCTTCAGATAGGCGATGGTGTCACGGACAATGGAAAGGTTGTCCTCCTCGGTGATCTTCAGAATCTCACGGATGTGGAGATCCCAGCTTTTGCCGAAGATGGCAACGGCGGGCGTCTCGGCGGCGAGAAGGTTTTTCACGTTGGCATCTTCCGAAACGGGGGTGCCGAACCGTGCGGTAGAGCCGAACGCAACGGGAATCGAGCGGTTCAGCTTCAGTTTCTTCAGCTCCTCGAAAAAGGAGATGTCCTTGGGGTTGGAGCCGGGGTTGCCCGCCTCAATGTAGGTGACGCCGAACTCGTCCAGAATGCGGACGATGTTCAGTTTATCCTGCACCGAAAAGGAGATGCCTTCCCCCTGCGATCCGTCCCGTAGCGTGGAATCAAATAATTCGATGGTTTGCATAAATTGATCCGGTCAGAGGGAGTTTGGGATAATCCCTCTGACTTCCCTGAAATTTTTAATTGATCCGCCTCCCCCGAAGGGGAAGACAGTTTAGTCCATGAACTGGTTCAGCGCGCCCAGATATGCCATGATGGAGGCTTCCATAATGTCGGTGGAAAGGCCTCTGCCGTTGTAGGTCTTTTCGCCGCAACGCAGCTTCAGAATGACCTCGCCCAGCGTTTCCTGACCTTCGGATACGGCGTTGATGATGAACTTATCCAGCGTATGCTCGGGAGGGCAGACGATCTTGTCGATGGCGGCGTAGATCGAGTCGATGGAGCCGTCGCCGCAGTAGGTCTGCTCCACAAATTCGTCCTCATGGCGCAGGCAGATGGTGCCTTCCACGCCCTGCCGTCCCTTGGTGGAAACGGTGAAGCTGACGAATTTGTAACGTTCGTTCTCGGAAGTGCTGGCGGTGTTGGTGATCAGCGCTTCGATATCGCTGTCGGTGACGGTCTTCTTCTTATCGCAGAGATCCTTGAACTTGGTGAAGGTCTCGCCCACCTGCTCGTCGGTGAGATCGTAACCCAGTTCCTTGATGCGAGCGGCAAGCGCGTGTTTGCCCGAATGCTTGCCCAGAACCAGTTGATTGGTGGAGATGCCCACCGATTCGGGGGTGAGAATCTCGTAGGTCAGCTTGTTGGCAAGAACGCCGTGCTGATGAATGCCCGACTCGTGGGCAAAAGCGTTGGCACCCACGATCGGCTGGGTATTGTAGGCGGACTGACCGATGACCGAGTAGACCAGCTTGGAGGTGCGGTAGATCTGCTTCGTGTCGATGCGGGGAAGCTCGCCGAAAAGGGCAGGGCGGGTGTGCATTGCCATGACCGCCTGTTCCAGAGAGGTGTTGCCCGCGCGCTCACCGATGCCGTTGACGGTACACTCGATCTGGAGTGCGCCGCCCTGCACGCCTGCAAGGGAGTTGGCAACTGCCATGCCCAGGTCGTTGTGACAGTGAACCGAATACTCAATCTTGTCGGAATCGGGGACGTTTTCCATCATATATTGGATCAGTGCTTTCATCTCGGCGGGAGTGGTGTAGCCCACCGTGTCGGGAAGGTTGATGACGGTTGCACCTGCCTTGATGGCGGCGTCCACCACGACCTTCAGAAAGTCCCAATCGGAGCGGGTGGCATCCTCACAGGAGAACTCGATGTTGGAGCAATATTTCTTCGCATACGCAACCATCTCAGCGGTCTTGGCAACCACCTGTTCGGGAGTCATGCGGAGTTTGTACTGCATATGGATGGGGGAAGTTGCCAGGAAGAGGTGGATGCGGGGATCGGTGGCGCCCTTGACGGCGTTCCACGCCGCATCAATGTCTCCGACGGTACTGCGTGCCAGAGAAGCGACGGTACAGTCGCTGACCGACTCGGCGATGGTCTTGACCGACTCGAAATCGCCGGGAGAGGAGATGGCAAAGCCTGCCTCAATCACGTCTACTTTCAGCCGTTCCAGCTGACGCGCAACTTCGATTTTCTCGGAGAGATTCATGGTGCATCCGGGAGACTGTTCGCCGTCTCGGAGCGTGGTATCAAATATCTTAATTCTCTTTGCCATAAAAGTGAATTCCTTTCGAAATCTATCATGCTGGGTCTCGCCCGGGGATCCGGCGGAAAACGGTCGTTTCTCTCTGCCGATCCCTTCGCTTATTCAATGATCGCGCCCTTGGAAGCCGATGCGACCATCTTGGAATACCGCTTCAGATAACCGGTCAGATTGTCCTTCTTCATGGGAACCATCTCAGCTTTCCGTTTTGCCATCTCTTCTTCGGAGACCAGCAGATCCAGCTTGTATTCGGGGATGTTGATGGAGATGATGTCGCCTTCCTTAACGTATGCGATGGGACCGCCGTGATATGCCTCGGGGGAGACGTGACCGATGGATGCACCGCGGGTTGCACCCGAGAAGCGTCCGTCGGTGATCAGCGCAACCGACTTGTCCAGTCCCATACCGCAGATGGCGGAGGTGGGGGAGAGCATCTCTCTCATGCCGGGACCGCCTGCGGGACCTTCGTTGCGGATCACCACAACGTCGCCCGATACGATCTTGCCTGCGTAAATGGCGGCAATTGCTTCTTCCTCGGACTCAAATACTCTGGCGGGACCTTGATGCACCAGCATCTCGGCGGCAACAGCGGAACGCTTGACCGCCGCTCCCTCGGGAGCCAGACTGCCGAACAGCACCGCCAGACCGCCGGTCTTGGAGTAGGGAGCCTCCACGGGTTTGATGACCTCGTGCTTTATAGAGGTGACGCCTGCGATGTTTTCACCGACCGTTTTGCCGGTGACAGTAGGCAATTCCAGATTGAGCAGACCCAGTTTGGAGATCTCGTTCATGACTGCGTACACGCCGCCCTCGTTCTGCAGATCTTGCATATGGTGATTCCCTGCGGGAGCCAGATGACAGAGGTTAGGGGTGCGCTCGGAAATAGTGTTGACGTAGCGCATATCAAAGGGGACGCCCGCTTCATGCGCGATGGCGGTCAGATGGAGCAGGGAGTTGGAAGAGCACCCCAGTGCCATATCGGTGGTCAGCGCGTTGTCGAAGGCTTCCTTGGTCATGATGTCCAGCGGGCGGATGTTCTCGCGAACCAAATCTACCACTCTTGCGCCGGCAGTCTTCGCCAGCCGCAGACGTGCGCCGTAAACGGCGGGAATGGTTCCGTTGCCGGGGAGTGCCATGCCCAGTGCTTCGCAGAGGCAGTTCATGGAGTTTGCGGTAAACATACCCGAGCAGGAGCCGCAACCGGGACAGGCGTATTCTTCAACGTAGTCCAGCTTTTCCTTGGAAACGGTACCCTGCATAAAGCCGCCTACCGCTTCAAAAACGGAGTTCAGATCCATTGCCTTGCCGCAATCGTCACTTAGCGACAGCATGGGACCGCCGGAACAGAAGATGGCGGGGATATTCAGCCGTGCGGCGGCAATCAGCATACCGGGCACGATCTTGTCGCAGTTGGGGATGAACACCAGACCGTCCAGCGCGTGGGCTTTGACCATGCACTCCACCGTGTCGGCGATCAGTTCGCGGGTGACCAGAGAGTATTTCATTCCCTCATGACCCATGGCGATGCCGTCGCATACGGCGATGGTACTGAATTCCATGGGCGTACCGCCTGCCGCCAGAATGCCGTCTTTGACCGCACGGGCGATGGTGTTCAGATGAGAATGTCCGGGAACGATCTCGTTGAAAGAGTTGACGACGCCAATGAGGGGCTTGCGAATTTGTTCATCGGTGTAACCGTTTGCCTTCAACAGCGAACGCTGAGGGGCGCGGTCGGGACCGTTTTTCATAATATCGGAACGCATTTTGGTACCTTTACAGAGAAAAACTCTGCCTTTCCTCAAAAATTCGGATACGGGAGAAACAGGTTTTCTCCCGTGTCGGGGTCTTTGAAGAAGGGGGAGCCGGATCCTGCGTGTCAAAGACACGCGGATCCGACCGTATAGAGTCGCGCCTCGGGCGCACGAGGAAAAATTAAACCTTTTCCTTGATGATCTCTTCTTTGGTACCCCAGTTCATCTTGGAACGGAGGTCTGCGCCAACCTGTTCCAGCTGGATTTCGGCGTTCAGCTTACGGGTAGCGTTGAAGAAGGGACGGTTTGCCTGGTTCTCCAGGATCCAGTTGCGGGCGAAGGTACCGTTCTGGATTTCGGTGAGGACTTTCTTCATTTCCTTCTTGGTCTCCTCGGTGATGATGCGGGGACCGGTGACGTAGTCGCCGTACTCAGCGGTGTCGGAAACGGAGTAGCGCATACCTGCAAAGCCCTTTTCAAAGATCAGGTCAACGATCAGCTTCATCTCGTGGATGCACTCGAAGTAAGCGTTCTCGGGCTTGTAGCCTGCCTCAACCAGAGTCTCAAAGCCTGCCTGCATCAGAGCGGTTACGCCGCCGCAGAGGACAGCCTGCTCGCCGAACAGGTCGGTCTCGGTCTCTTCACGGAAGGTGGTGT
>JBJDZI010000053.1:0-14279 GCA_051867925.1 Eubacteriales bacterium
TAATCGGATGATTCTATCTTCGCAGTATCTCCGCTTTGTGCAGAAGACGTCTCCGATTTGGAACTTCCCGTTCCTTTATCAGAAAAAGGCGGCTTCAGTGTGGAGCTGTCCGATTCTTTCTGTACAAAGTCCCTCCCCAGTAACAGATGATCTTTCAGCTTGCGTTCATTCAGTGTCATATTGTATCCTCCTTATTTGCCGCTTACCGAGTATTCCTTGGTAATGGCGTAGATTTTATAATCTCCGCTCCCCTCGATCTTCAGCCGATAGCGGTCGCATCTCTGCGGTCTGATCGGGATGGACAGAGTCTGCCGACTGCGGCTTCTGGTCTCAAAAACGGTCTTGTATGCGCCGTCATCGCAGGAAGCGCGTATTTTGATTCTTGCGCCCTCCTCTGCCTGTAAGCGGACGGTCAACCGATAAAGCTGTTTGGTGTTGGTGGTATCGTGGAACGCGTAGCCAAACTCGGCGAAGGATTCAACGATCTCCTCCCTGTGCCCGATCATCTGCGCTCCCTGCTCGGAATCCGACATGGTGAATGCAGGCGTACCCATCAGCCAAATCCCGTCCTGTGAGATGCCGTAGAGGTTTCTCTGACGGGTACCGGGCCAGCCCGATTCCGCACAGGGCGTTACGGTACCGTCCTCTTTATGCCATAGCCCCCGTTGCACATCGTAAACAAACAGCCCGATTCCATCATCCGACCCATCCCCTCCTGCTTCGGCGGTCAGCCATAGCTTCAGGTAATACTTGCTTCCGGTGGAAGCCGCCCGGGAGGTGGAGTTCGGATACCCGCCAAGCTGCTCGGCGGTCAGGATCACGGAAGGATAGCCGCCGCTGAAAGCGCACACGCCCGCAGGCGATAGGTAGAAGAGCGTACTGCCAACGGCAGCCGTCGATCCGGATGCACCTTCCTTCACGCCGAAGGCGTTGGTCTTTTGCAGCCGGTATTCATCGGCATAGCTTCCGAACAGCTTGTAAATGGCATCCGACTTGAAGAAATAGGGATAGCCGAGAAATTCACAGCAGGCGGTAAACTCTCCGCTGTCCTCTGTTTCCACCGACCAAGCGTCTGTTGAAATGCCGTCGTACACATACCAGTTGAAAGGATCGCCCAAAGCGGATGCCCACACGGTATTTCCTTTGCAGGCGAACAGTCGGTTATTGCAAACGCAAATATGGTCAAAATCAGGAACCTTTCGTTCGATTGTCACAGACCACGTTCCGGTCATTCCGTCGAACGTGTTCTCATCAAAGGAAATTACAGTTCCGGATATTTCTCTGATCACAGCATCCGTCTCTCCGATCAGTTGTCCTCCGTAAATTGCGATGTGAACTGCATCCCCTTTGGAAAATCCCATTCCTTCCGCGTTACTGTAATGCATCGTGATGGTATTGGCTGCAGCACTCTCCTCATACAGCGTCCCATCCCCCACCGTAGCCGTATCGCCGATCGACAGTCCCATTGATTTGTACACTCCCGTCTCGGTGTTATACACCCCCGGCTCGCCGTCCATTCGCATGATCAGACGTTTTCCCATGACGCACAGGATTTTTCCTGAATTTTCGAAGTTAACTCCCGTATCCTCCACCACCGCCATCCAATCAATCGAATTTCCGTTTACCGTCTTTTCTATCGTCTCAGATCTGCACAGGGCACTTCCGTTCACAAAGTACAGCACGTTTCCTACCGTGACCAAATTGCTAATCTTTTCCATCGCACAAACAAGATACCGACTGGAACGGGGAGCTAAAAACGGATACGCATCGGACGATAGATTTTGCATATCGTAAATCTCTCCGTCCGACGCACTCTCCGAATGATTCATCCCGCCAAAAGCGGTCTGATTGGTTTTCATCTTTCCGGAAGCATAAACCATTTTCGGCAGATTCACGTTTTTCCCCCCTCTCCCAGCCGCTTTCTGAGGTCGGCGTTTTCTTTTTCCAATGCGGTCAGCTTCACGTTCAGCTCTCCCACCAGATCGCGCACATAGTTTTCCAGCCGATCCATTCGCTCTGCCGCCGGAAGCGATCGGTTATCGCCGATCTCCCGTAAATTCAGCTTCATACATCCTCACCCCGCTTCCGAATACAGTGCTTGGCGTATTCGTTCCAAAATGTGTTGAACAGCTGGATATCGTTCTGATATTTGTCATAATCCTCTGCGGCAAAGTCGATCATCGCACAGAGCCATGACCAATAGACCGCCGTGTGTGGAGGGTCTGCCGTCAGCTTTCTGGTGCCGATCTCTTCCGCCGTGATGTATGTATAAGAGTCCATGTGCCCGAATATCTCACAGCTAATCCGAGCCTCGATCTCATTCAGCCAGATCAGCTTTGTGTCCTCGCTGAAGTTATTTGGTTTCGCGTCATCCACGAATTTCAGAATTTGTACCGGTGTTGCCATCCTTATCTCCTTTCGATCTGTAAAATCATCCGATTGTGAAACGCAGTTTCAAAATCGCCTATTATAAAAAATGGGGGAGTATCATCCATAATACTCCCCCAAGCCGTGTCTTGAGCCTTGCTGTGAATCGCGGCTATTCAGTTTTGCTCATGCAATGGTGTTCGGGTCGGTAGCGAACCTCCGCTCCTCCCGTTCCATCATTGCGATGGTCTGTGCATCCTGCACCTGAGACTGATCCAGCAGATTTGCGAACTTCCGCTTGATCTTCACCCGCACGCCTCGTTCAAATCGGCAGTTTTCGCCGTTGATCGACAAGTAGACAGGCTCCTTATAGCCGGGGACCGGAATTTTTGTGACCATCACCTCCACATACTCCTCCAGCTTGGCTTCGGCTTCTTTCCGCTTGGCATCCCGCTGAGCTTTGGCGACAGCTTCCACCTCGCGTTCACTCTTGCCGTCTCCCACTCTCGACTCCAGATTGCCGATCTTCGCCATCAGTGCCATGATCAGCTCAGAGCCGTTCAGCCCCTTGAATTCTTCTGGAATTTCCGTCTTCCCTTCATCAGGGGAAGGAATCGTCTTTTCCGCCGATTCAGCGGATTGGTTCTTGTCTGCCATATACAGTCCTCCTATGGTTGGTTCAGATTAGTTTGCGCCCGCGTCGAAGGTCGAGCAGGTCTCGATGCGTACCATAAACGCTTCGTTCAGGCGGGTCACCGCCTTGTTGGCTTTCCAGCCCACCGACGCTCTCTGATCCAGAGGGTCGGCAGAGCCGGCAGAGCCAAGCTGTTTGACAATGTGCTGCAGACCCGCGCCACTGATCTTGGTGGTGCCGTAGGCATTCTTGCCAAGCACCAGCGTGGAATAAACGTCCACACCGCCGGAGCCTGCCTTGGCGAAGATTTTCGCTTCGGTGGTCTCAACGACTCTCACACCGGCAACGGTTCCGATCTCGCCGTAATAGAGATTGGAGGTGTCCACATATTCGTGAGGCTTCTTCCACTCATCGTCGCTCATCAGATCGTAGGCACAGTCCGGATGGACGATGGCAACGTAGGTTCTGCCGTCCGGCTTTTCCGCGTTCTGAAGCTTCAGCTTTCTGGCGGCGCGCTTCAAGCAGTCCACGGTCAACTTGTCGTCCTTGTCCAACAGATTGCGGGCGGTGGTAGAGTCTGCACCGTACTGTACGTTGGTGCCTCCGTTGAGTACCTCGCGGGTGATGGTGTCCAGAGTTCGTGCCGCCTGAGACTGCAAAAGCTCGGTGGCCTCCACGATCTTGACGTCGGTGGAGGTAAGCATCAGCAGGTCGGTAAGCCCTACCCATCCGCCGTACTGCTTGACCTCGGCGGTAAAATCCTGTTGAGTGAGGCTCTGCCCGTCAGGCGTGACGCCTTCGGTCAAAGGCTCCAGCATTTTAGGCAGGGGATCGAATCTGCGAAAGGTAATGACCTTTCCGCTGTTTTGGGGGATATCCTTCTGCTGACCGAACTGGTCGTGGACAAGGTTCGGCTCTACGCCGTCTCGAAGCAGGTCTGCATAGAAGGTGCGCATGGAGGGAGAAATACCCTCGCTGGCGGTTGTATTTGCAGGAGGCTGTTCAGCGAACATCTGCAGCGTGAAGATAGTAGAAATCAGATTTTTCATAAAATTCCTTTCTGCGCAATTGCGCCGTCTGATGCAAGGCAGACAGGAACACTCAGAAATTAAATACCTTGCCTTCCTTCATCTGCCGTACAACTTCTGCCCGATCCTCCTTGGTGAAGGTATTCGGGTCTGATTTGTAGACGACTCCCGAAGAACGCTTGGCACCTGCTTCCGCAGGACGTGCCCCTCTGGCGCGGACGTTTGCGACCACGTTGTCGGCTGTCTGCTGTTGTACCCGCTGAACGGTACCGTCCAGGAACTCATCGTAATGCGCCACCTTGAAGGCGTGATCCATGGGGACACCTGCCTTCAATAGACGTGCAAAGGTCTCGTTCTGCACCTCTTGATTCAGGTCAAACGCAGGATACTTTGCCTTCAGCTCCATGGCTTCGCTCATCCATTGCTGATACTGGGCAGACGCCTTTTTCTGCGCATCGGCATTCTGCTCGATCTGCGCCAGTCGCTTGTCCCGCATCTTCAGCTGGAGATAGTCCATGTACTGCGGAGTGGTCATGCTCATCTCGTCGGCAGCGTCCTGCCAGATGGCATTGTCCTTTTTCAGCAGCTCGGTCAGCTGTCCCTCGTCCTCGGTATTGTACCGCACCTTCAACAGCTCCAGAAGTGGTTCGACCGCACTCAGCTTTCCTTTCAGCGATTCTTCGGTTGTCTTGGTTTCCTTAAAGCGGCGATTGATCATCTGCTGAGTGAGCTTGGTGTACTCATCCTTGTACTCTCCGTCAATCAGCGCACGAAACTGCGCCGCCTTGTCGGCAGTCTGCTCTTTTTGGGTCTGCGTCTCGGTGTCAGACGCAGGATCTTCGGTTGCCTGTTTCCCGTAGATCACTTTTACCTTATCGCCATTGTCCCCATTGGTGCCGCCTGCCTTACCGTTTCCCGACTGCACCGTGCCGACAGCTTCTGCCGCTCCGGATGCGGCGCCGCCTTCGGCAAAATACTGCAGATCAAAATTCAGTTTCATCATAGGCTCCTTTCTTGTCCCATAACGGGATTCCGCGGGAATCCACCCGTGATACTTACATTGTAGCATAGTCAGTTTGATTTGTAGTCCCCCCATTTGATGGAAACATTTGCTGGATATTGTGCCGCAATTTCAAAAATCCCTGCGGCAATTGCCCGAAAGAGATAGCATACCTGCTCGGTAGCTTCGCCGAAAAGGTGCAAAATGCCCTCTCCCTGCTCTACCTCCACTTCGTCGCAAAGGGAGAGAGTGCAAAGCAGAGCGGACACAGCGGCACAAACGATGTCCTGCCCGATGGGCGCATACCCGGCGTGCCCTGCCGCCGTGATCTCACACCGGTCTGCGGTAATTCCCCCGACGATCTCGATCATGCCGTTACCCCCGTTGATAGATTCTCTGCGGTATCATAAACCCGTCCGATGGGCGAGCGTTCCGCGCTGCTGTCTGCCTTTACGGAATCGACGTTTGGCGTCGTTGGCGAACCCGTTTGAGCACCTCCGCCAACCGGCTGTCCCGTCAGCTCCGCCGCCATCATTGCCATCTGTTCTTTCATCTGTTGCAGCTGATTAAACAGCGTCTGCCCCTGCTGAACGTAGGCAAGCACTTTTTCCTTGCCTTCAAACTCCATCATTTCCAGCATCGGAAGCACCATCTGTGCCATCTCCGGGTTAAATGCCCCCAGCCCGTACAGCTCTTTGGCAACCTCATTCTGCGCCAGCTGGGAGAAGGGAGAACGCCGCTGTGCGCTGATCTTGATGTCGAAGATCGGTCTGCGGTAGAGCGCGGAACCGTCCGGTGCAGTTCCCACCTGTTGCTCCGAAATTCCTCTGTTGGAATAGCGAACGAAATCATAGCCGGTCTGTCCCGTAATGCGGAACTCCCTCTCCTCGGTGTAGAACTGCCTGATTCGCTCCACCACCTTTGCAATGATCCGCTCGTAGGCGGAATAGTAGGTGGCAATCATGTCCCGGCTGACTTTGTTTCCCGCCTCCTGCAGTGCGGCAATCGCCGACGCAGCCGTGACGCCTCCCGCAGGCGATCCTTGGGAAACGTCTCGGTTGGACAGGGTCTCCTTCATTTCCTCGATCTTGTACTGCTTCATGTTGTAGTAGATCGAATCCAGCGGCGCCACCTTGATTTGCTGTAAGCGTTCTTCGCTGATATTCCCCGCAACCTCCACGATAGAGCAATCAAGATCGTTAAACTGCTTGACATCAATCCCCAAATCCTGCTTTCCCCACCAACGGTTGCGGGAAGCCTCGTCCATGTTGATGATAAAATTCTGATCCATTCGGTCAATGTACATCTGCGGGTCCTTGCCGATGGCGATCATGCCAAATCCGGCAGGCGTCCCGGGTACCGGATAGAGTCTTGCAATGTCAATGGGATATTCCCCGTCTGCATACCAGCCGCCCGCATACCGATCGTCGTTCTCGGAGGAAAAGAGGATTCCTTCCTCGCTCTCCCCGATGAACTTGGTGAAGCAGAGAACCGTCTTTCCGTCCACATTCTTTTTGCGGTACCAGTCGATCACCAGCGTTTTCTTGCCCTCGTCCATACCGGCGCGGAAATCGTCGTAAATGTACTGCCCCATGCGGATGGGCTGTTTTCCGAAAACCTCCTCAGGAATATGGGGATACTGCGCCTTCAGCGCATCCGTATCCACCAGCTCGCAAATGAAGAGATTTTCCGACTGCTGAATATCCTCGATCATAGGCTCCCAGAAGATGCGCAGAATATCGACGGAATTCACCTGCACGTCCCCCAGCCCGTTCTCAAGCGAATTGTCCCAGAAGGTTCCGTAAGCCACCATACCGTGCTGGAGATAATACCAGGTCGATTCGTCGAAGACGTCACGGAAATGCCCTCGCTCCATCACCACGGGGACGATTGCGGATAGCACCTTGCTGTCCTCCTCGTCCGCCCTCTCCCTTGGCAGGAGCGCAGGAACGGGATAGTTGTCCTTCATATCGGCGTGCTTGTTGGCAATGGCATTAAACAGCCAAGCAGAAACAGGCTCCGGCTTCGGTTTCTTCTCCTTCCCGTCTTGGGATCCGGCAATCCCCGAGGACTTCTGCCGTAAATATTCCCAATGCCGTAGCCTCCACCAGCGCTCCTCTTCAATGATCCGCTGATCCAGCGGTTCTTTGGCGGCGGCGTACTCCTTCAGCTTTTTCACCGCCTCTTCGATCTCTTTTTTGCCAACTGTCGGCTTCGGCGCCTCGTGCGGCAGAACGCCCTCCTCCGGATTGATTGCCTTGCTATAATTTGCTTGTTCGCTCATTTCAAGCAACAATTCATCTCGCTTAGTGTCACTAATATTTTTCATGTTCCCTCCTGATTTTCCCCCAAGGATGCGCATAGCCAAGGAAGTTGGGGGAAGAGTTTGAGAAGGGGGAAGGAAACTTCTGCGTCTGAGATGATTCCTTCCCCCTTCTCAACGGTTCTCTCACAGCGTTATTTATCGTAGATAATAATCGAATCCGCCCGTGTAGGCAGGTGTGTCAATATCCAGCGGGCTAAACACCTGCAGCTTCGGCTCGCTCTTTGGCGGATTGATGGGATTCGCCATGCAGATATAGCGCAGTTCATCGTAAATGTGATCCTCTCCGGTGGTGTCCACGTCCTCCACATCGGTCTGCGAATAGACCAGCGCAGGGAGCGTGCGAATGGCGTGGGTGCAGGTGGAAAATAGATAGAGGGACGGTCTCCCCTCGGTATCGAATGCCAGATGGTTGTGAATCTGCATTTTCCCGGGGATACGGGAATTGTCCGCCTTTTCCCAATACACGCCCTCTCTCGCCATCAGATCTCCGATGGAATCGCCACCGTTCTCCTGATAGATCGCAGGGTCGGCAATTCCCGAAATGCGACGTCCGCTCATGTTTGGATCGTCCCGTTCAATCTCCCGAATCTTCCGGGCAACATCGGTGGCCGTCCACTTTACGCCCTCGTTGGGTGTTCCGGTGCATCCATACAGCTCCCGAATACGCCAGATCCGTCCGTCTGTGTCAATGGCATACCAGCCCACCGAAAAGGGTCGCGCATAGCCCCAGTCAAATGATCGCATGATCTTCCAGCTAACCGGAATGCGGAAGGGTGCCACCACATGGGTGCACAGCTGGTCGGTGTAATGATCGGGATCGTTTCGCCACTCGATAAACACCTGCCCGGAGAAGGAGTCCCAGTCTCCGTATAGAAGGGCTTTGCGGTCCTGTTCGGGCAGAGCGGCAAGCCGCGCGATATACTCGGGGTCGTTTGCCATCAGAATCTGATTGTCGAATACCGTAGACGGCACGAACACCCGTGACTTGCGGCGGATCAGCTCCTTGCCGTCCGGATAACGAATCTTCACGTCCTCGTAAATGGTGGAAAGCGGCGGCGCTGGCGTGATAAATCTCGCCTTTACCCATCCGTGACCGACTCCTCCTGGGTTCGCCTGCGCCCGCATATACACGCGGGTGCCTGGACCTGTGGGACGGTTACGGGACATCAGATAGCTGTACTCGTCCCACAAAAACTGGGTCAGCTCATCAAAGTCAATGTAGTCGTAAGCCTTGCCCTGATAATTCAGACGGTCCTTGGTGTGTTGCAGCGAGCCGAACACGATCTGCGCCCCCGATGGGAATCGCCAAGTGTGCTTGGAGTCGTTGAACTTTGCCCGAGGATACGCCGCCTTGTACAGTACACGGGAACGGTCAATCAGATCGGTTAGTTGTGGATAGGTTTTGCGCAGGATCAGCCCCTTGTAGTGTGGAATCTCCACCTGCCGCAAAGCCTCCGCAAGCGCACAGTCGGATTTGCCACCACCCGCCGCACCACCGTAGAGTGCTTCATCCTCCCAGCGACGCATAAATGCCGCCTGCTTGGGCTGTGGCGTCCAGATCACATTATCCGCCATCCTCGGCACCTCCCACGTTCTCCTTATCCTCGCTCTCTGCGGCGCCAACCTCCGGAGGAGCGTCTACCTCCGGAAGGATCACAACGCCGCAGGAGGACTCGATTTCTGCCGTCTCAGCGGCTTTTGCGACAGCACGAATATCCCGCCATACTTCCGGTCGTCGATTGCACAGGTAAAAGATCTGCGCGGTGGTGTCGGCTTTGACGTGCTTGTACTGCCGACGCACCACCCTCTCCCGAATCAGCTCGCCCTGCTCGTTGTAGTCGTACTCCACCGTGTCCTCGACGGCGTACCGATCGGTGGCGTTGCGGTACAGTTCGCATTCCATGCGGTCGTCCGCAGGCTTCGTCCCACGGCTGATCGCCGCCTCGATCTCGGGGTTCTCATTCCGCCATTTTTTCAGGGTCGGTTCGGTGATCCCGATTTCTTTGGCAAGTGCCTTCATGGACATCCCCGCTGCCGCCATTACCGTCAGCAGCTGCAGCCTGTAGGCGGACAGCCAGTCCGACGCCTTCGTCTTTGGCTTTTCCCCGATCTTTCGCGCGGTCTTCTTCTTGGTATTTCGCGCAGGAGCCGGATTTCCCGTCTCCCTTTTTGTCTGCTTGGAGTCCTCCATCATCTGCCGCAGATTTTTCTTGTACTCCGGCAGAATGTCCTCCTCTTCCCGCAGTTCTTCTTCAGCAGTCTCCTTCTTGCTGGGTTTCTTCGGCATCGGCATCACCGCCTTCACCCTCACCCTCATTCGCTTCGGCAAGCTCTTCCTCGTCCGCGAACTCGATCAGGATGTGATCGCCGCCGTCCACATAGCGCACCGCGCCCCGAAACTCGGCAATTCTTTGGTGCAAACGCGCTTTGTCAATCCGGATGGGCTGTCCTTCCACCGCCTGATCCCCTGCAAGCAGGACGATATACCCGGCGGCAATGGCGATCACGTCATCCACTGCGGCGATCTGCCGTCTCAGCTCCTCGATCTTTTTATCCCGCCAGTCCAGCATATATTGCAGTTTTCCCAGCATATACTGCAGTTTTTCAGGCGTCAACTCGCTCAGATCAATCTCCTTCAGCTCCATAAATACCTCCAAATTCACTTTTGCCCGATCACATATAGCTGATTCGCGCACGCCTACACACGCGTGCGCTCCCGCGCACCTTTTTGGGCAAAAAAATCTTTGTACTACCATCGTAGCATAAAATATTAATTTTGTAGTCCCCCAAACCGCAAACGGTATTTTCCGGCTAAAAAATTTTTTCAAAAAAAATCAAAAAATTTTTCAAAAACCCCTTGACAAGCCACGCATTGCGTGGTATAATAAAGACAAAGTAAGGAAGCGGAACAACCGCAGGAGGAAAACAAAAATGACAAACGAAATGCTGAACGAGAAATTCAACGAGCTGCTTGACAAACTGGGAGTTACACTTTGTATCAATCACAGTATGACCGTAGACGAGATTCTTGACTGTATCGGTTGCCACGTCTGCAACGAAGACAACGGTGTCGCGGAAGTCGGAGAGATCGTGGACGAAGACGGCAACCCCACCGGCATCTGGTACGACGAACTTGTTGACTGACCACGTCAACAACGCCGAATGGCGGAGACTATAACGCCACGAAATGAAAAGGAGAAAATAAAATGAAAAAATACTTTGTTAATTACAGCGATTTTGCAAACGCATACCGTGTGGCGTCCACCGATGACGCAGCCACTGCATCCGCTATGCTGGCAGAAGGATGGGAGCGGATCACCATCAAGGAAGCAAACGATCTGTGCAATCGTTAGCGCGATCGCAGACAATACGACTGTGCATTTTCCGGGTATGCAAGCGATAAGATCCTTACCGCCCACATCGGCACAGACGGCTATATCGTATGCGACTGATCAAGTGCAAAAAATGCGGCGAGATCGTAGAGGCAAGCGGGGCGCAAGCATACTGCTCCTCTTGCCGCAAGCAGATCCTACAAGCATCCGTGATACGGCAGGTCGTATGCCGCGGATGCGGTGTCACGTTTCCTGGCTATCCAAGATCGAATTATTGCCCGGTCTGCCGCGCAAAGCGCGATCTGGATGCGCAACGCAGGTTCCTGGAAGCAAAGCGGGCAGGCACCACACGCAAGATCGGATCTGTTGATCTGTGCGTATCCTGCGGCGCAGAGTACACCGTCAATAGTTCCAGACAACGTTATTGCCCGGAATGCGCACAATCCGTTGTCCGCGAGACGGTAAATCGGCAGAAGCGGGATTACGCAAACGCTCGCCGGGACGATTACCAAACCAAAAAGCTATCCCTGAGGCAGGGAAGAAAAGTATGCGCCATTTGCGGAAAGCAGTTTGACGGACGTCCGTTGTCTGTTACCTGCTCCGACGATTGCTACAAGTTGCGCCGAAAACAGCTGCAAGCAATCAGCGACCGTAAACGCAAAAATAAAACCCAAAAGGAGACAAATCAATGACTTACACACAATTTAGGGAGATCGTGCTGTCAATAGATGACTGCACGGATCTTGACCACTTTATCGCCGAGCGAGGATGGCAAGAATGGATGGACGATTATGATACCGATCGTATCGTCGAAATTCTGACCGCCGTCTGGGGGCTTAAATGCAACCCTATCAAAGGGATCAAACAGGCTGCAAAGCACACCAACCAATCCCTCTCCCAGACCTACGGAATACCTATCCGTACGGTAGAGGATTGGTCAAGAAGTGTCAGAGCGTGTCCAATATACACATGGACAATGCTTGCTTACTGTGTTTTTGCTGACAGCTGGATCATATAACCTATAGCCCGCCGCAAGTGGCTGTAGCAAGTTCCGGAAACATCCGCGAGCTTGCTACAGCCATTTTTATCACTTTTCATCCCGATCATAGGACGCTTGCAACAGATGGTAGATCTGGCAGGATCGGTAGTCTCCCGCGCACTTTTTGTACACCCATTCGCGCCGCATCTGCTTTTCCCGGAAGCGCATAGTGACGCATTCGCAGAAAAGTCTGGCAGGTACATTATCTTTTGCGCCCAATTCTTTTTTGAAAAACGGGCAAAGCATCGCAAGCGGCATAAAATCTCCTTTTTTGTTAAGCATAATCAGGCATAATTCCACAGTAATACGCATTATCTGCAAACGCATCTAAGCCCTCTCGCGGAGGGCTTTTTTCTATTTACGGCAAAGTGGCTTCTTTTTCGGTTTTGACGGCTTTGACGGCTTTCGGTTCGGCGGCGTATCTCCCCGTATCATCGCATAGGAGCGGTACTCCAACCCCGTGAAGGCGCACACGCCCGAGTAATATGTATCGGCCAGCAACACATAGCCTTTCTTGATAAACGGCTCCTTTGGGATCTTCGTCCGTTTCATGATCTCTTTCACGATCTCGGGCTGTCGCAGATTGCGGGAGCAGTAAAACTTGCTGGCACCCTTCGGCGGATGTGGATCGCCCTCTTTCGGGCAGTGTTCTCCCTTGGGATCATACTCTTTCAGCAGGTAGTTTGCCATTCCGGTGGCAAAATCGCCCGACCACATGGGTCGAAAGTACACACTCAGCGCCTTTTCGTGCGATACCTCCCACAGCTGCCGCACTCGGGAAGGTGCAATCTGCCCTACCGCAGGCAAAGCAAAGTGCAAATGGCAGGTTCTGCTTTTATGCTCGATGGCGTATATGTAACGCAGTTCCAACCCGTTCTTTTGGTATTCCCGACGGAGCAGGCGAATAAAGGTCTTGGCAGCCTTCCGTCCTTCCTCATGCGTTATGCAGTAACCTTTTTGAAAGCGCAAGGTCAGAAACCAATCGTCGGTGGTAAAGTTCATCCGCAGAAGCGCGCGCAGCTTGCGCTCGGCATTGCGATGGTTCACGATCTTCTGCGCCTCGGCAGTCTCCTCCCTGTGGGAAGCGCGACTGCCACCCTTTTGATTGTAGCGGGGTGTATAGTATTCTCTCAACTCGATCACGTTTCCGGCGGTGATCGTCTCTCTCATATACGGCATAGTTTACGTCCTTCTGTCCCGTTTGTAATATTCAGAGCAGGCGATTTATGGGGTACTTCCCCCCATTTTTATTGCAAGCCCTATTCATTTCTCCGTCCAATCAGATGGACTTTCCCAAATTTAATATACTGTCATCCAATCGGTGCTTACCGATACGGAGAATAGCCCCCATCCGGACTATTCTCCGCTACGGAAATCATCGATCTTTCGATTCTACGACTTTTCTGCCGTTTCTTCCTTCCGCTTTCCGTCTGCGATGATCCGACGGATCATCTTTACCGGTACGTCGTTCAACTGCGCAAGGATGGTAACTCCTGCCGCCCGATTGGTCATTTCCTTCCAGGATCGGTAGATCAGACCTTCGTCCATCCATGGCTTTCTTTCCTTATTTACGCGCACCCTTTTGGCATACCGTTCGCTTTTGGTCTCGTCCATGCAGATACACCCGTATTTACTGCGCAGATCGTAGGATGACTTCTCGCATTCCCTACCGCAGGAGCGGCATCGCACGCGGTAGACGCCCATCATTGCCGATGCTGTATAATGACGTCTACCGACCCACTCGATCACCTCAAAGTCACCGACAATTCTGCCCGGCTCGTAGCGTTTAGCCATCGGTCATCCTCCGATCTCTTTTACCAGATCGTTGTACTCCGCCACCCAATCCACATCCACGCAAAGCCCCTCACAGGCGTATTCGCAGATGGCGCGTCGCAGATCGTCCCGACGCGCCTACAGCCACATCCGACGCGGGATCACACCAAGCGGTAACTTCCGCACCGGCGCAGGCTGTGAGCATATTTCATCATCATTGGTAAGGACATTGGCGTCCTCCGCCCGCTTCGCTGCCTCCGCTTCTTCCTCCTCCGCAATCCGCTGTGCAACGGTCTTGCAAGGAGTTGTTGCCTCGTTCTCGTCGGTCTGCAGACGCTTCTCCGCGATGTAGTCCTCCGCGTTGCTGACGGTGGCAGTGGTCAGCCGCCCCTCGGCTTCCAGCTTCCTGCACGCCTGACGCACCGCATCCGCACTGCATCCAAACACCTTGGCGCTTCCTCCAAGCGTCTTTCCCTCTCGCCTCAGCTCTATGAGCTTCTGTTTGTCAATCTTCATGTTCCGTCTCACTCCTAACCGGGGGCGAGAATTGTTCTCGCCCCTATTTCCTTTCTTCAGTAGATAATCAATTCCCAAACCGCCCGAATGGTTTTCGACCGGCTCGGTGGTAAACTTGTCACAGGCGTCTCCGCCATCGCATCCGCGCAGATGTCCGGTGATCATCAGGTAATTGCAGTACACGCCCAGCGTTGGATCGTATCCGTGATATTGACACCTCTCGCAGCGGGTAGTGTCACATTTTTCAATCATGCACGCCACCGT
>JBJDZI010000054.1:0-14175 GCA_051867925.1 Eubacteriales bacterium
CACTTCCCTTCCGTCTGCGGTTTTGGTTCCTTTGGGGAATTTCGCCAGCTTCGGCAGTATGTTTTCAAGGTCATAGTACAGTCCTAAATTGCCGCTGTACATGATTACATATTTGTCGGAAAGCCCGTTGGCCTTTCGAAAATCATCCACCCGCGGATGGGAAAGCGGCAGAGGATAGATCTCCTTTTCGTCGATCCAGTTATTGATGAAAGCGTATGTCGGCATCTTACGGCTGCGTTTGCCGTTCTTCTTGGTGAACCGCTTCTCCAGCGTCTCCACCATATCTCTGCCCACGATAATGACCTTATCTGCACACTTACAGCTATGCTTATCCAGCACAGACAGCACCTTCAGAAGCAACTTGCTCTTGCTGTAGCCTGTGGCAATGATCTGTTCGGGGTTGAAATCCTGAATATTGTAAATATAGCGAGCGTGACGGAAGATCCTGCCGTAGCATCCCAAGAGTCCGCCCAACACGGGAGGCTGGCTGATGCTGTAGACATAGTCTACGTCCGGCACCTTCAGCGTTGCCCACATGGCTCGGAAGAAATACGCCACGATATTTTTCACCCGACTGGAGCGGCTGGTCTTATCAAAGGGCGGTACGCGCACGCGGATGATCCGCACGCCGTTCAGTTCCTCGTAGTAATACTTTTGTTTGGTATAAGCCTCATCCACCGTCCCCTTGTAGGAAGGAACGACGCAAAGCACCGTCACCCGAAATTGTTCCAGCAGTCCCTCCGCCAGTTCCTTGAGGATCTGCCCGGTAGACGCTACATCCGGGTGATAGTAATGCGCGTAGATGAGAATATGAGGTTTGTTCGTATCTTGTTTCATACTGTTCATGGATTCGTTTATCGCATGGTGAGGCGGTCAATGTTGGCAAGGAACCATTGATAGGTCAGCGCAACACCTTCTTGGACCGTATGCTTCGGTGCCCACCCTGCGGCTTTGATTCTGGAGATGTCGGTGAGTTTGCGGGGCGTTCCGTCGGGCTTGGTGAGATCAAATACGATCTCGCCCTTGTAGCCAACCACCTCTTTGATGATGCCCGCAAGCTCTGCAATGGTAATATCCTCACCGTATCCGACATTGAAGAAATCATCGGCAGAGTTGGTTCCGTCTACATGGTTCATCAGATAGAGGCAAGCATCCGCAAGATCGTCCACATAAAGAAATTCGCGCAGAGGTTTGCCGCTTCCCCAAACCGTAACGGTGGGATCGCCGCTGACCTTGGCTTCGTGGAATTTCCGAATCAGCGCGGGGAGCACATGGCTGTTTTCCAGCCCGAAATTGTCGTTAATTCCGTAAAGATTACAGGGCATCACGGAAATATAGTTGGTGCCGTACTGACGGTTGAAGTAGGAACACATCCGCATTCCGGAGATCTTCGCCAGCGCGTACCCCTCATTGGTCTGCTCCAGCGGGCCGGTGAGCAGATACTCTTCTTTGATGGGCTGGGGGCATTCTCTGGGATAGATGCAGGAGGAGCCGAGAAACTGGAGTTTTTTCACTCCGCTTTGATATGCGGCAGAGATAAGATTGCACTCAATCTGGAGATTGACCAGCAGGAAATCGGCAGGATAGGTGGCGTTTGCGTGGATGCCGCCGACCTTCGCCGCCGCCACGAAAACGTAGTCGGGCTTTTCTGCGGCGAAGAATGCCTCCACGTCCGCTTGACGGGTGAGGTCAAGTTCCGCGTGGGTGCGGGTGATGATGTTATGGTATCCCTCGGCTTCCAGCTTGCGCACGATGGCACTCCCCACCAGTCCGCCGTGACCTGCAACGTATATTTTTGCTTGTTTGTCCATCATATCCGTATCCTCATTCAAATGACATCAGATTTGCGCCTTGCTTCTTGCAAAACTCCAGATCGTGTTCCACCATGATCTTCACCAGTTCCTCAAAGGAAGTCTTGCGGGGATTCCATCCCAGTGTTTGTTTCGCCTTGGTGGGATCGCCCAACAGGTAATCCACATCGGAAGGGCGGAAGAAGCGGGGATCCACATCGACCAGCACCCGACCGGTGGCTTTGTCGATTCCCTTCTCTTGCAGTCCCTCGCCTTCCCATTCCAGTTCGATGTCGCAATGGCGGAACGCCAACGTAGCAAACTCACGGACGGTTCGCTTTTCGCCGGTGGCGATGACGAAATCGTCGGGCTTTTCCTGTTGCAGGATGAGCCACATACATTCCACGTAATCCTTGGCATAGCCCCAATCGCGGATGGAGTTGAGATTGCCCAGAGAGAGCTTCTGTTGCAGCCCCAACGCGATTCGCGCCGCCGCGAGGGTGATCTTACGGGTTACGAAGGTCTCGCCCCGTCGCTCGGATTCGTGGTTGAAGAGGATACCGTTGGCGGCGTACATTCCGTAAGCCTCACGGTAGTTGCGCACAATCCAGAAGCCGTACTGCTTGGCGACCGCATAAGGGGAGTAGGGGTGGAAGGGCGTCTCCTCGTTCAGTGCCGAGGTGTGATCGGTCACGTGACCGTAAAGCTCGGAGGTGGATGCTTGATACACACGGCATTTTGGGGTCAGTCCGCAGATGCGCACCGCTTCCAGAATCCGCAGAACGCCCAGCGCGTCTGCGTTGGCGGTATATTCAGGAGATTCGAAGGAGACCGCTACGTGGCTCATCGCGGCGAGATTGTAGATCTCGTCGGGCTGTACTTCTCCGATGATCCGCACCAGCGAGAGCGAGTCGGTCATATCGCCGTGAAGCAGATGGAGTTTTTCGGTGCGCCCTGCCAGTGCTACCAGTTCGTCTACAAACAGATGCTCGATGCGTTCCAGCGTATTGACGCTGACGCGGCGGTAGATGCCGTAAACTTCATACCCCTTGTCCAGCAGAAATTCCGCCAGATAAGAGCCGTCCTGACCGGTTACACCGGTGATCAATGCTTTCTTCATAACTGTTTCCTCAATATTCCGATTACAGATTTAGTATCCGCCGAAGTTCTTTGTCAAAATCAAAGCCTTGACGGTTAATGTCGCCTTCCTGCTCCTCACCCATATGGATCTCCAAAAAATCCAGATCGGTGATGGCTTTGACGATATGGTGCTGTCCCTTGGAGATCCGCACGGTAGAGCCGGGTCTCAGACTGATCAGATCGTCGTCCAAAATCAGTTTGCCCCGCCCTGCGAGGATCACCCAGATCTCGTCCCGCTTCTCGTGATAGTGGCAGGATGAACACATTCCCGCAAAAAGCCGCAGGCGTTTGGTGCAACGGTCGCCGCCGGTAATGTCGATGGTCTGTAATGTTCCCCAGCTCCGCTCCTCAAACATAGGCGGACGGTCAAGTCCTGCGACCACCGCTTTCAGCCCTTCGGAGGCGGTACGGTCTGCCACCAGTATGCCGTCGGGAGCGGCTACCACCACAACGTCTGAAAGTCCCATCGTCACCACGGGGACCGCCAGTTCATTGATGGCAACGGTGTTGCGACAGTCAGCCATGATCACGTCCCCCAGCGAAGGCGTTGCCATTTGTTCTGCAATAGCATTCCAAGTGCCCAGATCCTTCCACAGTCCGTTGAAAGGCATCGCCGCCAGCCGTTTGGATTTTTCCAAAATCTCGTAATCAAAACTGATCTTCGGCAGATCGTGATAACGGGCGTACAGATCGTCGTAGCCTTTGAAATTGCCGTATTTTTCGAGTGCCTTTTGGATCAGTGAAATGCGGAAGCAGAAGACACCGCAGTTCCACAATGCGCCTTCGGCGATCAGATCTGCCGCCTCCGCTTCGTCGGGCTTTTCCCGAAACGCCCGCACGGTGATATATCCGTTATAGCATTGCTTTGGAAGAATATAGCCGTATTTGGAGGAGGGCGAGTCGGGAGTGGCACCCATCAGCACGATGTCTACATCTGCCGTATCCAAAAGCGACTCCAGCTTGGGAAGTGCTTCAAAATACGCATCGTCGGTGTAGGGATCCACCGGGATAAAGCAGATGGCATCGCCGGGGTCGGCTCCCAAATAGTCCAATGCGTAAAGTGACGAGAGCGCGATTGCCGGGAAGGTATCGCGGCGATCCGGCTCCAGTGCCATGGGAACCGTGCCCAGCTGTCCCGTGATCGTTTCCGCCTGCCCTTTTCCCGTACAAATGAGGGTATGCTCCGACAGCCCGGCGGCAGAAAGGTGCGCCCACATATGCTGCACCATCGAGATCGACCGCCCTTCCTCATCGGAAAGGATGCGCACGAACTGCTTGGATCGCTTATCGTTGGAAAGCGGCCAAAGCCTTTTTCCGCTGCCACCGGATAAGAGGACCGTATACATGGATGTACCTCCTTAGTGAACTTTTTAGTATAGTTTGTATCAATATTCTCATTATACCAAAGAAGTCTCCATTTGTCAACAAGATTTGCATTTCATTCCGCAAAAAGCACAGATCCCGAAACGAGATCTGTGCTTCCACGAATATAACTCCATAGCAGCTTCGAAAAACGCCCTAACCGCAGCTGCCGCATCCGCCACCTACTCCGCCCGAGAAGAATTCATTCACGGGAAAGTTCATCTTGGCGAAGATCGCGCAGGGATCTTCTTCTTCCGCCTTACAGCAGACCTTATCGGGCACCGCATATTCGGTAGCGGACACCATAAACTGTGCAGGCCGTTCTACGCGGATTACCGAGAAGAATCCCAAAGTGACGTACAGATTGCGGTTTGCCCCTGCAGGATCGCAGAGGTTTCCGTTCATGCTGTGTACCACGCAAGAGGGCATTTCCTCGGCACAACAGCAACAGCAGAGAGAGGGCGCGCTTCCTTTTTCCTTGACTTTGACCGAAAGCGCAATGGGATCCACCACTTCGGTCACCACCGACGGTTTGCAGGAAACGATGGTTTCACCGCCTCCGCCCCATGTGCAAAATTCTCCCGGCAGTTCCGAACTTCTGAATATGTTGACATTCCCCTCGCCGCCATAGAGAACGACTTTCTTCTCATTCACGGCGATTCCTTCAATTTCCTGACTCTTTCCAAGGCCAACGCAAGCCTCGCAGGTAATTTTCGTAAAATAACGGATGGAGATCTGATAAAATCCCCGATTGAACTTCACTGGATCCACCACGATATCCGTCCAAATGACGTGAGTCCCGGTGACCCGAACGCTTCCGCTTTTCTCCAGGATCTCCTGACCGTAGTCGGTGAGCAGCACGCGGGTGTCTTCAAAGCAATCTTTATCCTTGCAACTGTCAAGTATCCGATACGAGTCAATACAAATATTATCCCTGCGGGGAGACATTCCCTCACGACCGATGATTCTGTTATCCGGCATAGGATTTGTTCCTCCTGCATATTCGATATAAGGCATTCCGAGGATGCCTATTTCCATTGTATGCAAAAGTCGCCAAAATGCAAAAGCTCCCGAAAAAATTCGGGAGCCATGCTTTGCAATGAACTTATACAGCCTGAACGTTGCAGGTTGCGTAAGTGGTAGGCTTCAGGCAATCCGCTTCGGTAGAAACGGTGAACATGAAGTTGACGCCGGTCTTTGCAGACAGTGCGGAAACCTTTGCCAGGAAACTGTCCAGTGCGTCATAATCTCTGCCGCCGATGCGGAGCGTAGAATCAACGAACAGATCGGTGATGTCGTAGTTGCTTGCCAACATACCGCAGATAAAGGAATAAAGGTTATCATAAGAAGTGACGTCGTATTCATCAATATCCACAAGTCTTGCGGAACTGGAAATCATAAAAGTAGAAACGGAGCCCTTCTCAATGCAAATAACACTGCCCTTGGAAGACTCTACTGCAGCGTTTACTGCGTCGATGAGTCGGTTGGTTTTGCTGTGACCCTTGGGGCCTACGATGATTTTTACCATGTAAATCTCTCCTCTGGGAAATCCCTTTGATTTATGTTTCTGCCGAATGCCCGAAGAACTACGGGAATTTCGGATAGAATCATTTGTGTACTTCTATTTTACACTACAATAAAACAAATTGCAATACCTAATTGTCAATTTTTTATGAAAAAGTCACATTTTTTTTGCGAGTTCGGCGGCGCGGTCTTCATAACCGGGTTTTCCGAGCAGTGCAAACATATTCTTTTTGTATTCTTCCACACCGGGCTGGTCGAAAGGATTGATGCCAAGCATATAGCCGGAGATGGCTACTGCCTTCTCGAAGAAGTAGACCAGATAGCCGAATTCAGCGGCGCCACGCTTGGACAGTTCCAGCACTATGGTGGGCGTACCGCCGTCGGTATGTGCCAAAGCAGTTCCCTCGAACGCCTTGCGGTTGACATAGTGCATATCCTTGCCTGCGATAAAGTTCAGACCGTCGGAGTCGGTTGCCTCGTAGGGAATCGCCACGCTGTGGGATGCTTCCTGCAGGTCGATGACCGTCTCGAACATGATACGGCTTCCCTGCTGGATGAATTGACCCATGGAATGCAGGTCGGTGGTAAAGGAAACGGAGGCAGGCAGGATGCCCTTGTTTTCTTTGCCCTCAGACTCGCCGTAAAGCTGTTTCCACCATTCGGCAGTCATGATCAGCGATGCCTCGTAAGAAACGAAGAACTCTACGGACTTGCCTTTGCGGGATAGGATGTTGCGGATGGCGGCGTATTTATAGCAATCGTTGGTGGAAAGATTGCACGCCGCGTATGCCTCGCGTGCGGCGGCAGCACCCTCCATCATGGCGTAGATGTCAATGCCTGCAACAGCGATGGGAAGCAGACCGACAGGAGTCAGAACCGAGAAACGACCGCCTACGTCATCGGGAACCACGAAAGTCTCGTAGCCCTCTGCATCTGCCAGCTCCTTCAGCTTGCCCTTGGCACGGTCAGTGGTAGCGAAGATTCGCTCTTTAGCCCCCTCTTTGCCGTACTTCTGTACCAGCAGATCGCGGAAGATACGAAAAGCGATGGCAGGCTCGGTGGTAGTACCGGACTTGGAGATCACGTTGACACAAATATCTTTGCTATCGCAGATCTGCAGAAGTTCTGCCATATGAGATGCGGAAATATCGTTGCCCACGAAGTAGATCTTGGGCGTATCCTTGCACAGATCGTTATAGGACGAGCTGGTGCAGAATTCGATGGCGGCACGGGCACCCAGATAGGAGCCGCCGATACCAATGACGATGAACACGTCGCAGGATTTCTGAATCTTTTTTGCGGCTTCCACGATGCGGGCGGCTTCTTCCCTGTCGTAGTTCACGGGCAAATCCATCCAGCCGAGGAAATCGTTTCCCGCACCGGTGCGGGAGGTAAGCAGGTCGTGAGCGGCTTGCACTTCAGGCGCGATGGCGGACAGATCGTCGGCACTCACGAAGGAGCCCAGATATTTATCATTGAGTCTAAGGGTCATAATAGCCTCCATAATTTGTAATAGATGTGTATATCATACTACAAATCACAAATATATGCAAGAGGATTTTTCAAATTTGGAAATATTTTTTTAGAAGACGGACAAACAGACTGCCGAAAGTATTCTTTTCCACCGCTTCGGTAGCGGTGACAGTTACTTCCTTGACGACCTCGCCGTCCACCATGCAGATCAGTTTGCCCACCGGATCGCCTATATTTACCGGTGCGTCCACGAACTCGTTCAGTTGCAGATCACGCTCCAGCTTCTCGGCGTTTTTCTTGGCAACGATCAAATCAAAGGATTCAAACCCCGCCGAAACCGAGGTTTGTTTGCCGTAACGCACCGGGATCACCCGATCATCCGTATTGCTGACAGTGATGCGGGCGTAATTGGCAAATCCCCAACTGAGCATCTGCTTGGCAGTCTCGTTTCTGCTGTCTCGAGTGGAAGAACCCATGACTACGGCGATCAGTTGCATTCCGTCCCGTTTGGCGGCGGCGGAGATGCAAAAGCCCGCTTTGGAAGTGGAACCTGTTTTGAGACCGTTGGCACCGGGATAGAAGCGAATCAGCCGGTTGGTGTTGGTCAGCACGAAGGCACCGTTTCGGATGCTGTCCTGCCAGACGGTGGTGTATTTCAGAATGGTGGTATGCTTCATCAGTTCTGCGGACATAATGGCAATATCCCGTGCCGAAATCACGTGATTTTGGGTAGTATCGTCCAGTCCGTTGGTGTTTTCGAAATGGGTATTTTTCATTCCCAATTCCTTGGCACGGGCGTTCATCTGTGCCACGAATGCTTCCTCGCTACCCGCTACCAGTTCTGCCAGTGCAAGTGCCGCATCGTTGGCAGAGGCGATCACCACGCACTTGATCATCTCCTCGACGGTCAATTGCTCGCCTACTTCCAGATAGACCTGCGAGCCGCCCATAGAAGCCGCCTGCTCACTGACGGTCACAAGATCGGTCAGACTGAGCTTGCCGTTGTCCACAGCCTCCATCACCAGCAGCAAAGTCATGATCTTCGTGACCGAAGCAGGAGGAAGCGCCTCATCGGCGTTGTTTTCGTACAAAACCTTTCCCGTGGATGCTTCGATCAGGATCAGACTTTTCGCGTCCCCTTCAAACGTGGGCTCGGCAACGGTGGGGATCTCGCCTTCTTCGGCATCGGGTGAGCCCGGATCGTCCGCTGAGGCGGGAATAGACGGGATCAGCAAAAGTATTGCCAAAATTACGGAAAAAAATCGAATATACAGTTTCTTGTTCATGGTTACGCCCCCAATAATTCTCTTGGTTAAACCTATGCGGGCTTGGAACATACTATGCCTGCAGGAAAATGAAAAACAGCCCGTGACAGAGATCTGTCACAGACCGTTTCGTATGATCAAAACAGATAATGCGTCACATTTCTCCTGCGCTGTCCAGTAGTTCAAGAAGTTCCATCATCCGTTCCTCCAGTTTTCCCTGCTCCTCGTAGAGCGCGGTGAGCTTCATGTGATCGGTGGCGGCTTTCTCCATCTCAGCAGGGATGACGTCCAGCCTCGCTTCGATGGTCTCCACTTCTTCCTTTGCTTTGGCGATCTGCCGTTCCGCTTTGCGACGCTCGGCGTTCTGCTGCTTTGATAACAGATAGTCCTGCTTGGAACGCGATATCGTCTCGGCGACCGATGCATCAGTCGTTTCCGAGAGCCGTTCGATATACCGAAGGTAATCTTCGTAGGTACCCTGATAGTCCAGCACGTCACCGTTCTTTCCAAATGCCAGCACGCGACTTGCCAGTTTTCGGATAAAATAACGGTCATGGGAAACTGCTACGATGGTACCGTCAAAGCCTGCCAGCGCGTCCTCCAGCACCTCTCTGGACATAATATCCAGATGGTTGGTCGGCTCGTCCATGTACAGCAAATTAAACTTGGATAGCATCAGTTTGGCGAAGGTAATGCGCGCTTTCTCGCCACCGCTCAGTACGGAGATCTCCTTGAAGATGTCATCTCCCTTGAAGAGAAACAGCGCAAGTGCATTTCGAATCTCGGTCTGGGTCAGATGACTGTAATGATCCCAAAGCTCGTCGATCACGGTATTGGATTCGTTCAGATTCTGATTTTCCTGATCGTAATAGCCACGGGTGACGTTGTAACCGTATTCGAAAACGCCGCTATCCTGCGGGATCTGACCGCAGAGGATTTTGAGTAATGTAGATTTTCCGCAACCGTTTTTGCCGACGATAAACAAACGGTCCCTTTTCTTCAGTTCAAAAGAAAGACCTGAAAACAGTTCTCTACCGGGATACGATTTGGAAAGTTTACGCACGGACAGCACGTCGTTTCCGCTTTCCTCTGCTTCAGAAAACTGCATTCGGATGGAATCGGGCAGACGGGATGGGGCGCTGACGCGCTCCATCTTGTCGAGCTGTTTCTGACGGCTTTCGGCGGCAATAATGTTCCGTTCCCGATTCCAGCGCCGTTGCTGTTCGATATACGCCTCTATGCGGGCAATCTCTTTCTGCTGCTCCTTGAACTGATGCTCCTGTACTTCCCTCTCCCGTTTCTTTTCGGTAATGTAGTAATCGTAATTGCCGCGGTAGAGTTTGGCTTTGCAACCTTCAATTTCCAAAGTGCGACTGGTAACCTTGCAGAGAAAATAGCGGTCGTGAGAAATCACCAAAACCGTCTTGTGACAGCCTGCCAGATACTTCTCCAGCCATTCGATGCTGTCAATGTCCAGATGGTTGGTCGGCTCATCCAGCAGAATAATGTCCGGCTCGGAAAGGATAATGCGCGCCAGCGCCACGCGGGTCTTCTGCCCACCGCTGAGGGTGTTGATAGAGACATTCCAGAACTGCTCACCAAATCCGAGACTGGTCAGCACGCCCTGACAGCGACTGCGATAGGTCAGTCCGCCTTCCGCTACGAAGCGATCGTGCAGATTGGCAAAGCGGAGCGCCGCATCTTCGTCGGTCTCGGAAGCCTGCCGCAGACTCTCCAGCTGTGCCTCCATTGCAGTCAGCTTAGAAAAGGCTTTCAGCATTTCTGCCAGCACGGTGGCATCGCTGTCATAGTCGCTGTTTTGCTCCAGATAGCCGACGGTCTTGTCTCGAGAGATGAATACCTCTCCCGAGGTCGGCTCGCATAGCCCCATCAGAATGCGAAACAGTGTGGATTTACCGGCTCCGTTGACGCCAACCACACCCAATTTCTCGCCTTCGTTCAGCGAAAAACTGACGTCGCTGAGAATATCGTTCATCCCGTAGGATAGTGAAATTTTATTACATCCGATAATAGTCATGTGAAACTCCTTGCATACGCTTTTTCTATTATAACAGTTTCACAAGGATTTGTCAACCTATTTAATCAGGAGGATTTTTATGAAAAAAAGCGCATTTTGCGGGGTTTTGATCATTGCAGTGCTAAGTCTGCTTCTCCCCATACGGTCTTACGCCGAACCTGTGACGAAATCTCTGTCACAAGTCTCCTTTTTCGGCGATTCCACTACCTACGGTCTCATCCGCTACATCGTGGAAAACGACGGACGGCTGGGCAGACCGATCACAAAACTCACCCGGGATCAGATCCTGACTCCTCCTGACGGAACCTTTTATCTGCGTAATCTGCCCATCGCCAAGATTCGCTACCGTGGAAAGGATCTTCCGCTGGCAGAAGCACTTTGCGAGGCGTCTCCCGAGATTCTCATCGTGACCGTCGGAATCAACGGTCTGACCTCCTGGACGGAGGAGCCATTTACCGATTGCTATCGCCGACTAATCGAACTGATCGAGTCCGCAACGCCGAATACGCAGATTGTTTTGCAGTCCGTCTATCCCACGGCCAAAGTCAGAAGCGAACATCTGACAGGTTTTACGGTGGATCGGATTGATCGGCTCAACGGCTGGATCAAAGCACTCGCCGATCAGAGAGGACTACTTTATCTGGACACCGCCTCGGCTTTGAAAGGCGAGGACGGTTGGCTACCGGCTTCTTATCATAACGGCGACGGTATGCATCTGAACACCGCAGGATTCAACCGCGTGCTGGAATATATCGCCGACCATCTGATTACGAAAGGATCATCCAAATGATGAAAAAAATACTCATTCTATCCGTCTGTCTTTTGAGTCTGACCGCCTGCGCGCGTCGCGCTCCCGTCTATCGCACGGACGTGGAAGTGAAAACCGTCCAAGAAGAGGTAGACGGTCTGCTCTATCACACCGACTCGCTGATCTCTTACGATCCCGACGACGTTCGTTTCTATCTGGAGCTTCCCGAGGAATATTGCAACGATTGCATTGTGCGCGCTCAGACCAGCTCGGTTTCCATTGACGAATACGGCATCTTCCATTGCAGAAACGAGGAAGAAGCGGAAGTTTTGGAAGATCTTTTGGAAGATTATCTGGAACGCTCGTTGGAAGGCAAGCGGGAATGGCTCCAAAGCTACAATCCCGCAGAACTGCAAAAACTGGAACGCAGTGATGTGGAGCGATTCGGCAGTTACGTTTTCTACGGAATTTTGGATCCTCCTACCGAGCGGCTGGCAATGGAGCGGGTAGAAGGTCTGCTCCGAGACTGATAAGGATAACGAAAGAGGGCACTTCACTCTTGACATTCAGCGTAGATTGTGATAAAATGGGGCAGAACCATCCGAAAGGAGTGATCTGTCCCATGCAGTCACTGCGCGAATTATATAAAATCGGAAGAGGACCTTCCAGCTCTCATTCCATCGGACCAGACCGCGCGGCCCGTAAGGTGCGGTCTATGTATACCGAGGCGGATCACTTCAAGGTGATCCTTTACGGCTCTCTGGCACTTACCGGAAAAGGACACTTGACCGATGAAGTCATCGTGGATGCTTTTGCTCCCCTTCCCGTAGATGTGATCTTTGATTCCGATACTCCTTGCACCGTGCATCCCAACACCATGGATATTTTCGTATATCACGGGGAAAAACTGATAGGTTCCCACCGAGTTTACAGCGTGGGCGGCGGCACCATCCGCTTTGAGGGCGAAATACTCGACGAACTGGAAGAGGTTTATCAACTCAACACTTTCGACGAGATCTCCCGCTACTGCAGAGAACACAATCTGCGGATCTGGCAGTATGTGGAGGAGTGCGAAGGTCCCGAAATCTGGGATTATCTCTACGATATCTGGAAGCAGATGAAAACCACCATCCGCCACGGTCTGTCTGCCACGGGTACCCTCAAAGGCGGGCTGGACACTCAGCGGAAAGCCAACTATCTCTTCAATCAGCGTCACATTGACGAGTCTGCCCAAACCAAGGAAAACCGTCTCGTCTGTGCCTATGCTTTTGCGGTCAGCGAGCAAAATGCCGCCGCCCGCACCATTGTGACAGCACCCACCTGCGGCTCCTGCGGCGTTCTCCCTGCCGTGTTGAAATATATGCAGGACACCCGCGGATTTTCCAATACCGAGGTGATCCACGCCCTTGCTACCGGCGGCATCATTGGCAATCTGATCAAGACCAACGCATCCATCAGCGGTGCGGAATGCGGCTGTCAGGCGGAGATCGGTTCTGCCTGCTCCATGGCGGCGGCGGCACTCGCCGAACTGTTCGAGATGGGACTTGATCAGATCGAATATGCAGCTGAGGTGGCGATGGAGCATCATTTGGGGCTTACCTGCGATCCCATCGGCGGGCTGGTGCAGATTCCCTGCATCGAGCGAAACGCCGTAGCCGCCATGCGCGCCATCAACGCCCTCTCTTTGGCAAATTTTCTGACCAACTCCCGCAAGATCAGTTTTGACACGGTGGTCAAGACCATGTACGAAACCGGGCGCGATCTTTTGGGCTGTTACCGCGAGACCTCGCAAGGCGGACTTGCCAAGCACTATCGGCAGGATAGTTGTGAATGAATTCCATATTTCCTGATCGGAATCCTTAGCAGTAGCAGGCTTGACTGTCGGAACAGCTTCGCTGTTCTTAAACTGCTCAAATATTTCGTGCACAATTAGAGCACGGCGCACCTGCGTACGGAACGATCGCTCCGTATTATGGACAATTATAAATAGCCATATTTCGTTCTCCTTTTGTTATTTATTCAGCGTAATATCGTAGATGGCGTAAACGTGCGAGCCGTCGTCCTCAAGACTGCAATCCAGCCAGAACATAAGCCGTTCGCAATCCTCTCCAAGCGCAACAGTATAAGTTGTAGGCTTCATATTTTTGTAGAGAGTGGTCTCCCAAACGCACTTATCATCCGCGCCGATCATAAGAGTGGTTTCGTCTTGCGTGATAATACCCGAGCAATCCTCTTGCATTGCGACGGTGAACGTGACTGAGGTATGTCCGCTGTTTTTGATGTTCGCCATCGCAAGTGCGGATTCGTGCGCCTCGCCCGAGTCCGCAAGAGCAAGGATAGAAAGTCCCCAACCGCCAAGCATCGAGCCAAGCACCGTCGCACCGGCAACGCCTGCCATATCAAGCTCCATGTGGATATTGGTTCCCTTATTATAGGTTTTGTTGCCTACGGTAAAGGTGTTTTTGTTGGTCGTGCCGTCGTAATAACCGTCCTGAACCCCGACGGCTCCGCTCTCCTGATCAACATGAGAATTGTAAACGTCATAGAAACCGAAGGTGTCGATCAGATCACAGGTCTTGCCAAAGTCCTCGGGCTTTCTCTCGGGGAACAGATCGGTCTCAACAAATCCGTCGGGATATGCAACGAGATTGGCAAGACCGAAGGCGGGACGCTCCAGCAAGGAGTTGGTCTGCTTGCCCGAAACAAATTCAAGAAGCTTGCAGCCCGTAACGTCCACGGTGAACTGCTTATAAAGATCGTGTGTGGATATGACCTCCTCAAAAATGATCTTGCCGTCGGCATATACCGTCAGCCATGCGGAGCCTTCATCGTAGC
>JBJDZI010000055.1:0-2767 GCA_051867925.1 Eubacteriales bacterium
CTCAAACGCCGAAGTTTTCGCCCTCCTCTCGAACTCTCCACCCACTTCCTTGGCTTACGGCTTTCTAAAATTATAGTTTTTCAACAGTCTGCGGCGAGGGGATCCCTTCGCCGTTTCGTGATTATTCAGACTTTTTCATATTGACTACTATCTTATCTTTGTCAACGAACTGCCTGCAAGATGTTCTCATGCAGGTCGGCTTTTATTGGACTTGTTCAAAATCCGAAGCGGGGCGTTTGCAGATGGGGCAGGTGAAATCTTCGGGCAGAGACTGACCCTCGTACACATAGCCGCAGATCTTGCAGACGTATTTCTTCTTCCCTTCCGCGGGTGATGCGGGGGATTCCGAAGCAGGGGCTTCGGAATCGCAAGACTGTACGTTACAACTGCACAGCGCATCGGCAAGGGCGATCACCTGCTGACGGTTATCATCGCATAACGCCGATCGGATGGTCACCACAGGTTCAAGGTAGGTGAGATTCTTGCACTTTTCCAGCATTCCCTTCATCACCTTCGCCGCCATGGGCGCCCAGCTTCCGTTTTCGATGAAGCCGACGGTACGGTTTTGGTAGTTGCGCTCCGTCAGTTGATGGATGAACTCCTGCATTTTCGGGAAAATTTCAGCATTATACGTCGTGGTGGCAAGGACAAGCCGATCATAACGGAAAGCGTCCTCCACCGCTTCGTGGATGTCGGAGCGGGCAAGATCGCACAGCACCACCTTAGAGCATCCTTTCTGCGCCAGCTGATCCGCCAGCAGTTCCGCAGCTTTTTGGGTGTTGCCGTAGACCGAGGTGTAAGCGATCAACACGCCCTCATTCTCGGGACGGTAGGAAGACCATGTGTCGTAAAGTCCCAGATAATACCCGAGATTTTCACACAGTACGGGACCGTGAAGGGGACAGATGATCCCGATGTCCAGTTTCGTCGCCTTTTTCAGCAGGCTTTGCACCTGCGCGCCGTATTTGCCTACGATGCCGAAGTAGTAGCGTCGAGCCTCGCAAGCCCAGTCTTCCTCAGCATCCAGCGCACCGAATTTGCCGAATCCATCTGCCGAAAACAGTACCCGATCGGTGCTGTCGTAGGTCACCATGACCTCAGGCCAATGCACCATGGGAGCGGTGACGAAGGTAAGCTTATGCCGCCCAAGCGAGAGCGTATCGCCCTCTCCCGCCACGATGCGGCGGTCAACGTATTCGGTGCCGAAGAAATTCTTCATCATGGCAAACGCTTTGGCGGAAGATACTACCGTCACTGAAGGATAAGTCTGCATAAAGCGTTGAATGTTGGCGGAGTGATCGGGCTCCATGTGCTGGACAACCAGATAATCCGGATTCCGCTCACCCAAAGCGGTGCGCAGATTTTCCATCCATTCGTCGAAAAAGTGAGCATCTACCGTATCCATCACGGCGATTTTTTCGTCCAGAATCGCGTAAGAATTGTATGCCATCCCACTGGGTACATCATACTGTCCTTCGAACAGGTCGATCTGATGATCGTTGACGCCAATGTACAGGATATCGTTTGTAATCTTCATCGTTATTTCAACCAGCGGTATGTCCCATCAGAATGTCGGAGATGATCTCCAGTACCTTATCGTGACAGCCGCCGCATCCGCCGGAGCAATTAGTGGTATCCTTGATCTTCTCAAAGATCGCCAGTGCATCGCCCAGATTCTCGTTTTCGTGCAGTGCGTTCTCAATGTCAAAATATGTAACGTGATTGCAGAAGCAAACAGTGTAATTCTCACTTGCGTTTTTGGGAGTCTCGACGGAATCTGTCATTGGGGCTATCTCCGCGCTTGCCATCCACAGACCGTGGAGATTGCAATAGGCGTAAACGGCAATGGGCTTCTCATTCAGCAACAAAAAGCTGGCGGTGGGGATCTTGCCGACCGTCAAATTCTTGCGGTAAACGCCCTTGTCGGTGAGCAGGCATACCCACTCAATGGAATGCTCCTCGGTCATGGGATGCATCGCCTCACCAACCTGCACCCAAACGCGCTTCTCGTTTACCCGCACCACGGGGATGTGCTTTTCGGCAGATGCCTCTACCGTTCCGGGATAGATGCGCTCCATTTTCTGTCCGCAACACATCATCGGCACACCCGAATCGTTGACCATTTCCACGATATTCCCGCAATGGGGACATTTGTAAAACTTCAGTTCGTTCATACTGTTTTCCTCCTGTAAATTGGTGTATTGTTTATAGTATATCTTGTACTAATGGTGAAAAAATCGAAAATAAACAAATGCCAACTAACTCTGATGAAAAGATAATAATGGAAAATTTAGAACTTAAGACTAATAAGTCTAACGATTGTACCATCAAAATTAGTTTTATTACAAAAGGTGCAGATCAATCTTATAACTATAATAAATCATTTAATGGTACATATAAATTCGTTATAAAAGAATAGAAGGGTGTGATAAGGATGGAAAAAAATGAAGACTTTAAAGAAGAATTAGAAACTCAATATACTATCCTTATCAAAGCAAAAGAAAAAAAAGAACATCAAAGATTTATAGTTTTGCTTATCATATTAGGAATAACTTTCGTAAGTGTAATAATAAGCGTTATCTTTTCGTATAAGGCTCTCTCTGCCACAAAAAAATTAGATAAGAATGAATCAGTATCATCCACTTATTATAAAACATTATCAATAACATTTAATGGTAATCAAAATCTTAATTTAACAGGTATAGGCAACGGATATGAACTTACGAATCCTAAGGTTATTCAAATTACAAATGAAGGAGATTCAGAT
>JBJDZI010000056.1:0-2757 GCA_051867925.1 Eubacteriales bacterium
CCGGCGTTGAGTATTTTCTGCTGCTTTTCCGGAGGCAGATTGAAAAACTTTTCGGAAATCTTGTCGGGAGGGCTTGCGAAATTTCGGTTTTTATGGTACAATGATAATAGTTCACCGGCGGGAATCCATACCCCGTTCTTTCTTTTTCGGTGACGGCGCAACGACTCATTTTACGAGGTACTGATTATGGAAACAATGACGAAAGAAGTCTTGCAACATAAATTCACCGCGCTCAAGCGTTCTCTCTTTGACCGTTTGTACGCGAATCTGAACGATTGCCAGCGGGAGGCGGTGTATACCGTCAACGGTCCTCTGCTGGTGCTTGCAGGCGCGGGTAGCGGCAAGACCACCGTGCTGGTCCGGCGCATCGCCTTTATCATCCGATACGGCAACGCTTATTACGAAAACCGCGCCGATATTACGGTGGAAGATCTTGCCGCCTTGGAGGAGGCAAAATCGCTCTCCAACGAAGAACTGGCGAAGTTCTTGGAAAAATACGCCGTCGATCCCTGCCCCGCATGGGCGGTGCTGGCAATCACCTTCACCAACAAAGCAGCGGGAGAAATGAAGGAACGTCTGGAAAAGGTAATCGGTGCCGAAAAGGGAGCAGGAGACATCTGGGCGGGTACCTTCCACTCCACCTGCGTGAAACTGCTTCGCCGATTCGGCGAACAGGTGGGGCTGGAACGCTCCTTTACGATTTACGATACCGACGACAGCAAAAAGCTGATCTCCACCATTCTGAAGGAACTGAACATTGACGAAAAGATTCTGCCTGCCAAGACCGTGCAGAATCAGATCAGCAAAGCCAAGGACAGACTGATCACTCCTGAGGACTATCGCACCAACGTGGGCAAAGATTTCCGTGCAGGACAGATCGCCAGAGTCTACGAGCTTTATCAAAAGCGGCTTTTGGAATCGGATGCGGTGGATTTTGACGATATCATCGTCAAAACCGTGGAAATGCTCACCGTCAGCGAGGAAGCCCGCACCTATTGCCAGCGTCGCTTCCGCTATGTCTGCGTGGACGAGTATCAGGACACCAACCACGCCCAGTTTATGCTGGCGGCACTCCTTTCGGGCGGCTATCGCAATCTGATGGTGGTAGGCGACGACGACCAGTCCATCTACCGCTTCCGCGGCGCAACCATCGAGAACATTCTCGGTTTCGACAAAGTCTTCCCCGACGCCAAGTCCATCAAGCTGGAGCAGAACTACCGCTCCACCGAAAAGATCCTGAAGGCGGCAAACGGCGTTATCTCCAACAATATGGGCAGAAAAGGGAAGGAACTCTGGACTTCCAAGGCGGGCGGCGAACCAATCCGCCTCAGAAAACTGAATACGCAGAATGAGGAAGGCGTCTACATTTCCGAGAAGATACAGCAGATCTGCCGCAAGGAAGGCAAAAAGTTCAGCGATTTTGCCGTTCTGTATCGAATGAATGCTCAGTCCAACGCCATCGAGAAAGTGCTTGCCAAGAGCGGCATCCCCTATCGCGTCATCGGCGGCACTCGCTTCTACGAGCGCAAGGAGATCAAGGATATTATGGCGTACCTCTGTCTGGTACAGAATTCCAACGACAATGTGCGTCTGGATCGGATTATCAACGAACCCAAGCGTAAGATCGGTGCCACCACTCTGAGTGCCATCAGCGATCTGGCAGCGGCAGAAGGCGTATCGAAATTCGAGATCATCCGTAACGCAGAGCAATATACCGCTCTTTCCAAATCCGCACCCAACCTGCGGATGTTCGCTGCGCTGATCCGTCAGCTGCAACAGATCGCCGCAGAAGAGCCTCTGCACGTTCTGTTTGAAAAGACCATCGAACTGTCCGGTTACAAGCAGATGTTGTTGGCGGAGGGAATCACCGAACTGGATCGTCTGGAGAACATTCAGGAATTGATCTCCAACGCAATTGAGTACGAAAAATCCGTTGAGAACGCTACGCTGGCGGGATTTTTGGAGGAAGTTGCGCTGGTTTCCGATGTGGATAATTACGACCGTGAAGCCGATGCGGTGGTTTTGATGACGATCCACAGTGCGAAGGGGCTGGAATTCCCCGTGGTCTTCATCGCAGGCTTTGAAAACGGCATTTTCCCCGGCATTCAGTCCATGACCGATCAGGCGGAAATGGAAGAGGAGCGCCGTCTTGCTTATGTCGCCATCACCCGCGCCAAAGAGCAGCTTTATCTGACCCACGCCCGCGAGCGTATGCTCTTCGGTCGCACGCAGTACAATCCCGTGTCTCGCTTTGCGGAAGAGATTCCCGACGAGTTGATCGAGACGGTCGCCGAGCCGAAAAAGCAGAGCGATTTCAGCGTTCCTGCATTTATTAAGAAGCCTGCCAATGCGGTGAAGGAAGAAACGGTCTTCGATATGAAGCCGAAAAAGGCTTCTGCGCCTGCATTGCTCCCCGGAACCCGCGTCGTACACACAGCTTTCGGCAAGGGCGAGATTCTGTCCGCGCGTCCCGTGGGCGGAGATGTTCTCTATGAAGTTGCCTTTGACTCGGTCGGTACTAAGAAGCTGATGGGAATCTATGCGAAGCTGAAAGTGGCAGATTAAACCGATTTGTCACCGATAAACGCCGCTCAATTACGGGCGGCGTTGTGATTGGAATGGAACAATCCAACCAAATGCGACAAAACCAACAACTACATTTCGAATTGCAATGGAACCGCTTGTTAAAAGTGCTGAAGTGAAAAAAAGTAGGAAAAAGGTATTGACAAACGGAAAAGTGTATGCTATAATAGCCAA
>JBJDZI010000057.1:0-13612 GCA_051867925.1 Eubacteriales bacterium
CTTTGAATAACTTCCTTTTCTTTTTGGTTCACATCATTTTAGCACATACATTTTGGAAAGATTTTTTCACTTTTTTCTTTTTCATCGAAGAGGAGGACATGGTCTTTCAAGAAGGTTCGCGCGGCAGGTTGGTTAATCGCAAAACAAGGTCGGCGTTGCCGACCTTGCAGCGTGTCGAAAAAGTCTTTCAGAAAATCGAGAGGAGGGTGAAACCATATAGACGCCGAAGTTTTCGTAGCTGTCGCATAGCGACTGCTACACTCCTCATCGAGCTCTCTACCCACTTCCTTGGCTGACGGCTTTCTAAATTTATAGTTTCTCGACAGTCTGCAAGGTCGGCGTTGACAACCTTGTTCTCTTTCTCTCACTTCACTTCATAGCCTGCGTCTACGACTGCCTGTTTCAGCACGCTGTCATCAACGGCTTTGCAGAGCGTTACCACGGCACTTCCCTTCTTATGGCTCACCTCGGCAGAGGCAACGCCGTCGATGGCTTCCAGCACCTTTTTCACCCGCGCCTCACAGTGAGGACACATCATTCCTTCGATCTTCAGAGTTTTTGTCATTGCTTTGTTCTCCTTTTTGATTCTATGTTGGTGTTTATGATCATGCCGCGTTGAGCGGATGTTGATGAAATTCAGCCGCAGGGCGTTGGTCACCACAGAGAAGCTGGAAAGGCTCATCGCCGCCGCACCGAACATGGGCGACAGCTCCCAGCCAAACAACGGGATCCATACGCCTGCCGCCAGCGGAATGCCGATGACGTTGTAGCAGAACGCCCAGAACAGGTTCTGATGGATATTGCGCAAGGTGGCGCGGCTGAGACGGATGGCGGCGGGTACGTCGGCAAGCCGGCTTTGCATCAGCACCACGTCGGCGGCATCTATGGCGATGTCCGAGCCTGCGCCGATGGCGATGCCGATGTCGGCTCCGGTGAGGGCAGGCGCATCGTTGATGCCGTCGCCCACCATGGCGACCTTCCCTGCCTTTTGCAGAGTGCGAACTACCTCTTCTTTGCCGTCGGGCAAAACTTCCGCAATGACCTCGTCCACGCCCGCAACCTTGCCGATGGCATCGGCAGTGCGACGATTGTCACCCGTGAGCATCACCACGCGCATCCTCATGTTCTGCAGTTGACGGATGGCTTCGGGAGAATCCTCCTTGATGCGATCGGCAACGGCGATGATGCCGAGGAAGCGGTCGCCCTGTGCGAAGAGAAGTGGAGTTTTGCCTGCCTCCGAGAGGGTTGCAATCGCCGCTTCGATGGCACCCGGAAGGCTCATTTGACCGCTCAGATAGCGGTAAGAGCCGCCAAGGAGGGAAACACCGTCCAGTCGGGCAATCAGTCCGTTGCCCGGAAGGGCTTCGAAATCGGTGACTTCTCGGATCGCGATCCCGTCGGACTCGGCTTTGGCAAGAACTGCGCGGGCGAGCGGGTGTTCGCTCTTCTTTTCCAGTGTTGCGGCAAGGGTCAGAAGTTCGGTCCGGCTGACTCCGTCTGCGGGAAGCAGATCGGTGACGGAGGGGGTGCCTTCGGTGATGGTGCCCGTCTTGTCCAGCACCACAGTGGTTGCCCTGCCCGTCTCCTCCAGCGCGGCAGCGGTCTTGAAGAGAATACCGCCGCGTGCGCCCTGCCCGCTTCCCACCATAATCGCCACAGGCGTGGCAAGTCCCAAGGCGCAGGGGCAACTGATGACCAGCACCGAGATTCCCCTTGCCAGCGCATAGCCTACCGTCTGCCCTGCGATCAGCCACACGGCGCCGGTCACGGCGGCGATAGCGATGACCACAGGCACGAAGATGCCCGAAACTTTGTCTGCCACCTTGGCAATGGGGGCTTTGGTGGCGGCAGCATCGCTGACCATACGGATGATTTGGGACAGGGTGGTGTCCTCCCCGACCCGGGTAGCGCGGCAGGTCAGAAAGCCCGATTGATTGACCGTTGCCGCCGAAACCAGATCGCCGCAGGCTTTGTCCTGCGGGATGGATTCGCCGGTCAGAGCGGCTTCATTGACCGCAGAAACGCCTTCCTCCACCACGCCGTCTACAGGAATTGCTTCCCCCGGACGGACGGTAAACAGATCGCCAACCTTTACCTCTGCGATTGGAACAGTGACTTCTGCGCCGTCCCGCAGGAGGGTGGCGGTCTGGGGAGCCATCTTCATCAATCCCTTGAGGGCGTCTGTGGTTTTGCCCTTGGAGCGAGCCTCCAACAGTTTGCCCAGCGTGATGAGGGCAAGGATCATGGCGGCTGATTCAAAGTAAAACTCGTGGAGATAATGGTGGGCGGCTTCCGGATTGCCTGCCGCCTGCTGTCCCGACATAGCAAACAGCGCCCACACCGAGTAGCCGAAGGATGCGCCCGCGCCGAGGGATACCAGCGTGTCCATATTGGGGGCGCGGTGGAGGACTCCCTTCGTGCCGCTGATAAAGAATTTCTGATTGATGACCATTACAGCGCCGGTCAGCAGAAGTTGTGCGATGCCGATGGCTACGGGATTATGGGCGAGAAAGTCAGGAAGAGGCCAGCCCCACATGGTGTGACCCATGGAAAGGTACATCAGCGGGATCAGCAGGATCAGCGAAGCAATCAGTCTGCGCAAAAGAACAGGGGACTCCCGATCCTTCAGGCTTTCGCGTTCGGCGGTGGCGGATTCGGCTTTGCTTCCTTTCACGGACGCGCCGTAGCCTGCCGCTTCCACGGCGGCGATGACGGCATCGGGGGTGGCACTTCCCTCCACGCCCATGGATGCGGTGAGCAGATTCACCGAGCAGGCAGTGACGCCTTCCACCGCCGTCACGGCTTTCTCCACCCGTGCGGAACAGGCGGCGCAGCTCATGCCGGTTACGTTGTATTGTTTCATAAAACCTCCTTATTTCATCAGTTTTTGCAGGGTCGCCAACAGTTCGTCCACTGTCTCGTCCTTCCCTGCCTTGATGTCTTCGACCACGCAGGTTTTGATGTGACTGGACAGCAGTTCTCTGGAAAAAGCGTTCAGCGCGGCGTTGACGGCAGCCACTTGGATGAGGATGTCGGTGCAATAGGCATCCTTCTCCACCATTGAGCGGATGCCGCGGATCTGTCCCTCAATGCGCGCAAGGCGGTTTTGCAGGGAGTGAAGTTCCTCTTCTCCCCGCACTTTGGTTTTATGACTGCAACAACAGTTTTGATCGTTCATATCCTTCTCCGAATGACAGTATACCCCGAATGGGTGTAATTATTATATACCCCATAGGGGTATTTGTCAAGAGGAATTTTGAAAAAGGTGAGCAAAACTGAAAGGATTACCGCAAAGTTAAAGCCACAGAAAGGCTCAAAACTGCCAAGCCTTTCGTCAGCCCACAAATCTGCGAGAACTGCCGAGCCAGGGAAGTGGGAGAGTTGAAGGAACTTCGGCGGAACCAAGGAATGGGGTGGAGAGTCCGATGAGGAATGAAACAGTCGCTACGCGGTAGCTACGGAAACTTCGGTACCTCCGAAGTTTTCTCCCTTTCCTCCCGCAGCCACCGCTGCGCTGTTGCTGCTCCTACCCATCTTCTTTCTTTGGCTCCGAGGTTATCAGAGGACAAAAAAATTTGCCCGGCAAGTATTTGCCGGGCTCAGTCTGTCGAAAAAGTCTTTCAGAAAATCGAGAGGAGAGCGAAACCATCTCAAACGCCGAAGTTTTCGTAGCTGTCGCATAGCGACTGCTACACTCCTCATCGAGCTCTCCACCCACTTCCTTGGCTGGCAGCACTCAAAATTTATAGTTTATCGACAGTCTGTACCCGGCAAGTATTTGCCGGGCATTATAAAAGCTTTTTGGATTTTTTCGGTGTACCCCTGTACAGAGTCTAATCCTTTTGGCGGGGTTTGGTGAAGTAATTCAGCAGGGAGACGGCGAGAACGATCACGCCGGTGATCAGAAAGATGCCCAACATTCCAAGCCCCATGGTGGACAGTGAATCCACGAAAGCACCTGGATTTATCTGAAAATGAAAATCGGCAAGCACAGGATACATATTCGCACTCTCCTTTCATCAGGCAAAGAAACTGAGGATCAAACCACCGGCGATGACCGATGCAATCTGACCCGATACATTCACACCGATGGAATGCATCAAGAGGAAGTTCTGATTGTCCTCCGCAAGCCCTATTTTATGCACCACTCGGGCAGACATAGGGAAGGCGGAGATTCCCGCAGCACCGATCATGGGGTTGATCTTCTTCTTGGCGAAGAGATTGATCAGCTTGGCAAACAGCACACCGCCTGCGGTGTCTACCACGAAGGCGATCAGTCCCAGTCCTAAGATCAGCAGGGTGTTGAAGGTCAAAAACTGATCCGCCTGCATCCGGCTGGCTACCGTAATGCCCAAGAAAATGGTGATCAGATTCGCCAGCACCTTCTGCGCTGTCTCGGACAGATTATCCAGAACACCGCACTCACGGATCAGATTGCCGAACATCAAGAAGCCGATGAGCGCAACCGATTTTGGGGAGAACAGCCCGGTGATGGCGGTGATCAGAATGGGGAACAGAATGCGGGTGAGTTTGGAAACGCCCTTCTGCTCATAGGGCATCCGAATCATCCGCTCCTTCTTGGTGGTCAGCAGTTTGATGACGGGCGGCTGAACGATGGGCACCAACGCCATATACGAATATGCCGCCACCATGATCGCGCCCAAATATTTGCTGTTCAGCGTGTTGGCAACGAAGATGGAGGTAGGTCCGTCTGCCGCGCCGATGATGGCAATGGAAGCCGCGTCGTTGGCGGAAAATCCAAACAGAGACGCCATGCTGAAGGTGAAAAAGATACCGAACTGGGCGGCGGCACCGAAGATCAGCAGTTTGGGGTTCGAAAGCAGAGGTCCGAAGTCAATCATCGCACCGATGCCGATAAACAGAAGCAAGGGGAACAATTCGTTAGCGATGCCCATATTGAACAGCTCTTCAAGGATGCCCGGCTCATAGGTGACGCCGACAGTGCCCGCCTCCAATAGGGCTTTGCCCTCCTCCACGCCGATAGGTTCGCCGCTATAAAAATAGCGATCCACTACGCCCGACAGGGGCAGATTGACCAAAATCGCGCCAAATCCCATAGGGAGCAGCAACGTCGGCTCCATATTCTTTTGGATGGCAAGGAAGATCAGCAGTCCGCCGATCGCCCACATTACCACCTGCTGCCATTGGATGTTCAGCAGATTTTCATAAAGTGCTTCCATTTTGTTTCCATGTTTCCTTTCTGCATTGAGGATAGTGCAAAAACAAAAGACCTTTATCACGAAAAACGCCCACAGCGTTTTCGTGATAAAAGTCTTGTTTCAACCGTTTGGTCGGGGTGATCCGGGTCCGGGACCGTACTGACGAATCACTCGCAAAAAGTCAAACTTTTCGCAAACTACTCCCTCTTATGTAAACTATTATAAACGACATTCTGCAAATTGTCAATAGAATTCCCGACTTGTTATCAAATATTTTTTCCCCCGCTGCTAATATAGGTATTTTGCACAGTTTTTCGCGCCGAAAAATGTGCAATTTCAACACAGCAACCAGCAGGATTCGGCTTTTCAAATATCCGAAAAATATTTTTGTAAAAAAAGTACAAAAAATGCGTTCAAACCTATTGCTTTTTTTGAAATCTTTTTGTATAATAGATGCATCGGGATTTCACCGATCCGATTTACGGCAGAAATCCAAACAAATCCCACTATGGAAGGAAATAATTCCCATGAAAGCTTTTATCACAGACAACATTCGAAACGTCGTCCTGTTGGGACACACCGGCAGCGGCAAAACTACTCTCGCCGAGGCTATGGCATACGGCGCAGGACTGGTCGATAAGATCGGCAGCGTCAGCGCAGGAAATACAATCAGCGACTGTGACAAGGAAGAAATCAAGAACCAGTTCTCTATCACCACTTCCGTGATCCCTCTGATCTGGAACGACGTGAAGATCAATCTGATCGACGCTCCCGGTTACCCCGATTTTATCGGCGAGACGCAGGAAGCGGTTTCTGCGGCAGACGCCGCCATTATCGTCGTATCCGGCAAGGAAGGCGTGCAGAACGGTACCAAGACCGCTTGGGAACTGTGCGATAAATATAACCTCCCCCGTATGATTTTCGTCTCCAACATGGACGATGACAACGCATCCTTCCGTCAGATCGTTCTGGATCTGGAAGCGTTGTACGGCAAGAAGATCGCTCCTTTCTATCAACCTATGCGTGAAGGCGGCAAATTCGTGGGTTACATCAACGTTCGCCGTATGGGCGGTCGTCGCTTCTCCGAATTCGGCAAACGCGTGGAGTGCGATATCCCCGATTACAGCAAAGATAATCTGGAAATCTACCGCGAGTCCTTTATGGAGGCCGTGGCAGAGACCTCCGAAGAATATATGGAACGCTATTTCGAAGGCGATACCTTCACCGACGCCGAGTTGTCCGCCGCCATGCGTACCAACGTACGTTCGCTGAAGATCGTTCCCGTATCCATGGGTGCCGCACCCGAATACAAGAACATCCACAACCTGCTCAACGATATCGTGCTCTTCTTCCCTGCCCCCAGCGCCCGTTCCTGCGTGGGTATCAATCAGAAGACCAACGCCATCTTTGAGGGCAATTACGACTTCTCCAAGGCTAAATCCGCTTACGTCTTCAAGACCATCGCCGATCCTTACATCGGCAAGTTCTCTATGATCAAGGTCAGCTCCGGCGTTCTGAAGGCAGGCGATATGCTCTATAATGCCGCCAAGGACACCGACGAAAAGATCAGCAAACTCTACACCATCTGCGGCAACAAGACCGCCGAGGTGGAGGAACTGCACGCAGGAGACATCGGCGTACTCAGCAAACTGTCCTCCGTTTCCACCGGCGATACCCTGTCCACCCGCGCTACGCCCGTTGTTTACGGTAAGACCTCCATCGCCAAGCCCTATGCCTTCACCCGCTACACCGTTCCCAACAAGAACGAGGCTGACAAGGCAGTGCAGGCGATCCAGAGAATGTCTGAGGAAGATCTGACCATCAAACTGGTCAACGATGCACAAAACCGTCAGACTCTGCTCTACGGCATCAGCGAACAGCATCTTGCCATCGTCGCTTCCAAACTCCTTTCCAAGTACAAAATCGAAATCCAGTACTCCGAGCCCAAGACCGCTTACCGCGAGACCATTCTGGGCAAGGCAGATACTGAATTCAAGTACAAGAAGCAGTCGGGCGGTCACGGTCAGTATGGTCACGTCAAGATGCGCTTCTCGCCCTCCGGCGATCTGGAGACTCCCTTCGTCTTTGAAGAAGAGGTCGTGGGCGGTACCGTTCCCAAGAACTACTTCCCTGCAATCGAAAAGGGCATTGAGGATTCCGTCGGTGCAGGACCTCTCGCCGGATATCCCGTCGTGGGCGTGAAGGCTGTACTGTACGACGGTTCCTACCACCCCGTTGACTCCTCCGAGGCGGCGTTCAAGATCGCATCCTCTCAGGCATTCAAGAAGGGAATGCTGGACGCGAAGCCCGTTCTGCTGGAACCCATCGCCACGCTGACCATCGTGGTTCCCGAGAACAACACGGGTAGCGTCATCGGCGATCTGAACAAGCGCCGCGCAAGAGTGCTGGGTCTGGACTCCGCAGGAAACGGCAAACAGCAGATCGACGCCGAGATCCCCATGTCCGCACTCTACGGCTACTCCGCTACGCTGAACTCTCTGACCGCCTCCGCAGGCACCTTCTCCTACGAGTTTGCCCGCTATGAGCAGGCTCCCCAGAACGTGCAGGAAGCGCAGATTCAGAAGTTCCAGAGCGGTGCTGAGGAATAATTTCATCATCCCTTCCGGAGGACTTTTGAAAAGTCCTCCGGTTTTTTATCGTGGATTGCAAAGGAACACAGACCGCCAGCGAACGGGTGCGGGAATCCGCGCTCCCGGTTCTTACACCTCAAATGCGAACCAAAAACGCTATGCAGACCTCGGTCTTGCATAGCGTTTTTGCTTTTTCAAAATTTATGCGGCAAATTCTTTCAGCAGGATGGTCGCGATTCCCATCCTTGTAACGGTTACTTGCTTTGCGCTTTCATGCTGTCCAGCGCCATTTCGATGATGGCGGTCATATACCCCACAGTCTTTTCCCTGTCGCTTTTGTCCTTCGACTGCACCCAATCGATCAGCATCCCCGACATGGCTTCGGTGTAGAACTTTGCAACGTATTCCTTGAAATCCGGATCAATCTTCTTATCAAAATTCACTTCCGCCTCGTCGATGACTGAGGTCACGACCCCCATAAAATCGGCGTAGAAAAAGCGTTTCATTTCATCTCTGCCGATGGAGTCGTAGGCGCAACTGATGATGTACTCGTTCTCATCTACATAATTCATGACAAAACGGATGGCTTCCTCGTAGTCTACCAACAAATCAAAATGCCTGACCACCTCGATGGCTTCTTCCTCAAATATCCATTTCAGCAGAGCGTAAATATCCTCAAAATGATAGTAAAAGGTTTTGCGGTTCACGCCGCAATCGCTGATGATCTCGCTGACGGTGATTTTGGAAAAGGGCTTGGTTTTCATCGCCTTTTTCAGCGACTCCGCCAGCAATTTTTTGGTGTTGTAGGTTGTGACCTCGTGTTTCATACTACGCCTCCGTTTCTGTGGTTAATTATACATTTCACCGCCCCGTCAGTCAATGGACAATGTGTAAACATTTGTGTACAAAATTTCATATTGACCGTCAAATCGCCCGATTTGTCCCAAATTCACCTAAAGCGAGTGATTTGACCGTTGAATTTTTTCCGCAGGCGGAATATACTGGGGAAACCATCACAGGAGGGATTACGATGAGTATTTACGACATTACCCTGCGCACACCGCTGGGGAAAAAGAAAGGAGAACTGGAAGCGAAGATCGAAAACGGCAACCTGTCCGGCACCCTCTCGCTGTTCGGACACTCCGAACCCATTGAAGGGACGGTGGACGCCGCCGGAAACTGCTTTCTGAAAGGTAAAATGATTACGCTGATGAGTTCGATCTCTTTTACAGCAAGCGGCACGCTGAATGAAAAAACTTTACAACTGAATGTTCAAGGACATGGCGGACACTATGTTATGGTGGGAACGCTCCGCACCGCAGAGGAGGATGAATGTCCGTGAGAAGATTTTACACCGCTATCGTGAACAAAAGAAAACTGATCCTCGTGCTGTTTGCCGTGGCTTTCGTGTTTGCTCTGCTATGCAGCAGGCTGGTTGCCGTCAACTACGATATGACCGATTATCTGCCCGTGCACACGAAATCCACCGTTTCCATCGAGGTCATGGGGGAGGAATTTGACGGTGGCATTCCCAACGCCCGCGTAATGATCCGAAACGTCACCATTCCCGAAGCGTTGGAATACAAGTGGCAGTTAAAATCGGTCGAAGGCGTCACCGAGGTGACTTGGCTGGACGATGCCGTGGACGTCACCGTTCCGCTGTCCATGTCGGATGCAGACACGGTGGAGGCCTATTACAAAGATCATTGTGCGCTCTTTACCGTGACCATTGACGAAGCATACGAAATTGCCGCCACCGCGGACATCCGCTCGTTAATCGGAGAGGAAAACGCCGTGACAGGCTCCGCCATCTCCACGGCAGATGCAACGACCAACACCGTCTCGGAAATACTGAAGATCACGGTGATCGCCGTGGCGTTCGTACTGTTGGTTCTTTTGCTGACCACCACCTCGTGGGTAGAACCCATCCTCGTTTTGGTAGGACTCGGCGTGGCGATCATGCTGAACAACGGCTCCAATCTGATATTCGGTGAGATCTCCTTCGTCACCAACGCCGCGGGAAGCGTTTTGCAGCTTGCCGTATCTTTGGATTATCTGGTTTTTCTCCTGCACCGCTTTGAGGAATGCCGTCATACGAACTCCGATGCAAAAAGTTCCATGGTGGATGCGCTGTGTAAATCCACACCGTCCATTCTGTCCAGCGGTCTGACCACCGTCATTGGATTTCTTGCGCTGGTTCTGATGCAGTTCAGATTGGGCGCGGATCTGGGGCTTGCCCTTGCCAAAGGTATCGTAATCAGTTTGATTACCGCATTTATTTTCATGCCGTCGCTGATTCTCTGCACTTATAAGTGGATGGATAAAACCAAACACCGTCCCCTTCTCCCCTCATTTCGGGGACTGGGCAAGGCGATCCGCTACATCGCCATCCCCATGGTCTGCATCTTTGCCATTCTGATCGTCCCCGCTTATCTCGGCTCCAATGCAAACGATTATCTGTACGGCTCTTCCGAGATTTTGGGTGACAACACTAAGTTCGGCAAGGACACCGCTGCCATCGAGGAAGTGTTCGGCAAAAGCGATACTTACGTCCTGCTGGTACCCAAAGGCGACACCGCCACCGAAACCGCATTGTCGAATCAGCTGCACACCCTTCCCGAAATTACAAGCATTATTTCCTATGTAGATATGGCGGGCGCGGAAATTCCCAACGCCTATTTGGACGCGGATACCCTCTCTCTGCTGGAGGGGGAACATTACAGCCGTATGGTCATTACGGCAGACGTGCCTTACGAGGGAGCCACGACCTTTTCGCTGGTGGAAAACATCCGCGCCATCGCTGACAAGTACTATCCCAATCAGACCTATCTTGCAGGTAATGGAGTCAGCACCTACGATCTGAAGGAAACCATTACCGCAGATATGGTGCTGGTGAATCTGGTCGCCATCGGGGCCGTGTTCGTGGTTCTGATGCTGACTCTGAAATCGCTGTCCATTCCCTTTATTTTGGTTCTGAGCATTGAGACTGCCATTTGGCTGAACCTTTCGGTTCCCTACTTTACGGATCAGCCCATTTACTATCTGGCTTATCTGATCATCAGTTCGGTTCAGCTGGGCGCTACGGTGGACTATGCCATCCTGCTGACCGACCGTTACAGAGAAAACCGCGTTACCCTTGCCAAAAAAGATGCCATCGTGCAAACCATTTCGGATACGTTCGTCTCCATTATGACCTCCGGCAGTGTGCTGACCGTGGTCGGTTTCCTTCTGGGATGGATGTCCTCCAATCAGCTACTGGCGCAACTGGGTGTATTCGTCGGCAGAGGCGCGCTGTTCTCGCTTGCCATTGTGCTGTTTGTTCTGCCGGGACTGCTCTATCTCTTCGACAGAATGATTATCTCAAACAAAAAGAAAAGAAAGGTGAACCCCCAATGAAACAGATCAAAAAACTTACAGCAGGCTTCCTTGCCGCTCTGCTGATTCTCAGTCTGCTGCCCTTCTCGGTGTTTGCGGCACCCGAAAACACGCCCAAAGAGGAGGTTGTCTATATCAATCTGAATGCCGACGGCTCGGTAAAGGAGATCACCGTGGTCAATATCTTTGATCTGGATGAAGACGGCAAGATCATTGACTACGGCGCCTATCAAAGTCTGCGCAACATGACCACCACCGACGGGATCGGTTATGCCGATGAAACAGTCACCATTGACGCGAAAGCCGGAAAACTGTATTACGAAGGAAAACTCGATGGCAATATCATCCCTTGGAAGATCTCCATCCGCTACTATATGGACGGTAATGAATACTCCGCCGAGGAGATCGCAGGAAAAAGCGGTGAGCTGAAGATCACCATGCAGATTGCCGAAAACCCGGACTGCATCGGCAATTTCTTTGAAGGGTATGCTTTGCAGGTCTCCATCACCTTGGATACCAAACTGTGCAAGAACATTGAGGCAGACGGGGCTACGGTCGCCAACGTGGGCAGAAACAAACAACTGACCTATACGATCCTTCCCGGCAAGGGCGCGAACATCGAAGTGCGCGCCACCGTCACTGATTTTGAGATGAGCAGAATTGCCATCAACGGTCTGAAGATGAATCTGGATATTGAGCTTGACGATGCCGAAATCCGGAGCAAAATCAGCGAGATCACGGACGCGGTACAGGCGCTGGACGATGGAGCGACCGAGCTTTGTGACGGTGTGAGGGTGCTGTATGACGGTACTACGCTGCTTGATGACAAGGTCGGAGAGTTGTATGACGGAGTCGGGGCGCTCAGTAGCGGTTCTGCCGATCTGTCCGAGGGGCTGTCTGCCATCACTGCACAAAATCAAGCCCTGCTGGAAGGTGCAAATGCTGCTTTCGAGGGACTTTGCGCCGCATCCTCCACCATTCTGAACGCGGAACTGTCTGAGAATGGATTGCCGACCGTGACGCTGACGCCCGCAACCTACAGTGCAGTATTAAGCGAACTGCTCCAAACATTGGATGCCGACCGCGTTTCTCAACTTGCGTACGATCAGGCACTTGCGGAAGTGACCGCGCAGGTGGAAGCGCAGGCAGATGCGATCTATGCGGGTTATGTGGAGCAAAACGCCAATGCCCTTTATTTGGCATATGTGCAATCCCGGACAGATGACTTGTATGCACAGGTTGCGGCACAGGCAATTTTGGAACAACTGGTTGCAAACGGATATACCCAAGAGGAGGCCATCGCCTATCTGCAAACGCCAGAAGGGCAGATGCTGATTGCGCAAACCGTCAGCACAATGACCGATCAGCAGAAGGCGCAAATTGTTGAGAGTGCCGTTGCCAATCTGACCGATGAGCAAAAGGCGCAGATCAAAGCAGGCGCTCTGCTGTCTTTGACCGACGAGCAAAAAACGCAGATCAGAAACGGCTATATTGAAGAGACCATGCGATCCGAAGCGGTAACCGATCAGATCGACGCCGCCGTTGCCACCGCCAATATTGCCTGCGCAAGCATCGCAGAACTCAAGGGTCAACTGGATGATTACAGTCTTTTCTGCGCGGGAATGGAGGCGTACACCGCCGCTGTCGGGGATGCCGCCAACGGTGCGGATACGTTGAAAACCAATATGAATACCCTCTATACCAACGTCGGAACGCTGAAAGCCTCTGTCGGTGAACTGACCGACGGAGTGAAGGGTCTGTCGGACGGGATCGGTCAGCTCAAAGCCGGCACCGGTGCTTTCGTGGAACGAACTGATGGCATCGGGGCACAGGTCAGCGCCGAAATTGATTCGATGATCGCCACCATCACCGGCAATAACGTGGCGATCACCTCCTTCGTTTCGGAGAAGAACGTCAATGTGGATGCAGTTCAGTTCGTGATGCAGACCGATGCGATAGAAGTCGCGCAAGTGGAAAATGCCCAGCCGATGGCTGAGGAAAAACTCAGTTTCTGGCAAAAACTCTTGCGTTTGTTCGGACTTTATTGAAAAAGCGGGGATTTCACGGTCCGTGCTGTGAATCCCGTCACCCTAACAATTGAATCACAAAAATCCGCCGTGGCACGGATCGCTACGGCGGATTTATTGCGGGGAGTTGGAGGGGGTACTTCTGACCAAAAGCGAGGGCTATCGCAATAAGCTGCCTTTGCGAATACAACTGAAATACCGCTCCTAACACTCACCGACAGAGTGATCATTTGTTCAATCGTTCGTTTCCGAGAGGAGGGTGAAACCATCGGGGGCGCCGAGGTTTTTCCCCTTTCCTCGGGCTCCCAACCCCTTTCCTTGGCTGGCGGTACTCTAAATTTATAGTTTATCGACAGTCTGCGGGCGGCAAGTATTTGCCGCCCGCAGTCTGTCGAAAAAGTCTTTCAGAAAATCGAGAGGAGGGCGAAACCATCTCAAA
>JBJDZI010000058.1:0-13555 GCA_051867925.1 Eubacteriales bacterium
CAGAACATCCCATGCTCCCGGAGCATTACATCGAGTGGGTCTCCTTGCAGACCAAGCAGGGCAACCAGCGCAAGGTCCTGCATCCCGGCGACAAACCGGAGGTTTGCTTTGCGCTCTGCGAGGGCGATGAAGTCGAGGCTGTCTATGCCTACTGCAACCTGCACAGCCTTTGGAAAGCATAATGGGAATTACATATACCGAGGAAAAGAAGTTCACACAAGACGAGGTCCAAAGTCTGTTTTTATCGGTGGGCTGGGTTTCCGGACAATATCCTTCCCGACTTTACAAGGCGTTAATGCATTCTTCCACCGTCATCACAGCGTGGGATGAGAGACGCCTTGTTGGTCTGGTGCGGTTGATTGATGATAGTGAACTGGTTGCTTATATGCACTATGTGCTGGTAGATCCGGCATATCATGGTCGAGGGATTGCCGGCAACATGATCAGGATGGTGAAAGAGAAGTATAAAAACTACCTATACATTGAGGTTATGCCGGAGGAGAGTAAAAACGCTTCTTTCTACGAGAAGTATGGATTCACGACTATGCCGGATGGAGTTGCGATGCAGATGTGCAATTTCGCAGATAGACGATAGTATAGGACTTGCCGAAAAACATTCAAAAAGCTAAGAAATCACAATTTTAAGGGACGACTAAAAGTAGGATACACTGAAAGATGATGCAGAAGCCGCAAAAGTGCTCATCGGCGACAATCCGGAAATACTCACAAATACAAAAAACTGGCAGGATGTCAGGATCAATAAAGAATGATACATTAAAAGGCGTCGCAGTAGCTGTACGGTATAGAAGGAGAAGAAAACTACTACACCGCCAATGTGCGTGTGGCCATTGACAAAGAAAATAGGGATGGCACTGCCGATAAGAATGTCTACTCCTTAGCTAACGGTTTCAGAAACAGCAAAGGACGTTGGTCGTATGTGGGCACTTCCGAATATTCCTACATCACCGTAGACGTAACCAAAGCAAATGGCAAGCGGTTAAAATCAAATAGAAACAAGTATAAGAATACCCACCGGATGTGGTGGTCAGACACAAAATCTCGCCACAACATCCAGTGGGTATTTTCTCATTTTGTCTTTGTAGGCGTTTGTTTTATCTGAAATGACCTACGGGTCGATAAACTATTTCTGTTCGATTGTACAGGAAATTTTATTCGTGATACCGTTCAGCCTCGCGTATTACCGTGCGGTAAACCTTTTTCCATAACCTTAGCTTGCTGTCGGGATAGTTTTCCTGCATTTTTTTAATTGCCGCTTTACGGGCTTTGACAATACCGTCCGCCGTCATCATATTTTCAAGACAGAGCTTGTCAAGATCTTTGCGTTTATAACCGAAAAGTGCGTAAGAATGACCGAGAATTTCCCTGTCCTTTTTGGGAAGCTCCTCGAACAACTCCTTTAAAAGCTCAAGGCAGATGTTGTGATAAGCAATTTTATCCGTAGATACGGTGAGCCTGTCCGGCATCAGATACTCGAAAGGATCATACGGCTCACCGTCCTCGAAAGGAACAAGGTCATAAACGGATAATGTATGCGTGTTATAACCTATAAACCGAGCAACCTCTTTAGGTGAAATACCAAGCTCCTCTGTAATCTCCGATATCTCCTTGCCGTCGAAAAAGTATAGCTTCTGTACCTTACGCAGTTGAGCCATTGTCTCACTGTCAAGGGAAAGCACGCCGAGGTTACTTTCCATCCACCGATATATAGCACCCTTTAAGCGCGGGTGCAGATATGTGGTGAGCCTTGCCCGTTCGGGGTCGTATTCTTTTCTGCGAAGACATGAGAAAAATTCAAGCATACCTTCATTACTGAGTTCTTCCATAATCCCTTTGGAATAGGCCGTTAATTTATTCGGATAGTCGGGACTTTTGTTATAGCAGTTAAAGCTGACGGCGACCTCCTTTGCAATGCCGTAGATAAACCCGATATTTTTGTTATAAAGCTTTTCCAAAACGGTTTCATCACCGTCATAAAGCTTTAAAATTAATTCCTCGTTGGTAATAAGCTCACCCCCTAAAAATGTTTTATTCAGACTTCGGTCTGCCGCGTGGTTTTGCTTTGCGGGTCACCTCACACAGCGGATACAGATTTTTTGATTCAAGCTGTTTTTCAAATTCTTCATTAGATGTTCCCGACTTTACGGTTGCGTCGTAATATAAATCCTGTGCCGTGCGGTATAATTTTTCTTTCTCCTTGCGGGTAATTACTCCTCGGGACAAATCCTTGTCAATACGCAGATAACAGCGGCGAAGCGACTGTGCCTTGGGGTTGTCTGCCTGCAGCTCCTTTATTCCCTTGCGGTGATAGCCGAGCTGAGCGCAGGTGTACTGGGGTTTGTCAGGGGCAGGGTTATCACAATACTTTGTTTTATAACCTTTTTTCAGCAGAAAATATCTGCCGCAGTATTCACATTTGCGGATAATATATCCCGTCTCCAAAGCCTTGTAAAAATCCATTTTGAGAAGTGCCTGCAGCGACTCCACCTCATAATACTGATAGATTTTATATATACCCGAACCCTCGAAAGTTTCTCTGGGCATATGGCGCATAATAACTTGGTCGTTTGCAGTAAACAGACCCGTACCTCGCATTGGGTTTGCAATCATTTTATCTGCGCGGGGAAAATTGAAAAAGTCATAGAGCGCCGAGGCATAGCTGTTGGCGTTCATTTTTTCGGTCGAGGATAAAAAGAATTTTATAAAATTAAATATTGTGTTGTTAAAGGACTCAATATCGTAAAGCGCCTGTGCGTATGCGTCGCAGTAGTCCTTGTAATATTTCCATTTAACAACAAGGTTACCCGGAAAAATCAGCAAAGCTCTTGTCTTTTCGGGCGGAGGTTCTGGAATAGGCGGTTGAGGTGAGGTAACACAAAACTCCTTATCCGTTTTTGTATTTCTGTAATATTCTTTATTCGTTCCGCCGTAATTTTCGGGGTGCTCAAGGTAATCTTCATAGGCGGTAATTTTATTAAGCACCTCAAGGTCATGGTCGGTGAGTTCACAGTCGTCGTCTTCAAACATAGACGTCTGCGCTGTTAATTGTCGTGCCTCGTCAAAGATATCCGTTTCTTCCCTTAAAAGGGCGAGACAGGGAATCTTACATATCATAGAATCAAGCTTAATATACTCCTCGTTGGCATAGTACCAATCGGACAGCTGGTTACTTTTTATATATTTATTTGCCTTGCTCTGCGCTAATTCCAACTGCTTGCGCATAGCGGCATATTTGTCCTTGGGCAGGTTTAAAAACTCGGTAGTCAGGTCGCCGAGTGAAAGCTTTTTACCGTTAATCTCAATACACTTATCTCCGATACAAAAGGATATACATCCGAACAAGGGAACACCTCCGTTTATAAATTGTCAGCAAATAGTTTTAAATTGTATACGACTATTATTATTTTATCATTTTTTCTTACACAATACAAGTAGAAGGGCGAAAGTCAAGGCAAAAAACTTTGACTCTCGCCCTTACTTTATTTAAAGGAGGTTTTCAGATGGATGAAAACAAACCGAAACTCACCGTTATAGACGGTGAAACCCTAATGGATACAAGACTGGAGCCGACCAGGTTTTGTATCGACACTCTGCTGCCGCAAGGTATAACAATCCTCGGTGGCGCGCCTAAAATCGGCAAATCGTGGTTGGTGCTGGATCTGTGCGTCCGCATTGCCAAAGGAGAAAGCGTGTGGAGTATGCCGACCGCCAAAGGTACAACCCTGTATCTTTGCTTAGAGGATACTCTCAGGCGTGTGCAGGAACGACTGTGTTTAATCACAGACGATGTCCCTTCCAAAGCTTTCTTTGCAACGGCAGCGCACACGATTGCCGAAGGTCTCTGCGATGAAATCCGCGCCTTCGTTAAAGAGCATTCCGACACTGTGTTCGTTGCAATCGATACCTTTCAGATTGTGCGTAACAGCGGTGCGGATACCTCTTACGGTAACGATTATGATGAGATACGGCAGATGAAGCAGTTGGCAGACGAGCTTAATATTTCTCTTCTGCTGGTGCATCATCTTCGCAAGCAGGGCGACAGCGATCCGCTGAATAAGCTGTCAGGCACTACAGGAATCATAGGCGCAGTCGATTCGGTGTTCGTGCTGGACAAAAGTAAGCGCGGCGAAAGCTTAGCCACTCTTGTCTGTACCGGCAGAGATATTGAGTATCGGCAGTTGGAACTGAAGTTTTCAAGCAAGGATTTTGTTTGGGAATTAAAATCCGACAGCCGTGAACAGCCCGAAAAGATGTTGCCGCCGGAGATGGAATCCCTTGTGAATTTTATGAAAGAGCAAAAATCCTACGTAGGCGGTAACAGTGAGTTCGCTGAGCAGTTCAATGCAGCAACTGACAGTGAGGTTACAGTCAAAGGCTTCAAGCAGCTTATGAACCGCTGGCGGTATGACCTTGAGGAACTCGGGGTGCATTACCGCGACCACCGAAGCAACGGCATAAGGGTGCTGGAGGTGAAATATATTCCTTCTTCTGCCGTGCAAAGTGACGCAAGTGCCGTAAGTGACGAAACAGATTCGGTGTAGAAAACTTTCGGCACTTTCGTCACTTGCGTTCCTGTTAAACGAATGTGCGCCCTTTGTCGAGCGTTCAAAAGCGTTCGGGAAAACACCCGACCGCCTCGGTTAAAACGCAACACAGGGCAAATGTTGAGCCAACCGTACGCAATTTTGTCACTGAGAGTTATTTATAAAGCGATAAAAACTACCGCATTTTATTTCTCTCCTTTAGGAGAGAACCAGCATCGCATTTGGCTGTACGCCAAACGCATTTGGGCGGGCAGAAGCCCTGCACCCACTTTATTATAAATTGGAGATGATAATTCTTATGAAAACAAAACGCTTTAATTTCAGGGTGTCCGATACATTGGATGCTCTGATCCGCAAGAAAGCCGCAGATGCCGGAATGAGCATTACCGATTATATAATTCTCTGCGCTATAAATAAAGAGGTCATAAATTATGACGGGCTTAATGAACTTACCACACAGGTTAAAAAGCTCGGCAATAATGTAAATCAGCTTTTGATTTTATCCCGTCAAGGCAAAATTAAAACCGTAAATCTTACGACAACCCAAGAGGAACTAAAAAAGATTTACGATTTACTGGCAGACAAACTTAGGAGGCAGTAATGGCAATAATTCATTTTATAAACCGTCCGAAATCTCAAACCTCGGACGGCTTGTTTTTTGTCCTGCGCTATACTATGCAGGATAAGAAAACAGTTACAGAGGACGGCGTTAAGTATGTGACCGGTGTTAATTGCACACCCCAGTCCGCCTATACCGAATTCAATAACACCAAAAAGCTATTCGGCAAAACCGAGGGCAGACAGTATTATCATTTTGTGCAGTCTTTTTCGGTGAATGAAAATATATCACCGCAAACTGCCCACGAAATTGCATTACGGTTTGCACAGGAGACCGAAAAGTTTTGCGGTTTTGAAATTGTAGTTTCAACCCACTGCGACCGTGACCATATCCACTCGCATTTTGTAATGAACAGCGTAAATTCCGAAACGGGTAAAAAGTTTCATATCACCGAGCGGGAAATTGAAATGCTTATGCAGGTCTCGGATAATATCTGCCGCGAATACGGTTTGTCGATTGTAAACCCCAAGCCGAGCTCCGAGCGAGTCAAGCCGATGAATGACCGAGAATATCGCTCCGCTGTTAAGGGACAAAGCTGGAAGATACAGCTTGAGGCGGTTATCTCTAATGCAATGCAGACCGCCGCTTCAAAAGAACATTTTATTTGGCTTTTAGAGTCGGAGGGATACGGGGTTAAGTGGACGGACACCCGTAAAAACATTACCTACACCACGCCTGACGGAAAGCTATGTCGGGACAGCAAATTACACCTGCAAAAATTTTTAAAGGAGAATATGGAATATGAGTTTAAAATCAGGCAGGAAATCTGCAAAAGAATTAATTACACAGGCACAGAAACAGTTGACCGCGGCGGATACCGTAATCCCCTGCGTGTCGGTGGCCGAGATGAATTGGAGGTCTTTGATTTCGGCACAGAATTCTCAGATCGAGATATTAAATTCAATTACCGAGACTTTGCCGACCCTTGCTACCAAGGAGGAAATGACGAATTATATGAATCGGCAGTTGGCGATTCTGACGGAATACACCGAGGAGACCAAAGCGGCGACCGAGGAATTTCAGGATTCGATGATGAAGGCGGCGAAGGATATGTCGTCGGCAATAAGACAGACCCTTACCGATACCGAGAGACGGGTTGGGAGAGTGAGCGAGAGTTTTTCGAACAAGCTCTCTTTGGCGGAGGACAGAATGCAGAAGCATATGGACAAAATGTTTTGGGCATCCCTGATACCTTCGGCGATACTCTTGATATTGGAATTGGTGCGGCATATCTTGTCGGCAACCTCGGTAATATAATCGACGAGGACGTGCCGGTGGAGGACTGCACTACAAAATATTATCCCGCCGAGCGGAAGAAAAATCACGGCCCCGTTATGGGCGGAATGTAACGAAAGGATCAATTTTTATGAAACAAAACTTAGATTTTAACCTACTGCGCAAACGCCGCGAGCAAATGCTTAAAACAAGAAAAAAGATTGAGTTGCACAGCGAACAGCAACTCGGTCTTACGTATTTTGAAAAGGTCGGCGGACAGCATTACCCCGTGATTGCCTTCTTTCCGGTGAGCGGTCAAAGTGAGGCGGCACAGGACAAGCTCCGCTACCTAATAAACGGAGAAAAGCGATAAAGATATTTCGGCAATTTTGCTGGACTTTCAAGCCGGATAGTGATATGTTGTGTATGTATCCTATTCGGTTTGGTTTACAGAGCCGCATACGGCTCGGAAAGGAACAAAGAATTATGAAATCAACCGAAAATACAAATCTATTGATTACTGCACTCTATTGCCGTCTGTCCCAAGAGGATATGCTGCAGGGTGAGTCAAACTCCATAACCAATCAACGGCTTATATTGCAGACCTACGCAGACGATCACGGCTTTCGCAACTGTCAATTTTATGTGGATGACGGATACTCCGGTGCCAACTTCAATCGTCCCGCCTACAAGCAGATGATGCAGGATATTGAATGCGGCAAGGTAGGAACGGTCATCGTTAAGGATCAGTCAAGGCTCGGCAGAGATTATCTCCAAACCGGAATGCTGATGGAGATCATTTTTCCGCAATACGATGTGCGCTTCATTGCCGTGAATGACGGCGTGGACAGTGAAAACGGCATCGGCGATTTCTCCGGCATTAAAAATTATTTCAATGATTTTTATGCCCGTGACACCAGCCAAAAGATACGAGCTGTTTTGAAAGCCAAAGGTGAACGGGGTGAAAGAGTCGGAAGCACTGTACCGTATGGGTATATGAAATCTCCGGACGATCCGAAATTGTATATCCCCGACCCGCAGGCGGCACCTGTTGTAAAACGGATATTTGATATGAGTGCTGCAGGACTTGGCGTAGTTAAGATATGTGATACTCTGAGCAAAGAAAAAATCACCTGTCCCGGCGTGTATGCATTTCAGAAAACAGGCTGCCGGTCCGGAACTCCTGACCTTAACAAGCCGTATCACTGGGCGCAGACAACTGTCAGACGGATTTTAGAAAACCGCACCTACTGCGGAGATACGGTGAACTTCCAAACCTATTCAAAATCCAATAAGCTGAAAAAGCGGATCAAAAACAAACCGGAAAATATGCGTATATTTGAAAATACACACGAAGCCATTGTAAGCCGAAAAGTATTTGACCTTGTGCAAAAGCATTTTGCAGGACGAAAGCGCCCGGACGTGCAGGGTGAAACAGACAAATACGCCGGATATCTCTACTGCGGCGAATGCGGTTCCCGACTGTATCTGCATCGAGGAAAAACCGTAAAATCGGAAGAAAACAATTTTCAGTGCGGAGGATTTCAAAGAAGAACAACCGACTGCAGCGCACACTATATCCGTGAGCAGGTGCTTGACCGTATTGTACTGAACAACCTCAAAACGGTTACGGCGTTCGCAAGGGAAAATCCGGATGAATTCTATGCTATGGCAGCAAAGAACGGCGAAACCGAAGCAAAGCGGTTTTGTAAAGCTGCCGCCCGTGAAAAAGAGCAGATTGAAAAGCGTATCCGAGAATTGGATAACATTATCCGTTGCCTGTATGAAGACCGCGTCAGCGGCAGAATAACACCGGAACGGTACGACGCTATGTCAATCGGTTATGAGCAGGAGCAGGCAGACTTACGGCAGGAACTGAAATCCATCTCGGAAAAGGTTGCCGAAATGGATATGCGGGAGACCTGCATACGGGAGTTTATACAAAGAGCGAAGGAATATGTGGAGATGCCAAAACTCACGCCCGAACTGTTGCGGGTGTTTATCCGGCGAATTGAAGTCTACGAAAAGCCAATAAAGTATTCCCGAACCTGTGGCAACCCGATTGCGATCTACTATACTTTCCGTCTGCCGGAACAGGACGGCGTACCGTTGATCGAACAGGCGGCACCTGAAGAATTGCAAAACCGGCTGACAGCACAAACCGCATAAAAACCGCAAAAAAGCAGTAACCGAAAGGCTCACCACCTTCCGGTTACATACCGCCCTCAATTCTCCGTTAAGAACATCACGGAAAAGAGGTGTGAGTTTTTTATGAGAGTTTACTCGACGGTAACGCTCTTGGCGAGGTTGCGGGGTTTATCTACGTCCAATCCCTTGGCACAGCTGACATAGTATGCCAAAAGCTGGAGCGGCAGTACCGTCAGCGAGGCGGTGAAGAGGGGATCGGTCTTCGGCACATAGACCGTGAACTGTCCCACGTCTTCCATGGAGTAGTTGCCATAGGTGGTGATGCCCATGACGTAAGCACCGCGGGAGGCAACCTCCTGCAGATTGCTGATCGTTTTGCCGAACAGCGCGGGCTGGGTGGCGATGCCCACCACCAGCGTACCGTCCTCGATCAGCGAGATGGTGCCGTGCTTCAGTTCGCCTGCGGCGTAGGATTCGGAATGAATGTAGGAAATCTCTTTCAGTTTAAGACTGCCCTCCATTCCCACGCCGTTGTCAATGCCGCGCCCGATGAAGAAGGTATCTTTGGTGTTGGAGAATTTGCTGGCAAACCATTGGATGCGCTCCTTGTCCTCCAAGATCCGTCCCATTTTGTCGGGAAGCGTCTGAAGCTCGGCGGTCAGCTCGGCGATCCGTTCGGTAGAGGCGGTCTCGCGAAGAGCGGCGATCCGCAGAGCAAGGAGATAGAACGCCGCAAGCTGGGTGGAGTAGGCTTTGGTGGTTGCCACGGCAATCTCGGGACCTGCCCAGGTGTAGAGGACGTAGTCCGCTTCTCTGGCGATGGAGGAACCCACCACGTTGACGATGGCGATCACGGGAATGCCCCGCGCCTTTGCCAACCGCAGAGCTGCCAGCGAGTCGGCGGTCTCGCCCGACTGGCTGACGATCACCAGCGCAGAGCCATCCACCAAAACGGGATCGCGGTAACGAAATTCGGAGGCAACCTCCACCTCTACCGGCAGACGGCAGAGAGACTCAATGACATAGCGCCCCACCACGCCGGTGTGATAAGCAGATCCACAGGCTGCCACATAGAGGCGGGTGAGATTTTTCAGCAGATCGTCGGGGATGCCCGCGTCAGACAGATCCACCGCACCGTTTACAATGCGGGGAGAGATGGTGTCCTGGACGGCTTTGGGCTGTTCGTGGATCTCCTTCATCATAAAGTGCTGCCAGCCGCCTTTTTCAGCCGCCGCCGCATCCCAACTGACGTGATGGAGTTCCTTTTCGATGGCTTCGCCGTCGATGTTGAAGAAGCGCGCGCCACGGCGGGTGAGGAGTGCCACCTCAAACGGCTCGATATAATACACGTCGCGGGTATATTGCAGGATGGCGGGCACATCGGAGGCGATGAAGCATTCCTGCTCGTCGGGATGCCCCGCGCTGGCTCTGGTGCCCACGATCAGCGGGCTGTCCTTGCGGATGGCGTACATCTCGTCGGGACGGTCGGCAAAGAGAATGCCCAGTGCGTAAGATCCCACCACACGGAGCATCACCTCTTTGATGGCGGCAAGGGGATCGCCGGTATAATAGGCGTCCAGAAGTTGTGCCACCACTTCGGTGTCGGTTTGGGAACGGAAAACATAGCCCCGCTTTTGCAGCATTTCCTTCAGTTCACGGTAGTTTTCGATAATGCCGTTGTGAACCACCACCACCCGACGGTCGCCGCCGATATGGGGGTGTGCATTGACGGCAGAGGGTTCTCCGTGGGTTGCCCAGCGGGTGTGTCCGATGCCGCAGGTTCCGGGCAGTGCCCGCCCTTCGTCGATCATTGCCGACAGATTGGAGAGCCGCCCCTTGGCTTTGACCACTTCGATCAGGGTACTGCCGTTGTTGACCGCCACGCCTGCCGAGTCATAGCCTCGGTACTCCAGTTTGGACAGCCCGGAGAGCAGGATGGAAGCGGCTTGCTCTTCGCCGATGTAACCTACGATTCCGCACATATGATTGATCTCCTTTGGAAAATGGAATGAAAAGTCATGTAACCGCAGGAGCGGCGTACCGCCGAACCCCACGGAATGGATGAAAAAGATTCTGCTTTCAGTATAGCAAATGATCTGCATTGGGATATGTCCCAATTGTAACCGCTTTGTGAACAATTAGTGATACGGTTGACTTTTTTTCAAATAATGCTATAATAATATAAATTACTATCGCGCGGGCGTTCCCGCGTATGAAGGATCGGGAGGAACCATCATGGGTAAATATTTCGGAACAGACGGCTTCAGAGGTGAAGTGAACCGCGTTCTGACTTCTGTACACGCCTATCAGATCGGGCGTTTTTTAGGCTGGTACTACGCTTCCAAGCTGTCCGGTGCGCCTGCAGGTCACAAGCCTCGCTTGGTCATCGGCAAGGACACGCGCCTGTCCAGTTATATGTTCGAGTATTCCATCGTGGCGGGACTGACCGCGTCGGGTGCTGACGCCTATATGCTCCATGTCACCACCACGCCCAGCGTTTCCTTCGTGACTGCCCGTGACGATTTCGACTGCGGCATTATGATTTCTGCCTCCCACAATCCCTTCTACGACAACGGCATCAAGTTGGTGAACGGGCAGGGCGAGAAGATGGATGACGAGACCATCCGTTTGATAGAGGCTTATATCGACGGCGACTTTACCGCGCTGGGGCTGACGGAAGATCTGCCCTTTGCTACCGGCGCAGAGGTGGGGCGCATCGTGGACTATTCCGCAGGGCGCAACCGCTACATCGGCTATCTGATCTCGCTGGCAAGTCGCTCTTTCAAGGGCAAACGGGTTGGTCTGGACTGCGCCAACGGCTCCGCTTGGTCTATCGCTAAGGCGGTCTTTGATGCGCTGGGTGCCAAGACTTATGTCATCAACGCAGATCCCGACGGTCTGAACATCAATCAAAATGCAGGCTCCACGCATCTGGAGGGGCTGAAGCAGTTTGTGGTGGAAAAGGGGCTGGACATGGGCTTTGCCTATGACGGCGATGCTGACCGTTGCCTTGCGGTAGACGAGAACGGCAACGAAGTCAACGGCGACCACATTCTCTATATTTTCGCACACAATGCGATGGCAACAGGCACGCTGACCGGAAAAGTGGTTGCCACCGTCATGAGCAATATGGGACTGTTCAAAGCCCTTGATGAATTGGGAGTCGGCTATGAGACCACCAAGGTGGGTGACCGCTATGTTTACGAGAATATGGTGCAGAACGGTCATATGATTGGCGGCGAGCAGTCGGGACACATCATCTTGCGCAAATACGCTACCACGGGAGATGGTATTTTGACCTCCATCATGCTGATGGAAGCAGTCATCGAGGCAAAGACCACGCTGGCAAAGCTGGCAGAACCCATGAAGATGTACCCGCAGGTGCTGATGAATCTTCGGGTAGACGATAAGGATGCGGTGATGAACCGTCCCGAAGTGCTGGCGGCAGTAGCGGATGCACAGGCATCCCTTGCCGGAAGCGGAAGGGTATTGCTTCGCAAGAGCGGTACCGAGCCGCTGATCCGCGTGATGGCGGAAGCCGAGACAGAGGAAACCTGCCGCAAAGCGGTGGACGGCATCTGCAACGTCATCCGCGGGCTGGGACTTTGCCGGGAATAAGATCACGAAAAGAAGCACACCGACGCGCGGTTTTTGCCGCGCGTCGGTTATTTGCTTGTCTTGCACGCTCGTTCACAAATAGTTTACAATTTTTCTGTTGCAAAGCAAGATCGAATGTGCTATAATATATCCGCGGCTACGGAGAAGTACTCAAGTAGGTGAAGAGGCGCCCCTGCTAAGGGTGTAGGTCGGGAAACCGGCGCGAGAGTTCGAATCTCTCTTTCTCCGCCATAGCAAGAACCGAGGTGAAAACCTCGGTTTTTGTTTTGAAAATAAGATGTTTTGACATAAATCAGCGCAAAGTAGAATTGTAGGCACGAAACAGGTACGTTTCATTATTGCGTAGGTACGGCTTGGTACACGAATATACATACGGCATCCAAACGGGAGCCTTTTTAGAAAAAAACGAAGAATCAAAAACGCGCGTTGTAAACTGACGATTGCAACTTCATTTTACAATGTGTGTATAGTTTTCATATAGAAAAAGCAATATGAGAAACTAACTGCCGTATTCAAATATATATGCCCCAATTCAACTACGAGTAGAGTCTTTCTCAAAAGCCGCTATTTACAATTTAACATATGGATGATATAATTGATTCGAAGAAATAAAAGGAGGCTGACAATATGACATTTGGTGAAAATCTTAAAGCTTTACGAAACGCTCGTTCGGTTTCGCAGAAAGAGTTGGCAGAAGAACTGGGGTTTTCTTTTCAGAATATATCAAAATGGGAAAGAAATGAAAGTCTTCCCGATCTTGAGACACTGGTTGCAATCGCAAAATTTTTCGGAACGACAACGGATGATCTTTTGGGATACACTGTCGAAGAAAAGTTTTCAACGCTGAAGATTGAAGAGAATGAAGTCAAAATTTACAGCACTTATCCTGAATCCGAAGAGAATGTCACAGACAATATTACCTTTGCAATTGACAGAGAACACAAAATTACAGGCATAGTGTTCATACCGAATGTGCGCCCCGGATATATCCGTGATAATTATGAGCTTTTTAATGAACAAAGCACGATTATTTACAAACACTTACATCGTGATAATAAGAAGATCAATATTCCTGAGAATGGATTTATCATATCCGTGCCGAATACTGCTTTTGCAGCCAAAAAAATCATGAGTTTTATCATCCCAGAGGAGTATCAGGCATATCTTGACCCCGATTCTCATCCAAGTTACTGTAGCCGCAGCAATGGCAGCTTTCTCTTCAGCGATATTTTGAGGCACAATGAGCTTGACCATATCAGTGTACAAGTTGTTGACGGTGGACTCCTTTTCAAAAAACCGGCAGAAACGGTTGATCCAATGTCGGTGAATATCGAAACTCTCGCAAAAGTTATACGCAAGGAACTTCAAAAAGAACACAACAAGCAGCTTGACG
>JBJDZI010000059.1:0-2681 GCA_051867925.1 Eubacteriales bacterium
CGGTGTGTAACGGGATCGCTGTGAAATTTGCGGATCTCAGCATCCGGGTGATACTCTGCTGTCAGAGCCTCCAGCACATTCAGCACAGGATTTTCGGTAAAGAAATGTCCTGCCTCGATGACCTGCATTCCCAGATCAGCGGCATCGACCATGCTGTTGTAGGAAATGGTGCCGGTCAGATAGAGGTCTGCACCCGCGCGGATGGCGGGTCTTAAAAACTCCTTGCCGTCGCCGCCTACCAGTGCAACGCGGCAAACTGCTCTGCCCTGCTCTACGGTCTGCAGAGCAGGAGTGCCGAGTCTGTCTTTGACCAACCCGGCAAAGGCTTCCACCGTAGTGGGCTCCACGGTTCCGATCCGCCCGATGGTGGGTGTTTCCTCATCCCCGAAGGGCTTTATGTCGGCAAGCCCCAGCACCTTTGCCAATCGGTCGTTGACACCGCCTTCTACGATGTCGAGACGGGTATGGAAGGAGAAAACCGAAATGCCGTTTTGCAGACATTTCAGCACTTTACGGGCGGTAAAATTCTCTTCCGTGACCGAAGTAAGCGGACGGAAGATCAGGGGGTGATGGGAGATGATCAGATCGCACCCCTCTGCAATGGCGTGATCCACCGCCGCTTCGCTGACATCCAGCGTCAACAGGATACGCATCACGGGCGCGTTAAGGTTACCGGAACACATCAGTCCGTCGTTATCCCATGGGCAGGACAGCGCGACGGGAATCCGACGCTCCAGCAGTTGATAGAACTCTTTTACCGTCATAAGAGGCTCCTTTCGTGGGCATCCAGCCGCTCTTGCAGGCAGGCGATCAATGTATTCAGCAGGGGATCTTCTCTGCCCGCGCGTAAAAGTCCGTTTACTTGCTTTTGCAGAGACGCAATCTGCCGTCTCAGCCATTCACCGTAAAGAGGATGCGCGCTCCCCAAACCTGCATAACTGTCAACGTCCGAGAGCACATAGGGTTTGCCGCAATAGGACGCGCACAAAACCACATACAGTTTCTCTTTTTCAGCGGCAAAACGCTCCTCGGTTACGGCAAATCCGTTTGCCGCAAGCCAAAGGCGCAACTCTCTCGCCGACGTCATGGGCTGGAGGATCAGTCGGACCGCAGGATCGCGGACAAATGTTGCCACCTCTAAAATCGAGGCGATCAATTCCCCGCCCATGCCGCAGATGAGAATGTCTGTGGGAGAGAAGGCTTCGATCCCCACAAGTCCGGGGGTCAGACGAAGGGCGATGCGATCGGTCAGCCCGAATCTGCGGACGTTTGCCTCAGCACGGGTCAGCGGTCCTTGGTTGATGTCTGATGCAACCGCCAGGTCCGCAATGCCCGCAGACACCAGATAGATGGGTAGGTAGGCGTGATCGGTTCCCACATCGGCTACTGTTGCCCCCTGGCGGACGAAGGATGCGGCAGTCAGCAGTCGCGGTGTCATCTCGGAGCGCAAAGGCAGGCGAACCGTGCGGTCCGCCTGTTGGTCAGTCATTGGAGCCCTTGGATTCAAGGTACTTGTTCAGCTTTTCCACCAATTCGTCCACGTCGGTGCCGTGAACCATGCAAGCGGCTTCGATGCTTTCGCCGCGGGAGGCGGGACAGCCGAGACAATGCATTCCGATTTCAAAGAAATATTCAGCGGTACCGATGTCAAAGTCCAACACATCGCCGATAACAGAATCTTTTGTGATTTTCATGCGTATATTCATTCCTTTCGATTTGTTAACAAGGATATTGTAGCATATTTCGCGGCATCTGTCAATCCGCGTTGCGAAATATTTTCTAAAAATTCATAGGTTTTTGCGCTTTCAAGAGACTTTTCGCATATCCCTCTTGCAATTTGTGCGAATTTGTGGTAAACTATCAGTAACAATATTTGGAGGCTATTTCTATGAACTGTCTTTTTTGTAAAATCGTTGCCGGTGAGATCCCCTCGAACAAGGCTTATGAGGACGGGCAGATCCTGGCGTTCCACGACATCAATCCTCAAGCTCCTGTCCACATTTTGGTGATTCCGAAGGTGCATATTCCTTCCGTGGACGGTGTGACTGCCGAAAACAGCGCTGTGGTTGCCCGCATTTTTGAAAAGATCCCCGAGATCGCCAAGTCCGCAGGTCTGCAAAACGGCTACCGCGTGATCTCCAACTGCGGCGCAGACGCTTGTCAGTCGGTTCCCCACCTGCACTTCCACATTTTAGGCGGTCGTGCGCTCGCCGAGCAGATGGCGTAAGCGGGCGAAGCGTCGGCGGCTCTCGGTATGGGCGGCAAGTATTTGCCGCCTTTTTCTTGGAGCCTTCTTGACAGAAGGTTCCAAACCTCCAAGAACTTTTGTGAAGCCCGGCAAATACTTGCCGGGCGGTTTTTGTATACGGTCAAAACTGTCGCATCGAGGAAATGGTGAGTCCCACGCGCGGAAGCCCATAGCGCACCGACAGAGGGTTTATTTGTGCTAATCCTTCGTTTTCGAGAGGAGGGAAGCACCAAAGTTTTTCATAGCAACCGCAACGCGGTTGCAACTTTCCTCATCGGGCTCTTCCCCCTTTTCCATGGCTCTTGGCTCCGATATATCTATTCCAATAATTGTGGGCGGCAAGTATTTGCCGCCCTCAGTATGTCGAAAAAGTATACAAGAATACTGGAGGAAGGGGAAAACCATCTCATACGCCAAAGTTTTTCGTAGCTGT
>JBJDZI010000060.1:0-2677 GCA_051867925.1 Eubacteriales bacterium
TTCGACTACGCCGAGTTCACCTTGGTGGAAGAAACCAAGCCCGAAGACCCTCCCGTAAATCCTCCCGAAACACCTCCCACCGGCGATGTGGCAGTGATCGCCGTGGCAGTCGCCATCGTCGCATTGGCAGGCGTGGTGATCGTCAGAAAAAAACGCTCCTGCATCTGAGGATCGGGTGAAAAACGCATCGGTAGTCCGATGAATCCACAAAAGGCAGTCGCATTTGCGACTGCCTCAGTTTGTCGATAAACTTAAATTTAGAAAGCCGTCAGCCAAGGAAGTGGGTGGAGAGCTCGAGAGGAGGGCGAAAACTTCGGCGTTTGAGATGGTTTCGCCCTCCTCTCGATTTTCTGAAAGACTTTTTCGACACTCTGAGGCAGTCGCATTTGCGACTGCCTTTTGCTTACGGATACGGTTTTAATTCATCGGTCAACCCCAAAAGATAATCCACGGAGGTGTGATAGAGCCGGGAAAGGCGGATCAGCACGTCGGTGGGGACGTCCCTCAGCCCCCGCTCGTAACGGTTGTATTGAGGCTGTTTCATTTGCAGATATTCCGCTACCGATTTCTGGGACAGATCGTGATCCTCCCGAAGATCCCTGAGTCTGGGGTAATAATTATCCATAAATTTTCCTCTTAATTATAACTGTTTGGTATTGACATTTTAACATGAACGGTGTATAATACAGATAAAATATAACCATGCGGTTATAGCATTATGTTTTGGAGGAAACAAAAATGAAAAAATCAATTGGAAAAATCACGGCAATGCTCCTTGCCGGAATGCTCATCGGTACTGCGCTGGTCGGTTGTGATGAGGAGACGGTTGAGCAAACCACAAATCCGGCAGACACAACGCAGGACGGTGCAATGAAAGATGACTCGGAATGGGATAGTTCTGCTTATATCGGACTGACGCCCGAGCAATTGTATCAGGCATTGTTATCAGCCGAAGGATATGTGATCGAGGAGGATGATGATGGAGATAAGGGCGTTATAAAAGCAAACAAGAATTATATCTGTTATATAGCTGAATCTGAAAACTATTATGGGGAAATGTTTGTAGATTGGGCAAACCGAATGATCTGCTATAAGGAGAGTGAGGATGGATCTTGGCAGAGTCAATCGTGGGACGAAGCTGAACTGCCTTTCACTACTATCGGAGAGATGGCTATTATAGGCATAGCAGAATTTCGTCATATTGATCTTTTGTTTGCAAATGACAGCTATACCATGGCGGAAAACACCTATACCATGACCGATGAAGCGATAGCGGCATCCGGCGAGGGAGTCGGTAGCTTGATTTCTGCTGAAATCATAGTTGACCCTGCGAATGCGAAATATGAGCTTACGGTAATAATGAATATAGTCGAGGCAGCAACTTTCAAGTACACGATTGAATTTCAGCCGGTCGAAATCGTTTTGCCTGACATCAGCTGATTCCCTCCCCCGAAAGCCCGCGCTTTCGGGGATTTCTTTTTTCTTGTTGATCCGATAGCGTGGCAGGGAAGGGTGTACATCGCCGACGATTTCACAGACGAGGTTGGGATAGCGGAACTTGACCGGAAAGTCGCCCGCATTTTCGTTTTCCCTTGACAATTCTCCCAAACTTGTGCTACAATAACCTCAAATCCTACTAAGCGGAGCATTTATGAACAAACCTACGCAAGCCGACCAAAATCCCTTTCCTTACTCTGACACCAACCGCCGCTTCCATACCTACGACTACTATCTTCGCCACACTTACGGCGGGAAAGTCGCCAAAATCCCGCTGGATGTGGGGCTGACCTGCCCAAATTTAGACGGTACCCGCGGCACGGGCGGCTGTATCTATTGCTCCTCCCGCGGGAGCGGCGATTTTGCCCCTACATCCACCCTCAGTGTCACAGAGCAGTTTGCCGCAGGCGTTGCTGCCCTGTCCGGCAAATGGAAACCGGTGGGCTATGTCCCCTATTTTCAAGCCCACACCAACACTTACGCACCCGTGAAGACGCTCCGCGCCCTGTGGGAGGAGGCGCTTGCCCTGCCGGGCGTGGTGGGGCTGGCAATCGCCACCCGAGCCGATTGTATCTCTCCCGCCGTTGCCGATCTGCTCCGCGAATTTGCCGCCCGCACCCGTCTGACGGTGGAACTGGGGTTGCAAACCGCAAACGATCGCACGGCGGGGCTGATCAATCGCTGTCACACCTTCGCGGAATTTCTGAGGGGCTATCATTTGCTGGACGGCATTGACGTTTGTATTCATCTGATCGAAGGTCTGCCCGGGGAGTCCCGCGAGGATATGCTGGACACCGCGCGAGAGGTGGCGAATCTGCGCCCCTTTGCGGTAAAACTCCATCTGCTCCACGTTCTGCGGGACACCGCTCTGGCGGGAATGTGGGAGCGGGGCGAGTATGTTCCCATGGAGCTTGCCGATTATGTGCAGGTGGTCTGCGATACGCTGGAGCTTTTTCCGCCGGAGACTGTGGTGGAGCGCATCACCGGCGACGGCCCCCCCGACCTGCTCCTCGCCCCCCTCTGGAGCCGCAAAAAATTCGTCGTCATGAACGAGATCGACAAAGAACTCTACCGACGCGGAAGCTATCAGGGGAGACGTTTGGGGCTTCGCCCCAAACCCCAGTCGGAACCTTCTTGAAAGAAGGTTCCGACACCTCCAAGAACTTCTATAAAAGGGCGG
>JBJDZI010000061.1:0-53359 GCA_051867925.1 Eubacteriales bacterium
CGATTATGGATATTGTTCATTTGATGCATCCACAGCATTTGATTTTCGGCTTTGAGTTGTTCGGTTATGCAGGAGCCGATCATATCCGAAGAACAATGGATGAGAGCTCAGGAACTTCGCCAACACCGTCGCAGACCTACAGCAACAGGAAGAACAAGTCTGTTTTCGGGATTGGTATACTGTGCAGACTCGGTGCAAAAATGCACTTCGCCGCCGTTAAAAGTATGACTCGAAATCAAGAACACTTCCGCTGTTTCAACTTCAAGTTTGGGCGTGGCCGTTGTACTGTTCACTTTATTCTAGATGTGTTACTTGAAAAAATGTGTTTTAAGCAACCAGCGGCTTGGCGGATTTTGTGAAATACCACGAGTCAGTATTTCTGTATATGCTTGCAAAAAACGGAGAGACAAAAATGTTTGTTACGGATGAAAGCACCTATACTTGCTGTGGACGGTACTTTTTATCTCATTACTTTTTTCTCGGTAGAACCGTGGGTTATTTCCACATTTAAAGACACCGGATAAACAAAACCATCGTTCGAAATTTCAGAACGATGGTTTTGTATTATAGGCGTTTTGCAGCCTATTTTCTGTTATCCCATTCGGTTTTGCATAATCTCCCTTAAGGACATCATACATTGGAGGTGTGAGTTTTTTATCATACACCCTCCAAAAGCATCTGCATTCGGAGGTGTTTTTTGGGGGGAAAATGGGGTGGGGAGAGTTCCTTTGTCCATCGCACTATACCATTTTTCCAATCAAAGTCAGTCGCGGAGAAGTTCCGTTACTTTTTCGCGTGACCTCGAATTGACCGGATGAGTATCGCAAAAATTCCAATCACGACGGTCGTGGCGACAATCGACCAAAGCCATAATAGGATACTGTTTGTGAGAGCTAAAACAATAAATCCAATCATTACCGCAGGAAAAATCAGCGCAAACAGGTTGGTCTGTTTCATCACTCTGTAGCCCCTGACTGTCTTTGACACCATTCTGCCGCATTTTGCGTCTTTTGTCAATAGCTTAGTGATTTTCGGAGGTTTCCGCAAATCGCATACAGAAACCTATCATTATACTATTGTGCCGAAATGGGGAAGCTGTAATAATACTTCATAATTACTCCAATAACGAAACGTTTACTTTCGCTTTCGCTTCACGATCAGGAAGACGGTTGCTGCCGCTACTGCCAATGCAGCCAATGCGGTGGCAAGGAGGATGCCAATGCTGTCGCTGTCGCCACCGTCTGCGGGCGGGTTTACAGAGCCTGAAGGATCCTTAGTGGATTCATCGGTAGTGGGAGGATCAACCGGATTCTCCATAGGATCGCCTCCGGGCGTGTTCGATTCGTCGAGAGGAGTAACGTAAACGTTATTGACCACAAACGTGCTATTGAAACCCATCACGCCGATGTGACCGCCGTTGAAGGAAACACCGCGATCTTGATCGGAAACCTGATCCAATATCGTTACACCGTCAAAGATGTAGGTGAGCTTGCCGCCCTTGAAAATGACCTCAATGTGATGAGTCTTGCCCAGTTCGGGAGTAACGCTGTCCGCAAAGAGTTTTTCTGCGTTATTACTGCGATTCCCCCGATAGGGGAACTCGGTAAAGCGGAATTTTTGACCGTGGACGGAATCAGCCAGGTCAAAGTTGACCATATAGGATCCGCTTCCCGGATCATCAGTGGAGCAGAAGATGATGCCAAACGCAGTACCTGAGAACATCTTTACGTCCAGTTCTAATTTGAAGTCACCATCGAATACTTCACTGCCGATTGCAAAGCCATCGTTTCCGGTGATGCCCTGATAGCCGTCTGCTACGATCGACCAAGAACCGTTTCCGGAGGTCATCCAATCGGTGAGGTTGGTTTGGAAGGTGTTTTCTCCTGCAGAAAGGGTTACCTTCACCGTCTTGCTGCCGTCCCGAGTGGTAGCACTGACACTGAATTTGCCCTTCTTCACCACCTTCAGCGTAATTGATTCTACATCCCGGTCAAGAATATCCACCGCACCGTCGACACTGTCGACCGCAAAGGTGACGGATTGATCGGCACAACGGTTCTTTACTCTGGAGTGAATGGTATAGGTTTCGCCTACGGCGAGGATCGCACCATCTTCTACATCCAACAGAACGTCGGTGATTTGGGCGGATTCCGTATCTCGCCAGATGCTATTAAGCGGATAAACGGTGATGTCTGCCGTGGTATTTCCACCCTTGGAGTAGACCTCCATTCCGATGCTTGCATAGTCGGGGAAAATCAGCTCTGCCGCGTAGATCTCGCCATTCCCTACGACGACCTCGATAGAATTCCAATCCACGAAAATTCGCAGATCCACCGAACCGTCGGCGTTTTTGGTGACGACATAGGAAGAGATGGTACTGCTTGCGTAGGAACCGGGTTTGACATTGGAAACATTTCCTCTGTCCAGCGTCAGAAGCGAGGTCTTGGGATTGTATTTCACTGCCATTTCATATTGAGTACCCTGCAATAGTTTGAATCCGACCTCCGTAACACCGTTTTCGGGCTTCAGATGGGTGATCAATTCAAATTGATCACTTCTGCACCCTGCCAGCAAATTTTCGCCTCCCTCCGCGATCACAACGTCTTTCATCTCCGCCAAAGGCTCACCGCGGAGCGATTCGTACTCTTTCACGGGATTCAGGAAGAGACGAAGTCCCTTGCCGGTCTTTTTCAGCGTCAGTTCGTAGCAGAGGGTAAAGGTACCGTTCCAAGGATCGGTGGGCATACTGTGTGCATAGCCTCCGTTTGCCATCCAGCTCACCATTACGACCCGCCCGTCAGGACCGTTTTTAAAGGTCACACCGGCATAGGCATCGTGACCGAATTCCAGCGGATAACGGTCGTTACTGTCGGGAATGAAACTGATCCGTCCGTCCACCTTCTTCAGATCACCGATCAAATACCAGTCGCCGGCACCGGTGTAGATCCACTTGACCGTATCATCGCCTTCTACAGTCACCGGGAATAGATCGGGACACTCGGAATAGATGGCATTCACTCCGTTGGGGCGGTATTGAGGATGAGCATTGTCATATCCGCTTTCAAAAGTCCAATGGATCAGATCGTCAGACGAGTAGATCCTCAGAGGACCGCCTGCCACTACCATCAGATAGGTATTGAGCTGCTCACACCAAAAGACATTGGGATCGCGGAATGCACCATCGCCCAACGGGTCATCGGCAGTTGACAGAACAGGATTGTTTGCATACTTTGTCCAAGTGATACCGCCGTCGGAAGAGTAGGCGACGCTCTGCACCTGTACGCCGTTGTCGGCACGATGGGTGAAAAATGCCAGCAGATTGTTCTCACTCTTGCTCGGGAAGAGCCCGGACTTGTTTTCGGGGTCATCCACCGCACTACCCGACCAGATGGATCCAAGTTCTTTGTCCGGAGCCAGCGCGACGGGAAGATCCTGCCAGTATACCAGATCGTCGGATACAGCGTGCCCCCAATGCTTCTGCTCATCGGAATGGGCGGTGGTCAGCGGGATATACTGATAGAACAGATGCCACTGACCGTTCAAATAGATCAGGCCGTTGGGATCATTGAGCCACCCCTCCAGCGGTGAGAAGTGGTACTGATCCCGATACTCCTCCGTACGGTAGTCGCAGTCTGAAGCTTTTCGGGTGATGGAAACGGTAACGGGAATGCCGATTCCCGAAGCGTTGTCGGTAAGAAGGATGGGAATGATATTTTTACCAATATTCAGCGGAACCTTTACAGGGACTCCACTCTCTGCAGATTTCCCTCCTACGGTGAGAGTTCCCGCCCCCTCGGACAGGGTGACTGTGATCTTCGCCGAGTCGGTCTCGTTGGGGACTGCCAGCACACCGTAAGCGGTAACCTCCTCGGTGTATGCAGGCGTGAGGGTACTTCCCTCCACCTGAATATCGGTAATTTTCGCCAGTTTCTGCTGACCGAGATCGGTATAAGTAGTGTTCTGGAAGATCACGGTACTTCCCTCCGCAGCTCCGATTCCCAGATAGCCGTCTTCGTAATAATCGGGCAGTTTCGTGGAGCAGACTAAGATCTCATTCACATACACGGCGCAGGTACCATCCAGTACTACCGCCTTCATATGGTAGTCGCTCTGATTCATGGGAAAAGCGTTACCGTTATTGGTAGCAATAGTAGGAAAACCTCTGGAACTGCTGAAGCAGAAAATCTTCGTTTCGCCGCGATTATTCCGATCCAGCTTGAAGATAAAGGAATTCTCCGTCGTGGTGCTTTGTTCCGCGCCGAAGATCAGATTCGCCACATTGCCTGCGGCAAAGGAAACGTCGCTCTCCAAAATGAAATTTCCTGCGGTCTTGGTCTTACTGATGGCAAGACCGTCATTTTCGTTGATGCGGGTAAGGGAAACGCCCTTCTCGCTGTAAGTAATTCGGGCAGGCTTATTGGAAGCAGACGTAAGCCCCTCCAAGTTGGTATTCCAACTGCTTTCGGCGGCCAACACCGACAGCGGCGTCGCCGATAAAACCGTAATTGCCGATAATAACAGTGCCATCAAACGTTTTTTCATCTTAGTTTCCCCCTTTGTGATTAATTACAGCGGAATATCTTCAAATTGCAGCGTGCCGTCCGGATTTTGGACCGCTTCCACGGCACAAAGTCTGCCGCCGTAGCCGCCCTCGAGAATGAATCCTGCAAAAATGCGCCGTCCCGTACCGGGGATGGTGGCAGATTTAGGCACGTTTCCGCAGGGGATTGTGCCATTTTCGGGGAAAATCCAATCGCCATAGGGATTTTTCGAATAACAATAGTGTCCTCTGCCGCCGATGCCGAAAACAAGATAATAATACTCGCCCATTTTGAAATGATCGGGACACTCGGGCTGCCAATAGCGGGAGGGATCATCGTCTTCGCAATGCTCGATCCACGCCATCGTAGTGCCTGCATCCTGCCAGCCGTCGATTGCCATCCGATCATTTACCAGATGCGCCAGACAGCCGCTACCGTCGGAGAGACGGCTGGTGGTGACGAACATATGGTACTGTCCGTCCATGTAGAACACCATCGGGTCACGGGCAGAGGTGGGCTCATAGCCTGCGGGGAGATGGAAATACGCACCGCATTTTTCAAAATGTACCCGATCCTTCGACCTTGCATAGGTTATCCGCGCGGGAGAGCGGTCGCACATCCGCACGGCGTACCAAGCGTACCACTCGTCGGCGTCGGCGGCTTTACAGATCGACCCGGTACAGATGGAGCCTTCCCAATCCTCGGTGATACCCACCGCCATGGGATGCTCGTCCCAGGTTTGGAAGTCGGTGGTGGAGACGTGTGCCCACTGGTGTGCGCCAAATCCCCATTTGGAGCCGTGATGGTGGCGATCGTAGAGGTAAAACAGGTGATAGTTTCCGTCGGTGTCCACTTCGTCGGAATAGGGGATGCAATCGCCGATGTTGACACCGGGAATGCGAATGTCAGCGGTGGAGATACCACGGCGCGTGTAATACGGCAGTTCAGCGATCACTTCAGGAGCGATCTCGGTGAGCGTAGGGATGAAATCACCTTCCGCTTTGCAGTCAAGTGTGAGACACGCCTTACCGCAGGGCCATTCCTCATCACAGAGCGCGCCGTTCACGTACAGCTCGATGCGGTAGGGACGGATATTCAGCACGATCTCATCGCCCGCGGCGGCGGATGCGGTGAGGGTCAGCGGATCGGCGTGAAAATCGTACCACAGTTTGACATCAAGCGCAGAATCATCAGCGAAATCGCACGTAATCTCGCAAGCAGGTTTGTCATGGGCGGTGAAGATTGCTTTGCCGCCAATTGTGTTAAACTTCATAGAAAGGTGCATTATAGTTCCTCCTGTTCATTTTGATAGCAGATTCGGGTGTAACTCTCCTCGCGAGTCAGGATTCCTGCCGCCACTCCACCGTAGAGCGCGGCTCCAAACGCCGCTTCCTCGGTGTGAAGAGGAAGACGGAGCGGTCTCCCGAACACCTCTCCGCAAATCCGACGAAGTGCGGGATTCTTTCGCATAGCGTTTCCCGATACAACGACACCGTCGCTTGTGACACCCATACGGGCATACAGTTCGTAGAGTTCGTTGACAATTCCTCTGAGAATACCGTATGAAAGGGCTTCGGGAGTGAAGTTGCCAAGGCCGATGTTGGTGATGGTACCCCGCGCACTCGGATCGGAGCGGGTACCGCTGAATCGGGTAGAGACAGTGAGCGTTTCGTCCCGCGCTCCCTCTGCTCCGCCATTGAGATAATCGTAGATTGCCCGATCGGAGATCTCTAGTCCCAGACCGCAGACAGCCGAGCGGATGAAATCCTTCAGCAGAGCGTAGGCTCTTCCGCCGCAAAGCGCGGCGCCCGAGCAAATGTACTTACCGTCAAAGTAGGGGCGCACTTCTCCGCCCAAGTGGGCAGGATCATCGCAGATCACACTTACCTGACTGCCGGTGCCAACATTCACCAACATCAGACGGTCATCGGCAAGAGAACCGAACAGTCCCGCTTGGTTATCGCCGATGGAGACGGCAACAGGAATTTTACCGTTATAATAGCCTGCCACGGTATAATCCTCCCCCACTTGCGGAAGAAGCGTACGAGGGATGTTCAACGATTTCAGTACGTCCTCTTTGAACTCTCCCAAGTCAAGATCATAAGCGCCCATGGCGGCAGCATTGGTGGGATGAAGGAGCGGCTCGGTTGCCGTCAGACGGGCTGCCAGCAGATCCATGACCGTGACGATGCGGGAGGTCTTGGAGGGCAAAATTCCTAATTTACGCAGGGCATAATAGGTAGTGATGCCGTAGCCGGTAGGAATACGCTCGCCGCAGAGGGCGGTAATCTCCTCGCAAATGGTGCGATCGCTACCGATCTTACGCTGTCCGAATCCATTTTGCCACGTATACAAAGGAGACAGAATCTCGCCTTGTTCATCTATGCAGATGATGCCGTGCATCTGTCCTGCAATGCCGATCACGGCAATCGACGGATAGGTTGCCGTAATCGATGCCACCAGTGCCGTCGTGCGCTCAATCAGCAGGTCGGCATCTGCGGCAAAGGCATCGGGGAAGCCCTCCACCGATAGGACGGCGTTGTGGTCAAAATTGCAGGTCTGCACGCACGTACCGCTATCCGATGCCACCACCTGCGCCGAGATGGAGGTAGTACCGATGTCGATGCCCAGAAGAAGCGGGCAATCGGGGAGCGTAAGCCCGCCCGTTTCTTCTTCGGTAAACCCTTCCGAAGAGAGTGCCGACGCACTTTCTTCGCCACTCAAGAGTGCCCGGCAGATCGCTCTGCAGTCGCGGCTCTTTTGGCTGTCGTCGTCCAACGCCTTCAGTCGCTTTACGATCAACTCATTCCGACTGACCACGCCGTCCCGCCAAAGACGCAAATCAGACAGCGGAACCCCCAGCTCACGGAGCTGCCGGATCTGCCGAAGCCATTTTACGCTCTCCTCATCGTAATCGCGGTAGCCGTTCTCTTTCCGTTTAACCGAAATCAGACCTCGGCTCTCGTAATAACGGATAGCGGTGGAGGGCACGCCTGTTATTCTTTCAACGTCTGATATATTCATGGCACTTCCCTTTCCGGGATATTGTTATTGTTTATTTATATTATAAACCTTATAGTTGGTGGAAGGTCAATACAGTTTTGCACAAATTTACAATTTATTCACATTCAAATCTGTGAAACATACACAATGTTACGATCAAGAAGCATTCAACACCTGTCATAAATCTTATTATCAAATGACAGTCCGTCGCCGGCATCTGCCACCTCGCAGGGAAATATTCTCATCACTTCAAATACAGAGAATCATATCGTTCCGATCCGGATGATCTGAGTGTTTTCAGAAAACCTCTAAAAATTTCCTGTCATATCTATTGGCGTGCGGTTTATACTATGACCAGAGCAACCGAAGAGGCAATGCCCCGACGGTGGCTCGGGATGTTCAAAGACTGAACCATAACAAAAACATTGTCAATCATTCAAAGAACAGGAGATAAACAAATGGAATCCAATAACAGAATCGTAGTTCCCGGTGCAGAAAATGCAATGGAGCAGTTCAAGCAGCAGGCAGCCAGCGAAGTAGGCGTTACCCTGAACAAGGGCTACAACGGCGACCTCACTTCCCGTCAGGCAGGCTCCATCGGCGGTCAGATGGTTAAAAAGATGATCGAGAAGTACGAGAACGACCTGAAGTCTCAGGGCTAACCCAAACTTCCCAAAAGACGCGGCATCTGCCGCGTCTTTTTAGTATATGCGATGGAGATTTCTTTATCCCACGCGCTCGTCCGGAATCGTCTTGAGTGCCGCCATGGAACTGCTGTGTGAACGGGCGATCTTGGTGTTCTGCCCTTTCGTCTCACTCAGCGCGCATCGAACCATCTTGTGCGATACCGTGTTCGTGAACAGCACCAGAAGATCCGGCGTTCCGATGTTTTTCAATCCCGACGTCATTTTCGGATAGATCTTCGCCTTACATTTGTACGCACTGCAAAGATCTTTGTATTGTCGGATCATGTATTCGTTCCCGCCTACGATCACTACGCTCATTCTTTCGCTCCTTTTTGTTGGAAGCAAGTTAAGACTAACCCGCAGATTAAACGATAGGTCTTCCGGGTGGAGAAAAGACCTCTGATCATGTGATGATAAAATAACCCGCTTTGGCAAGACGGGAGCGGATCAGATCATCCTCCACCGCCTCTGCATAGAAAACGGTGAGTTCTCCCTTTTTCAGATCTACTTTGCCGCTGATGCCGTGGATATCATTAACGATCTCCTCCACGCGGGCGCGGCATCCCGCACAATGCATCCCGTCCACCCGAAAGGTTTTTTGGGAGATGACATTTTTCAGCCTCTTCCGACGAAGCCTATACCCGCCGCTACTGCAACAACCGGTTTTGGAACGGATGCGTTTTATCGTTGAATAGATACCCGCGGCGATCAGCACCATCACGATCCCGCCGATGATACAGATTTCCATTATTTTCCTTCCTTTTCGATCAACTTGGGACACCCCATTGGTTTACAAAGGGGATGCGTACCCAAAGTGCGCATCCCCTTACACGGTTAGTTTGACCCGTCCGACCGCGAAGTGTCGTCACATTTATGACCGATATCCCCCGCGGTTTTACCACTGCAGCCGCAATGACTGCCTGCGGTACCTCTCTGCTTGGCACATTGCCCCGCATAGGGACAGCCCACGCAGGTCTCGCCTCGCTTTTTCGACCGCACAATGGTAGCGATGGCGCCGCCGATGAGGAGGATCAGAATGGCAGAAACGATGAGATTGATCAGCATTGCCATTACTCCTTTGTGTCAGATTTTGTCAGATAGAATCTGTTATTTGCTCAGATTATTTGCCCGAAACTTCCTTTTTCGCCTTCAGATTGGATCTGAATCCCATAAAAACTACTGCCGCGATGATGGCAAGTACCGCGATCAGACCGGGCAGGAACCCTTCGCCCAACGTTGAAAGGGTGATCAGCGTACCGATCTGGTACACCAGAAAGGACAGAACGTATGCCACTCCAAACTGGAGTCCGACGCCGGCAAAGAGCCACTTTTTGCTCTTGATCTCGGAGTTCATGGCACCGATCGCCGCAAAGCAAGGAGGCGAGAACAGATTGAACATCAGATAAGCGAGTCCTGCAACCGCGGTGATGCCGAACAGCTCCACACCGCCGCCGCTTTGCATCAGTTCGAAATCCTCATTGACCGCCAGCGCGGTGAAAACAGCACCCAGCGTACCCACCACTTCTTCCTTGGCAATGAAGCCGGTGACAGCTGCCGCCGCCAACTGCCACATTCCGAATCCCAGCGGGATCAGAAGCACCGCGAAGGGCGATGCCACAGAGTGCAGAATCGAATCCGTAGGATCTTCCACCAGCCCGAAACTCCAAGAGAAGTTCAGCATAACGGTGACGATGGTGTTGCAAAGCAGGATAATGGTCCCCGCTTTGACGATATATGCCCAACCGCGGGAGCACATGGACTTGAACGCACCCCAGAAGGAAGGAATCTTGTAATCGGGCATTTCGATGATGAAGAAGGATTTTTTGTACTTATAGCCCGAGATCCACTTGATCAGCAGTGCGCCTAAGAAAATCAGCACGATACCCAAAAGGTACATCACGGGAGAAACCCAAGAGGAGCCGGGGAAGAACAGACCTGCAATCAGAGCAATAACGGGGATCTTGGCACCACAGGGCATAAAGGGCGTCAGCATAGCGGTAGCTCTGCGCTCCCGCTCGTTGCGGATGGTACGGCAAGCCATGATGCCGGGGACTGCACATCCTGTACCCATCACGAAGGGAATCACCGACTTGCCCGACAAACCGACTTTTTTAAAGATGGGATCGAGGATCACCGCCACGCGGGACATATAGCCGCAGTCTTCCAGCAGAGCCAGCAGAAAATACATCACCATGACCAGCGGTAAGAAACCAATGACCGCGCCCACGCCGCCGATGATACCGTCTACCACGATGGCTTGCAGTAGGGGATTGGCACTTTCCATCAGATCGCCCACCCAGTCACCGAACAGTTCGATGAGGGTGACCAGACCGGGGATCTCCACACCGCCGACGGTCACACCTTCTGCCAACCATGCACCCAGCCAGTTCTGGGAGATTTGGAACACCAAGAACATCACCGCCGCGAAGATCGGGATGCCCAGCCATTTGTTGGTCAAAACCGCGTCGATCTTGTCGCCGACATTTTTGTCTTTGGTAAGTACCTTGCGGGTTTCAACCTCTTTTACGATCTTGTTGACAAATTCGAAGCGTTTACGATCAGCCGCTTCCACCGCGGCTCTATCGGTCAGATCGATGATCTCCTGCTGATAGGGCGCTTTCTGCGTGGTATGTACGCGCGCCACCGCCGCCTCCACCACTGCCTTCAGACCGTCTGCAGAAGTGGAAATGGTGTTGACCACGGGACAACCGAGCCTATCGCCGAGGGCTTGGGCGTCGATCAAGGTCTCTTTCTTGTCGTTGACATCACTCTTGTTCAGCGCAACCACCACGGGGATACCCAGCTCCAATATCTGCGTGGTGAAGAACAAGCTTCGGCTCAGATTGGTAGCGTCCACGATGTTGATGATCACGTCGGGATTTTCCTGCTTCACGTAAGCACTGGTGATGCTCTCCTCGCCGGTGAAAGGCGACATGGAATAGGCACCGGGCAGGTCTACTGCGATCAGTTGCTCTTCCCCTGCGTAGTAGGATTTTTTGATCGGGTGTTCTTTTTTGTCTACGGTAACACCCGCCCAGTTGCCGACTTTTTCGTTTTTGCCGGTCAGGGCATTGTACATCGTTGTTTTGCCGGAATTGGGGTTACCGGTCAGAGCGATTCTCATAATAGTTCTCCTCCTCAAATAGTACAGACTATATAATTATTCATTTAAAATAACTAACTTCCTTCAGATGTCCGCGTTTTAGTTAGTCTTAACTAACTTATGGACAAAAAACAATCGCCGGATTGTTTTTCAGATCAGGATCGCCCGGGCGAGCTGATTATCAATGTTGTATCGGGCATCCTTAATGGACACGATACATCCACCCTTCAAATGGGACACTACCGTAATGGTCTCCCCACTGTAACAGCCCAGCGAAAACAAAAAAGCGTTCAGCTCTTCGTCGTCGGTGTCGATCTGACGGATCACATATTCTTTTCCTGCAATAGCCTCTTTCAGCGTCATAATCTCCCTCCGCTCGTTCTCTTTTTGGATTGATTCAACCGTGCTTCGATTAGCATACGCTAACTCAAGTCCCGAAATTTCGGTTAGTATTCACTAACCTCCCTAATTATAGCGTTTGATCTTCCATTTGTCAAGCCCTTTTTGAAAAATTTTTCCGATTTTTCCGAAAATGTTATTCTTGAAATTCCTCATCGGGAAGAGGTAAATTTTCGCAGGACGACAGGGGGCAAAAGCCCGCAGATGTCTTGCATTTTGACCAAACCTGTGTTATAATTAAAGATAACGATCTATTTGGGAGGAAATATGGAAAAATCCCTTCAAATCATTACTGAGAAAACGCTGACCGCATTGGAGCAGACAGCGGGCGCGCCCGTCCTTGTCAAGTCCCTGCGGGTGGCTTATGATTACACCTACAATCGGGAGGTGCTGTTCATCAGCGCCGTCAACCAAAGCGGGAACACACTGCGCTCGCTCTATTTTGACCTTGCCTGTACCGACGACGCAGGGGATCCTTTGGGCATCGCAAACGGTGCCTGCATCCGCTCACTGTCGGTAGCCCCCGGCGATGCCTTCGGCGAGGACAACCCCGTGGTGATCCCCTTTGCAGGCACCTGCAACGTGACGCTGACGCTGAACAAAGCGGTCTTTACCGACGGCACGGTCTGGCGGGAGGGAGATGCTCCCATCGTATCCGCCCGATGTGCCGATGCCCCTGCCACCGAAGGTTCCGCGCCCCAAGCGGAGGATGTCCCCGCTAAGGTCGATGAGGTGGCTTCTGCCGAGGCTCCCGCAGGTGCTGAGGTTACCGACTCCGCTTCTGCCGAGTCTACCGCCCCCGCAGAAACCGAGTCCCCTTCTGCACCCGCAACGGCATTCAAAGAGCCTGCACCCGCTCCCGCGCCTGCCGAGACCGACAAGCCCGCACCCGTGGCGATCCCCGACGAGTGGCTGAATCCTCCCGCTACGGTGGAGGGCTACCGCGCCGCCATTGCAGGGCTTACCTCTTTGGGAAAGGACGGAAAGCCCTATCTGATTCAAAAATTCACTCAGCTCGCGGACAAACTGGAGGCAGAAGCCGCCGATGCCGCCCGAAAAACCGCTGAAGCGGAGCTTGCCGCCAAGCGGGATGCCGATTACCGCTCGCTCCTTACCCGCAAGGCAGAAACCGCCGACCAGTGGGATGCCCTTGCCGCCGACTGGGCGGTGCTAAGCGGATATAAAGATGCCGCCCGCCGTGCCGATGAGGCAAAGAAGAAAGCCAAATCCATCCGCACCTCCGAAAAGCGGCTTGCCGCCAAGCGCGCAGAAGAAGAACGCCGGGCGGCGCTGGCAAGATCAGCCCGCCGCAAGCACGTTTTGAAGATTTCCGCCATCATCGGCGGATCGGTGCTTGCAGTCACGATGATTTTTGTGCTGATCTTCGCCGTCATGATCCCCGCCAGCCGTCAAAGCGAATACGAAGCGGCTGAGGCATATCTGGAAAACGGCGAGTACACCGCAGCCATCAGCGCATTTGAAGCGATGAACGGCTACAAAGACAGTGCCCAGCGTGCAATAACGATCCGTTTGGAACTGACAGGGCGCGAGGATGGCATCTTCCTCACTTCCTCCCGTTATCCCTGTTACAGCATCCAAAACGGCGTTCTCTCTTACGACAGCAGTGAGTATTACATCTCCGGCGAAACGCTGACCGTTCCCGATTATCTGGACGATCAGAAGGTCACCGCAATTTCTGCCAATTGCTTCGTGGGGCTGAAGAACGTGAACACCGTCATTCTGCCGCCCTCGGTCACCTCCATCGGAGACGGCGCCTTCTCCGACTGCGCCAAGCTGACCTCGTTCCATGGCGACAATCTGATCACCATCGGTGCAGAAGCCTTCCGCGGTTGCACCGCGCTGACCGAATTTGCCGTTCCCGCCAAGGTCACTTCCATTGGAAAGAGCGCATTCCAAGGTTGCACCGCTTTGGAGAAAGTATCCCTGCCCTCGGGCGTTCGGGTACTGGCAGACGGACTCTTCCTGAACTGCACTTCCCTGTCCCAGTTGACCTTTTCCGATCAGATTACCTCTATCGGTGCCGAGACCTTCGCCTACTGCACCGCGCTGACTGAGCTTGCCATCCCCGAAACGGTGAAATCCATCGGCAATAACGCCTTTCTGTACTGCAAATCTCTGACGACTCTGACCATCCCCGACAGCGTGACCTCCCTCGGCGATAAGTCCATGGCAGGTTGTACCGGGCTGAACACCACCCGCATCGGTTCGGGAATCAGCCAACTTCCCGCCCGCACCTTCGAGGGTTGCACCATGATGAACACCGTCTATCTGCCCGCGGTAAGCCAAATCGGTTACGCCGCTTTTGACGGTTGCACCGCGCTGTCCGATCTGTACTACGGCGGAACGGCGGAAGATTTCGCCAAAGTTGTGATCCTCTCCGACAACGAACCGCTGGCTTCCGTTACTCTGCACTACGAGGAATAAGCACCCATCCATTCGTCTGCTATCCATCAGATGAATTGGTCTGCATCCATTTGACGAATGATCTGCACACAGGAGGATCAGATGAAATCCGCTTTTCCTTTTTCTTGCATTTCCCGTCGGCAGCAACGCCCCGTCGTCTGCGTCACCGCGTTGCTGCTTGCACTGCTTCTACTGCTCTCCTGCGGCGGTCAGCAGACTCTTGCCGCCACCACTGACCGATCAACCACCGCCGTCACAATCGCTTTGATCACCACGGTGGATCCGTCCGCAGAAGTCACTGCCAAGCCTCCGATCACTGCAAGGCCTGCAATCACCACAGAACCCACGGTGACTACGGAACCTGCGATCACTACAAACCCTGCAGTAACCACGGAGCCTACGGTCACTACAAACCCCGCAGTAACCACGGAGCCTGCGGTCACTACCGATTCCCCTACCACGGGCAATCCGCCGGAAACTGCTCCCATCACCCGCCCTGTCACCGACGAGCCTCAGACTGACGAGCCGACCACTCAACCCGCTCCAATCACCACGCCCGATTCCGATGAGGCGCGCTATGCAAAGCAATCCCGCAATGCCGCCTATGTTCTGCTATACGATCTGACCGAAGGAAAGATTCTCTATTCCACAGGCAACGAGCAACAGATCTATCCCGCCTCCACTACCAAATTGCTGACGCTCCGCTACGCGCTGACGCTGGTGGATGAATCCACTGTCTTTACGGTGGGAGACGAGATTGATCTTGCTCCCTACGATTCCTCCAAAGCCAAGATCCGCCAAGGGGAACAATACACCTGCACCGACATCGCAGCGGCGCTTCTGTTACCCTCGGGCAACGATGCAGCCTACACCCTTGCCGCCCATTGCGGCAGATTGCTGGCGGAGGATCAATCGTTACCCGCCGCCGATGCCGTCGCCCGCTTTATGGAAGGGCTGAACGCTTACGCCGCCACGCTGGGGCTTGAAGGTACCCATTTCGTCACCCCCGACGGTTATCACGATGAGGCTCATGTTACCACGATGGAGGACATCCTGCAGATCAGCCTGTTGGCAAGCTCCCATCCTCTGCTGAAATCTGTGATGGGAATGCCCACTTACAAGGTCACCGATCTTGTAAGCGGGCGCACCCAGACCTGGACAAACACCAATCTGCTACTGCAATCGGATAACCAATCCTATTATCCATACGCGACCGGAGGAAAAACCGGCTTTCACACCCCCGCCGGTGCCTGTCTGATTGCCACCGCCCGGAAGGACGGCAGAGAGCTGATGGTGCTGATTTTTAAATGCACCGACAAAAACAGTCGCTTCACCGATGCCAAAAACTTTTTGGAGTTGGGATTTTCCCTTCAAGGTCCCGCCTGAGTTTCATCTATCATCAACCACCCCGCCGTGTACACACGGTCGGGGCGTTTTTTTCGCTGCGCCAAGCATGGCACCTCCAAGAACCTTATGAAAAGAGCGGCAAATCCCAAATATCCCGAGAAATTCGGCAGAGTCAAATCCTCTGAAAAATGGTGCTGTCGCAATAAGTCCCCTGAGCGAATACAACTGTTATTCCGCCCCCAAGGTGAACCGACAGAGTGTTTCTTTGTTCAAATCCTTCGCCTCTGAGAGGAGGGGAAAACCATCTCAGACGCCGAAGTTTTTCCCCTTCCTCCAGACCTCCAACCCCATTCCTTGGCTGGCGGCAATTTCCCCAAAAAAGGACGGCAAGTATTTGCCGTCCTATCAATAGTATTTGGAGTACCAAGAACCTTTTTTTCAAAAGGTTCTTGGTAGGGTTTGGGGCGAACCCCCAATTTGATTCCAATTACCTTACTGCTTGACTTCGGTGCCCATGACCTTAACTTCGGTCAACGCCGCATAGGGAGTCGTCGCACCGGCGGTCTCCACGGTAAAGCCCGAGAGCTTAATGGAGGAGGTGGTCACGCCGCCCAAATCGATCACCTGCTCCAGAGCGGAGTTGGTCAGGTTGATCTGTTTAGTAGTGCCATCCGAGAAGGTAACGGTGCAGCCGGTAAAGTAGGAGTCATGGGGGAAGTCCGCACGGATCACAACCACCAGTTCATTGACAGTCACTTCTCTACCGAAGTCGATAGTGAGGTGATCGGTGGCTTTCACGTTGCTGCTCGGACCCCAAGACTGGTAAGGATACTCGCCGTGGCCCTTGTTGGCGGTGAAGCCGTCGATGGCACAGCGGGCTGCCCAGTACAGATTGTTGTCGTTGACATTGCTGGTGGATGCGTGAGGATATGCACCCTTGGCATCGGTCAAATCGTAGGGATTCAGCGCCAGATTGTGTTCCTTTGCCAGTTCTTCTGCAGTCACCAGACGTGCGGTGATGGTGTTGTTCTTGTAGTTAACACCGGAAGTGGGATCCATCGTGTTGGGGAAGATCACACCGGTGTTGGGGAAGGTGTAGGTGAACTTACCGTCGGGGCAGTAGATGATCGCTTCGCCCACTCTGGAGTTGAGGCAGAGAGCCACATACTTTTCGCCTTCGGGAAGGGTGATGACCAGCTTATCGTTGGCGGAATACTTATCAGAGGTGTAGAGAATGACCATTCCCTCGCCGGTAGCAGTATATACATCCTTCTTGGCTGTGGTGTACTCGATCTTGATCTCGCCGGTGCCGGTAGTCGCACCTGCACGAGCCAGCTTCGCGTACTCGTCCAGCTTGTCGTACAGCTCGCGCTTGTGGAGTTCTTCCTCATACTCGCGAACGTCGTTGCCGTCCCATGCGTCGCGGACGTAGTAAGAGCCGTAGCAGGGGATGCACAGGTCGATCCAACAAGCGATTGCCCGGATCTCGGCATCAGACAGATTGCCGTGACCTGCGCGGAGCTTGGTGATCAGTTTAGACTTGGAAGAGCCGTACTTGTTGGGCTGGAGAATCTCGCTCTTGCTCATGGAGGAGATGTAGTTAATGTACTGGCTGGATTCGGAGAGCCACTGCTTATTGCTGTCGGTCTTGGAGCCGGTCAGCACCAGATAACTCAGGGGGAAGTATTTGCGCATACGCTGACCGATTACGGGAGTTCCCTCCAGAGAGAACTTCGCATCGCTGGTGCCGCTGCCGGAAACGGAGGTCTCCGCGTACAGAGAAGCGTCCAGTTCGTAGCCGCCGGCGTGTTGATGCACGCTGACTGCCAGCACGTTGGTGCCCTTCACCAAATACTTGGATGCGCTGCCAACGGTAATAGTCTGGTAATTGTCAAGCCAGTTGCCGTCCGAGTGGATGAGGTTACCGTTCAGATAGAATTTTACATCATCGTCGTAGAAGGTGTTCAGATACAGTGTCGCATCCTTCAACGCATTCAGATCGTCCACGGTGAAGGTCTTGATCGCCCACAGATAATCGTTGCCGTCCTGCCCCCAGCCGGATGCGCCGTTGCCGCCTGCACGGTTGCCCAGAGGCGTGGTAGCGTTCTTCCAACCGGTGGTGCTGTAACCGACCTTCGTCCAATCAGTGCCGGTGATCTCTTCGGTGGAGGATACCTTCACCTTCCAAGAGGTCTTGCCTTCTACCAAATTGGTGGTGGAGCCAAGGCTTGTGCCTGCCAGCAGTTCCAGATCAAAGAACTGACCTTCGTCGCCTGCAGTAACCTTCACCGCGATGGTGTTCTGACCCACTTTGCAAGCATTGCGGGCGGTATCGTTGAGTTCAATGGTGGTGTAATCTGCCACGGCAGTATTGCCGGTGTAAATCTTGGTGCCGTTGATGTAGATCTCGATCTTGTTGTTGTAGGCAACATTCATGACCATCGCGCACTTTTCCAGATCGTACTGGGTAAGGGTAACGGTCTTGCGGAGCCAGATACTGCCGGAGGACTTCCAGATCGTATTGATCATACCGGGATCGGTGCCGATCTTACCGAAGGGAGCGTAGGAAACATCCCAAGCGGAGCTATCGTAGGAAGCCGATGTCCAAGCGCCGGAGGGTGCGGTAGTGGTATAACTCCAATCGTCGCGCTGACCGATGACGGTGTCGGCGGCAGACAGATCCACGTTGTTCATGGCAGAAGCGTTGATTTTATCGTAGGAAGCCTTGGAGTCGGAGTGACAGGTAATGCAGTTTGCATCCAGAATGGGCTGTACCACTTCCAGATAATCAAAGCCCTTGACGGTAGAAGAATCGTAAGCGTTCTGATCCTCGTAGGATTCGACTGCTTCCATCCACAGATCGGGACGGATCTCCTGCACGCCTGCCTTCATCGCCTGGGTGATACCCGACTGGGTAGAAGGTGCGTAGTTCTTGTCCAAATGGCATCCCACGCAGGAGAAGTATTCACCGGGCTGGAGGGTAGACCAGCTTCGCATGGTCTGAATCATATCGCCGTTTTCATCCAATAGCTGGAAGTACAGCGGCGTTTCCGACGGTGCGGTGAACATCGCCGAGCCGTCCGGGTAAACGTCTACGATTCCCAGAACTTTCTTCACGTCCCATGAACCGTTACCTGTTGCAATGGGGGAGAACGGGTCGGAACCGCCGGTGCCTCTGCCCACGGTGGCACCGATGGCAGAAGAACGGAATTCCAGCGCAACGACGCGCAAATATTTGACAGAGCCGACGGCAACGCCCTTCATGGACTCGCCCTCATAGACGTTGCCCACGTAGTAGGTGCCGTAGTCGCTGTTGTAATTGACAAGGCTGGCGCGGTTGAACATGGGATTGTTCTTCACCAAAGCCACTTGGCTTGCGGGGTATGTTTCCGAGCCTTCCACGATGACCTGATTCTTGTTTCTGCCGTAGATCAGCTCAATGTTGAAGGGAGTGGTGGTACCCGAGTAACTGTCGCAGGAAGAAACCAGGAAAGTATCCTCGCTGATTGCGATGGGGTACTTGAAGACCTTGCCCGACTGATAATGGGCATTATCGTTGTCGTGGGAGTTCTGCAGAGCGCTGGTAGCGCTGTCAGTCCAGACGTAGCGAATGGCGTCCTTGGTATTTCTGCCCACGCTGGTATCGACCGTTACCAGTTTGCCTGCCTGAGAGATGTGGTGACCGGTAACAACGGAAACGTACTTGCCGGACACACCGGGAATCTCGCGGGTATGAAGCAGAGTGGTGGGGTTAGAGGAGTTGTTACCGAACACCTCGGTCTGCAGAGTGCCGTCCTGGAACATCTGAAACAGTGCCTGCACATACATCTGCGAACGGTCGTTGTAGTCCCAACGGGTGTAAAGAATACGACCGTCAGAAGTGGTGGTGGGGTAAGTGGTATGCACCTGATCGTAGCCTAGACGGGTGATATTGCTGCCGTCTGCATTGCAGGTGTACAGATTGGATACGTCGGTGTGCCAACAGTCAACCGTCTGAATATCACGGGTGGAGTTGAAGACGATATTGCCGTTGGCGGTGTAAACAGGCTCTATGTCGGCAACGCCGGAGCCGAAGGTCAGCTGTACGGTCTCTTTGGTGGCAAAGGTGTACTCGTACAGATGATAATCGTCGGAAGCGGACTTTTTCCAAGAGAAGACCATCTTGGTGCCGTCCTCGGAGACGCAGGGATCACGGAGTACGCCGGAGGTGGATTTGATCAGATTGTTCTCGGTCTTGATCACCTTGTCTCCCTCGCGGGTCAGCGTGACCAGCGTAATCTTGGAGTTGGGATTCCAGTTGGCTTCTACGCCGGAATCGCCACCCCATTGTCTGCCGTCATTGAGATGGTCGGAGACTGCCTCGGTGTACGCATAATGGGAACCACCCAGCTGCTTGTGATAGACCACCACGAAGCTGGAGGCTTGCTCCATCAGTTCGCCCAGCTCATCGGTATAGTCCAGCGTTTCACTTGCCGCAGTTGCAGGCAAACCGATGCCCAGCAGAGCCACGGTCACCAGTAGAGTCGCCAGCGCGACCAGAATGGATCGGATCATTATTTTCTTTTTCATTGTTCCGGTCACCGCCTTAATACAGAATAATCTTCAGATCGGTCGCCAGAGCGGTACCGTCAACAGACTGAAAGCTGACCACGTAGTAAGCACCGGCGGAAAGATCTGCGGGAACGGTAATATCCACGTCAAAGGTGACGTAGCTACCGTAGGAAAGGTTCTTGATATCCTTGGATTCGGTATCCAACTGTTTGCCGTCCTTGTCGTACAGTGTCAGCGTAACGGAAGCGTCGGATGCGTTGGTCGCTTGCTTGATGACGCTGAGGCTCACCAGATTCTGACCTGCCTTCAGCTTATTATAAGTGCCGTCGGCATTCCTGATCTGGATGGCACCGTACTGCTCGCCCTCCGCACCGATGGACAGAATGAAGTTGGCAAGGTCTTGTGCATCCTGATCGGAAATGGTCTTTCCGGACTTGCCGACCGAATACTTCACGTATTCCACCATATCGGTGTGACCGCCGAAGTAGCCCCATGGATAGGTACGCCATACTTCTACCAGAGAGGAAGTATCCATATCGCGGTATTCCCACGAAGGTTCGTTCTCAAGGTCGATAGAAGTGTGGGTTTTCATATCAGTATACAAAGGAGCGGGATGGCAGATGACACATCCGTACTGCTCAAAGAGAGCCTTGCCGCGGGTAGCGGATTCGGTCAGCGTGCCGTCGTCGTTCAGATAGGGAGACTGTTCGGGAAGTATCGCCATCAGATAAGCGTTGATGTTTTCCACGATTCCCTCAGTATCCGCATTGAAGCAGATGTATTTCAGACCCGCCGCAACGGCAGTCTCGCCGTCGGGACGGATGCCCGTCACCATTACAGGAGGAGTGCGCATTGCGTACAGCATACTCTTCGCCTGCTTGGATACGCCCAAACCGTCGTTCAGGTTATCCCAGTTGTAGCCGTCGGCTCTTCCGTCGGGATGACAGGAAGCGCAGGACTGCCAGTTCTGGTAACAGATGGTGGAGTCATACCACAGTGCTTCGCCCAGACGAATAGTATCAGCCTCAGGTTGCGTGCCGGGTGCAAAGGTGTCCAGCACCTTCATCTTGGAGCCGGATACGCCTACTGCAGTGATGGTGCCGCTGAAATACTGTGCGCAATAAACGGTATCACCCGAAATAGCGATGGAGCGAACGCCCTCGCCACCCAGATTCAGTCGGGATTTGCAGTTTGCCGCAAAGGGAATGTAGTCAACGATGTCTTCCTTAGAAGCTACCAGACCGTTGCTGGTACCTACGCGGGCAACCAACTTCGCCAGTGCGGAGAGATCCACCTTCATCAGTTCGTCGGAACCGGAAATGGCAACGTACAAAGCGGTGCCCTTTTCATTGATGGCAAGTCCCCAAGGATTGCCTGCACCCAGTTCCACATCGTCCAGCAGGAAAGCATAGGACGCTTTATCGGATGCCACATCAATTACAGAAATGCCGTTGGTGTAAATCCAGCCGCCGTCCAGCTGTGTGGTAGGATAGGTATAGCGTGCCACGCTGTGGGAAACATAAAGCGTTTTTCCGTCGGGAGACGCGATAATATCTTTGACATTGGCAGCGCCGTTGCACAACTGAATGGAATTCACCACTTCATTTTTCTGGGTGTCAATCACCGAAATACGGGGGCTAACGCTATCCGCCACCGCATTATCCTCCGGCAGATGGCAGGCGACGTAGAGTTTGTTTCCTACCAAAGTCATTGCCATAGGCTCACGGCTGACCGCAATCTCCTTGGTCTCGGTCATGGTAGCAAGATCCACCACCGAAACGGTGCAGGAGAAGCGGTTGGCGACATACGCCGTTGTTCCGCTGATCACCACATCATTGGGTGTATGACCTACCACTACGCTTCCCTCTTCCTTGAGGTCGGAAGAAAGAACCGTCAGTTCACCGCCCAGCTTGCCCATGCCGACGTAGACCTTGTCGCCGGATACGGTGAGGCTGTTGACGGGGGAATCGGTCTGGTACACCGCGTTCAGGGTGTAGTCGGCAGCCGAATACCGATAAACGGCTTCATCCGTAGTTCCGCCCACATAGATCCATTGTCCGTCTTCGGAGACTGCGATGGCTGAGGGGGAGAAATAAGGTCCGCCGGCAACGATCATGGGATCATCCGAGCCGTTGTTGGCAGTAGTGGCCGTCGTATCGGGAGGATTCTTTTTCCCGCAGGCGATCAGACCTGCAAGCAGTACGCCGAGACCGAGCGTCAGGACACCGCCTGTGATCAGCACTCGCTTCAGCGACAGCTTGCCACTTGTTTGCTTCATAATGATTACCTCCTTATGGTTGCCACGTAATTTGCCGGATTTGTAAAAAGGCAACACTATGGACTCTAAAATAGTATAGCATAAGTCGAGATTTTTGTAAATTGGCATTTTGACCTATTTTTAGAAAAGAAATCGTGCAACCTGCACAAAACACTAAAGATTTCTCCCCCAATTCCAATGGATCTGTGAACACATTGTGGATATAATATTATGAAAATTATTCCAAAACAGCCAAGAATAAAGTTTCGCTTCAGTTTTGATTGTCACACCGCTTGCCGTGAAACTCATCCCGTGCTTCGCAGGGAGAGCGAGCCGCACCAAAGCGAGACTTCTCTCCCCGAGCTTTCTGATAAAGCAAATTTTTCATAAAAAAACATCCCCCATTAGGGGATGTTGCAGACTGTCGATAAACTACGAATTTAGAGTGCCGCCAGCCAAGGAAGTGGGTGGAGAGCTCGAGAGGAGGGCGAAAACTTCGGCGTTTGAGATGGTTTCGCCCTCCTCTCGATTTTCTGAAAGACTTTTTCGACAAACTGAACATCCCCCATTGGGGGATGTTGGGAAGTATTACACCAAGCCGATTATACCTCGTCCCAGATGCGCTTCATGTTGTGGAAGGACACGCGCGTGCCATATTCGCACTCCTCCATGCCCTCATATTCCAGATAGATATATCCGTCGTAACTGCTGTTTTTGATGGTGCGAGTCACGTCCCAGATATCAATGTCGCCCTGCGCCAGAATAGAGCCGCGCAGGTAAGAGCCGCCTACCGAACGGAACCAGCTGTTTTCGCAGTCAAACTGCGCGCTGTCGCCGGGATTTCTGTGTTCGGGACGGATATAGAAGTCCTTCATGTGGATGGTCTTGGCAAAGGGGATCATCTTCTTCACGGCGATCTCGGGAATATCGTCCACGCAGGTGTAGTTGCCCACGTCCATCTGATGACCGAAGTTGTCCCGATCCACCATCTTCATGATCTGACGGACGCGGTCGGCGCCGTTGGCGTGGAAACCGTGGTTCTCCATCAGAATGGTCATCCCGTACTGTTTCGCGTAATCGCAGAGGATCTGATACGCCTTGACGATCACGGGTACTTCCTTCTGGAAGTTTTCGATGGTATTCTCGGAAATCGGACGTCTGAACGCCGCGCTGTCCATACGGAAAGTGGAGATGGACAGTTTCGCCGCCGCGTCGATGTGACGCTTGGCACGGGCAATCTCTGCGTCGAACTCTTCGTCGGAGATCAGCAGGAAGTTGCCGTTGAGCGAGTAGTTGGTCAGCGGAACGCCGCGGCGAGCAACCGCTTCCTTGAACTGATCGATCAGTTCGGGCTGTTCAACCAGATTGAAGCCGAAAGGCACCAGCTCGACGCCCTCCGCACCCCAGTCACAAAGTTTTTCGTAGGCTTCAATGGCAGTGATCTCACCGCTGCAAATTTTGCGGGAGATGCAGTAAATAGAAATTCCGAATTTAGGCATACAGTTTTCCTTTTCTATAAGGGTATTTTCTTTTTTCCGGAGGTGCGGATGTCGCACCTCTGTCATCGTGATCTAACGAGGCGGCACAGATTCGCCGCTCGGATCAGAATTTTCGTGGTCTCCGGAGTTTTCCCCGAGGGATCAGATGCTGACCTGAATCGCTTCTCCCGTTTCGGAAGAGCGGAATGCGGCTTCCATCACCAGCATACAGCGCATCGCCTGCTCAGGCGTGATCTTCAACGGCGCGCCCTCAATGGCGTCCACCAACTGATAGTAGGTGGGATCCAGATTGTCTTCCAGTCCTGCGGGAGGCGCAAATTCGATAACCTCCACGGTGGAAGGATCTCGTTTTGCCATCGTCTTGGAGGGACCTGCCCGGTCGGGCGCGATCTCGGTAGACCACTGACTCTGATCCGCGATGGGGCGAATCATCCGTCCCGTTCCCGTCCAGTCGTCGATCTGCAGGGTACCGCCCTCACAGAGAATGTACCAACGGGGATGCAGGATATAGTTGTTGGTGGAAACCTCGATCTGAGCGGTGAGTCCACTCTCGAAGGTCATCACCAGACGGAAATTATCGTCCACCTCGGGATAGTGAATGCTGTACATCTTGCAATAGATCGAAGTGACCTTCTCGTCAAACATCCAAAGCATCTGATCGATCAGATGCACGCCCCAGTCCAGCATCATGCCGCCGCCCTGTTCCTTCTTGCAACGCCAACCTTCGGGCATTCCGCGGGAGCCTTCCACGCGGGATTCGATGACGTAGGGCTTGCCGATGGCACCGGTTGCCAGCGCGTTTTTCATGGCAACGTAGTCTTTGTTTACACGGCGGTTCTGGTCAATGGTGAAGACCTTGCCGGTCTCCTCTGCCACCGTCATAATCTCACGAAGTTCGTCCGAGTTCATGGTAACGGGTTTCTCGCACAGCACGTGTTTGCCCGCCCGAAGCGCCTTGATGGAAATCTCCTTGTGGAAATTATTATAGACTGCCACCAAAACGATGTCGATCTCCCGGTCTGCAAGCATCGCTTCCAGCGAAGGATAGGTAGCATAGCCCTTCTCTTCTGCCGCACGCAAACGATCGGGGTTGATATCGTAGATGCCCCTCACCCGCACGCGAGTGTTTCCTTTGGCAAGCTGATTGACATGATGATTTGCCATTCCGCCATAGCCGACGACACCAAGGTTGTAGATTTTATTCATGGGTATAACCTTTCTTGTCTCCAAAGCCGCGTTTGGGTTTTCACCGGCATTCGGAGCTTGGGACGGCATATCCTCAATGCCTTCCCCCGGCGGCAAAGCACTTTGCCGCCTTAATAATAGTTCTTGGAGGTGCAGGAACCTTCTTGAAAGAAGGTTCCTGCCGGAGGCCCTGCAGAGCCTCAATTACAATTAAAATTCAAAACCAATATGCTTCGCCGGCGGCTTCGGTAATCAGAACGTCCTTGAGGAAGGCGACGGCTTTTTCCAGACCCTGTCTGGTGGACATCAGACTGTCCTCGTGCTCGATGGAAATGATTCCGTCGTAGCCCACGGTGCGCAAGGTGGAAATGATACGATTCCAAGTCAGTTGATCGTGACCGTAGCCTACGGTGCGGAATACCCACGCACGTTCGGCAACCTCGCCGTAGGACTTGGTGTCCAGCACGCCGTTCACGGAGGTGTTACGGGCGTCAATGGCAGTATCCTTCGCGTGGAAATGATAGATCGCGCCCTTCAGCGCCTTGATCGCCTCAACGGGATCAATGCCCTGCCAGAAGAGGTGGGAGGGATCCACGTTGGCACCGATGATGTCGCCTACGGCGGCTCTCAGCTTCAGCAGGGTTTCGGGATTGTAGACCACGAAAGAAGGATGCAACTCAAAAGCGATCTTCTTGATGCCGTGCGCCTTGGCAAACGCCGCCATCTCGGTCCAGTAGGGGATGACCTTCTCGTTCCATTGCCAGCTAAGAATTTTCAGATTGTCGTCCGGCCAAGGACAGGTCACCCAGTTGGGGTACATCGAGTTCTCGCAATCGCCGGGACAACCTGCAAATCCTACGATGGTCTCTACGTCCAGCAGTTCTGCCGCCAGAATCGCACTACGAAATTCGCTGTCGAACTTTGCTGCAATCGCCTTCTGCGGATGCAGAGGGTTGCCGTGGCAAGCCAACGCTTCGATGGTGATGTCATATTTTGCAAGCAGGGCCTTGTACGCCTCTACAGCTTCGGGATGCCCGATCAGTTCCTCGGGCTTCAAATGTGCATTGCCGGGATAGCCGCCCGCGCCAATCTCAACGGCGTGAACGTCCAGCGAGTGCAGATAAGCCAGTGCGTCTTCAAAGGACATTGCCGCCAGCACCGGATTCATTACTCCCAGTTTCATAACCAATATTCTCCTTGTCTCCGGTATTCCGTCTTACAGACCAAGCGTCCGCAGATAGTCTCTCGACTGCTTCGCCGCTTCCAGCGGGCATTGATCGTAGGAGTCATCCTGCTCGACGATCACGTAGTCGATACCCACTTCTTCTGCGGCGGCAAGAATCGTGGGGAAGTCCTGAATGCCCTGTCCTACGGGCTTGAAACGGAAGCCGGTGTCCTCTTTGGAACCGCCCTCAGCCTTGCCCGAATCGTCGATCAGCGCGTAAACGGGACCGCCGCCCAGCTTTTCGCAAACGAAATCCTTCAGATGCAGAGTCTTCATCTGCCCCTTGTACTTGAGGATGAACTCGGCGGGATTCACGCCTGCGTAATGCACCCAGCAGGTGTCCACTTCGCCCTCGATGGCACCGCCCATTGCGGCGTAGATCTTCTCCAGGATAACCTCGCCGTCCAGCTTGCGAAACTCGAAATCGTGATTGTGATAGGTCAGACGAATACCACTTTTTGCCAGCAGTGCGCTGACCTGCTTGAACATGGCGATGGTCTCGTCAAAATGACCGTTTTCGTAATGCTCGATGCCGTACCACGGAATGGCGCAATACTTGGCACCGATGGTGGTCAGATAGTCCACCGCTTCCTGTCCCTTTTCCATAAACAGATCGGGGCCCTGATGCACCGAAATACAGGTGAGTCCCAGCTCATCCAGCATTCCGCGCACTTCTTCTGCCGTGTGACCGTAATATCCTGCAAACTCCACATAGTCGTAACCGGCTTCCTTGACCGCCTTCAGCGTGCCGTAGAAATCCTTCTCCATCAAGGAGCGAACCGAGTAAAGTTGCAGACCAACTTTGAATTGTTTCATGAATCATTCTCCTTTGAGGCATCGCCTCAAACGCGCTCGCCCTTTTCCCGCCGGGTTTGACCGACGGGAAAGTGCGAAATTATTCAAACTTATTCTCGACCGAACGGTTTTTCCTGGGGACAGTGCCCCACCGTCCTTATACCTCGGGGATCTCGACCTCGATCTCGTGTCCGCACAGGGAGGACTTTACGATACCGTCGATGATCGCCTGATTGTAGATGATCTGCGCAGACGAAACGGGAGCGGAACCGCCGTTCTTGATGGCATCCAGGAAGGAGCGGATCTTGTGGAAGAACTCGCCCTCGCGGGTATTGTTCAGCATGGGAATTTCCCAGCAAACTTGGGTGGTGGAGTTCGGCAGAGTGCGGTAGACCTTCATGGGACCGCCGATGGAGCCGTTCCAGCACTCGGTGGAGGGAATGCGCAGACCGCCCTTGGTACCCAAAATGAGGGTGTCACCGGAGGTGTCCATGTTCATTGCCCACGAAATACGGAAGTCCAGAATGATGCCGCCTTCCAGACGGATGAAACCTGCGGCAAAATCGTCTACGCCGAAGAGATCGGCGTACTCAGCGGGCTTGTTCTCGGCAGTCCAGTAGGAAGGATCTTTGCCGAAGAAATCGGACTTGTAGCCGGTAACGGTGAGAGGCTTGGGATAGCCGACTGCATTCAGCACCATGTCCAAGGAATAGCAACCGATGTCCGCCATTGCGCCGATGCCTGCGGTCTTCTCTTCAATGAAGGAAGTACCGAAGGGTGCGGGAATGCCGCGACGGCGTCCGCCGCCGGTCTGAATATAATAGATCTTGCCCAGTTCGCCCGATTCCACGAACTTCTTAAGCATCTGCATATTGGGGTTGAAGCGGGGCTGGAAGCCGATGGAGAGGATCTTGCCGCTCTTCTTCTCGGCGCGCATAACCTCGATAGCCTCTTCGATGGTAACGGTGAAGGGCTTCTCCAGAAGGACGTTTACACCGTGTTCCAGCGCGTCGATGGCACAGGGAGCGTGCTGTTTGTTGTAAGTACAGATGGAAACTGCATCCAAGTCGGGGATCGCTTCCAGCATTTCGTGACCGCTTTCATAGCAGGGCACGTCGGGATAACCCCAGTCGGTCATGAACTTCTTTGCCTTCCCGGGAATCAGGTCGGCGGCACCGACGATCTCTACGTCGGGCATCTTTTTGTACTCCGCCATGTGGGATCCTGCGATCCATCCGGTACCGATAATGCCTACTTTCAGTTTTCTGTCGGTGTCAATGACCTTCTGGGAATGATCTTCCTTGAATGCGTCCAGACTGCTGATGGTTTTTTCTGCCATAACAAAATCTCCTTTTCGAAATTGATTTAGACATATTGTCTTTTCATTGATTTGACATATTGACTTTTTGAATTATGTTAGTTATAATTATTATAGCGCGACCAAGCGTCGACTGCTACCATAATATTTACTATCGCTTGAACAATATTGACTTTTTGGAGGCTTCCCATGCAAAACGAAAGAGTGCGCCGTAATCTGGTGGAGATCCACGCATACATCGCCCTTGTGGACGACATTGACAAGGCGGGGAAGCTGTGCGAGATGCACTATCACGACGAGATCGAGCTGTTGCTCATCACCCGCGGTGCGCTGGGATGTTATATGGACGGCGGTGCGCTCACCGCCAAGGCAGGAGAGGTAATCTTCATCGACTCCCGCGTTCCCCATTGGACGGCTGCCGAAACCGACGACTGCGCCTATATTCTGTTACAATTCTCTCCTGAAGATTTTGAGGCGGGGTCGATGACCCGCCGCACCGCTGCCCGATATTTGTACAGTTTCACCCGTCAAAGCACCCGCTCCGTTCGGCTGATCACCGACGGTGAGATTGCCGATGGCATCCGTGCCGCATGGGAGGAATATTCCGCCAAGCAAACCGGAGCAGGAAGATTTATCCTCTCCCATCTCTATCGGGTGATGGGTTGGCTGGAGCGCTCCGGATTTTTGGCGGTGGACAGTCTCCCCGACGAGCAGGCAGTGCAAAAGCTGCTTCCTGCTCTGGAACACATTGACAGCCATTACGGCGATCCCGATCTGTCTCTGGAAACGGTCAGCGGCGTAATGAGGCTGAACCCCGCCTACTTCTGCCGCCTGTTCAAGCGGGCAACGGGGCACGGTTTCACGGAGTATCTGAACTTCGTGCGAGTCACCAAATCGGAGGAGCTTCTGCAAAACACCTCTATGAGCATTCTCGACGTGTCGCTGGAGGTGGGATTTGCCTCTGTCTCCTATTACAACCGCATCTTCAAGCGCATGAAAAACTGCACCCCCTCCGTCTACCGCTCCGCCCTCTATTCCGCCATGTGATTTTATCATAATCGAGGCTCCGCCTCAAACCCCGCCCGCTTTCCCCCAAGAAAGCGGGGCAAAGAACTTTTTATAAAAGGGGCGGCAAATACTTGCCGCCCCACAGTCTGTCGATAAACTATAAATTTAGAGTACCGCCAGCCAAGGAATGGGGTTGGAGGTCTGGAGGAAGGGGAAAAACTTCGGCGTATGAGATGGTTTTCCCCTTCCTCCAGTATTCTCGTTAACTTTTTCGACAGTCTGAAGGGGCGGCAAATACTTGCCGCCCCAATTGATGATATTCATTCCTTTTCCGCTTCTGTCTGCGATGCGACTTTGTGGTTCATGACTTTGTCTTTGACGAAAACACCGATGCCTGCCACCAACATAGTCACGGTGATCAGCAGAACAGTCGCCCAGATGTCACCTTCCGCCAGCGTGTCACCGATGGAGGTGGAGAGGATCAGCGCGGGCAATCTGCCCAGCGTTGCCAACATCACAATGCGGGAGGGCTTCGCCTTGGTGAAGGGTGCGAAGAAGGTGATCAGATCCTTCGGTGTGCCTGGGATCAGAAAGAGAATGAAAATCAGCAGATCCCGCTTGTTGGGATCGTGAAGGAAGGTCAATTTCTCAAATCCTTTGGAGTTACAGAACATATTCACGAACTTCATTCCAAAGCGATTCACCGCCCAGACGATCATAACCGTGCCGATGATATTGCCGATGGTGCCCACCACAGCACCGCCCACCGTGCCGAACATAAATCCGAACAAAAACGCCAGCGGACCGCCGGGAATGATCGCCAGCAGCATTTGCAAAATCTGCACCAGCACCATCACAGGATAGCTCCAGAAGCCAAACCCCGACAGCATAGCCTGATAGGATTGCAAGGTTTCCTTCAGTTCCGCGCCCTTTTCGCCCGAATAGATCCGATCCATTCCCAGCGCCATGATGACGATAACGATCTCCAGCAAGAGCAGCCCCGCTACCGTCAGCAGTTTGTTTCGCAGTGATTTTTTCTTTTCGGCATCCATTCGGATCACTTCCCTTCACTCTCACGAGTGTGTTGCAATTCTAACACAATAATAGTATTGTACCTTATTTTTTTGAACAAGCAATGAACAAAATGATAAAGCTTGACAAATAATGCTTCAGATTTGCTTCATTTGACAAACTTCTGAAAAAAACTCGCCTGACGAGCATTCGTCGGGCGAGTCATATTTTTGATAAGCGATGCCGCTAAGGCAGGCAATGACCTGCGGCGCGGTAGATGTCGTACCACTCGCTTCGGGTGAGGGTCACGTCAGTGGCGGCACAGATGTCGGAGAGGTGGTGCGGATTCATCGTTCCCGCGATCACCTGCATTCCTGCGGGGTGACGTAAGATCCACGCGGCGGCTACCGCCGTCTTGGAGATGCCGTATTTTTCACCGATCTCCGCCAGTTTGCGGTTGAGTTCGGGGAATTTCTCGTTGTCCACGAACATTCCCGCGAAAAAGCCGTACTGGAAGGGAGACCACACCTGAATGGTGACATTTTTGATGCGGCAGTATTCCAGCAGAGAGCCGTCGTGCATCTGGGATTCTGCGTTTTTCATATTGACGTTCATTCCCGAGGTGACCATACCCGCCTCTGTGACCGAGAACTGGAGCTGATCTGCGATCAGCGGCTGCTTCACGCAGGTTTTGAGCAGTTCCATCTGCATGGGGTTGTGGTTGGACACACCGAAGTAGCGCACCTTGCCCTGAGAATGCAGAAGATCAAAGGCCTCCGCCACCTCTTCGGGTTCCATCAGCGTATCGGGGCGGTGGAGGAGCAGAGCATCCACATGATCCACGCCCAAACGGGAGAGCGAACCCTCTACCGCTTCCAGAATATGCTCCTTGGAAAAATCATACTGTCCGGGACGGATGCCACACTTGGTCTGCAGTACCATATTGTCCCGTGCCTTGGGATGACGTTTCAGATAATCGCCGAACAGCCGCTCGGAATTTCCGCCGCCGTAGATGTCGGCATGATCAAAGTAATTGATGCCGTTTTCAAAAGCGCACTCCATAATGGCGTCCACTCTCTCTTCAGAGAGTCCGCTCATCCGCATACAGCCCAGCGATACGGCAGACGCAGGAATAATCCCGCCCATTTTAATGTATTTCATGATTTTTATCTCCTTTGAGGCTCTGCACCGGAGCCGGGCGTAGCCCTGCTCTTCCCCGCCAAGAACCTTTTCGAAAAAAGTTCTTGGAGCTCCAAAAACTTTTGTGAAGGGCAGCAAAACCTTGTCGCCCTCAAATGTTATCCTATGGTCGGCAAAACCTTACTGATTCTTTGCCATGGTCTCGCAGTAAATGCAACGATAGATCTTTCGGCTTCGGTCGGTGAGTTTGAACACCTGCGGCAACTCCTGCTCGCAAGAAGTGATGCAACGGGGATTTTTGCAACGAAGCACGCCCTCTACCTGCTCGGGCAGATCGAGAGAGATGCGTCGGATCACTTCGCCGTTTTCGATAATGCTGACGGTGATACCGGGATCCAGATAGCCCAGCACGTCAAAGTTCAGATCAATGACATCGTAGATTTTCAGAACGTCCTTGTGTCCCATTTTTTTGCTGACGGCGTTGACGATGACCGCCACGGTACAGCCCAGTTTGTCCAGACGAAGCACTTTGTAGATCTCCATTGCCTTACCTGCGGTGATGTGATCCAGTACCACACCGTTTTGAATGGGATTGACCATCATTTGCTTATTTTCCATTGCTTACACCTCAATTTCCAACAGTTTCAGAATCAGCGCCATGCGAATGTACTTGGCGTAGAGCGCCTGTTTGAAATAGCAGGCGCGGGGATCGTCGTCCACTGCTACCGAGATCTCGTTGACACGGGGCAGAGGATGGAGGATGATCAGATCCTGTTTTGCATCCACCAACTTGGCGGGATTAAGGATGTAGCTGTCCCGCAGACGCAGGTAATCGGCTTCGTTGAAGAAACGCTCCTGCTGTACGCGGGTCATGTAAAGCACGTCCAGTTCGGGCATCACCGATTCCAGATCGGTGGTCTCCGCATATTCCACACCTGCAGGAATGAGAACGTCCTGAATGAGATAATCGGGGACTTTCAGCTCGCTGGGGGAAACCAGCACGAACTTCACGCCGGGGTAACGGCTCATGGCGCAGAGCAGAGAATGAACGGTGCGCCCGAACTTCAGATCGCCGCACATACCGACAGTGAGATGATCCAGTCTGCCTTTCTCCTGATGGATGGTCAGCAGGTCTGCCAGCGTCTGAGTGGGGTGATTGTGACCGCCGTCACCTGCGTTGATGATGGGCACGCCCGATTTCATCATAGCCACGCGGGGTGCGCCCTCTTTGGGGTGGCGCATGGCGATGATGTCGGCGTAACAGCTGACCATTCGGACGGTATCGGAAACGCTCTCACCCTTGGAAGCGGAGGAACTGTTGGCAGAGGAGAAACCCAGAACCTGACCGCCCAACTCGTACATTGCCGCCTCAAAGGAGAGACGGGTACGGGTGGAAGGCTCGAAGAAAAGGGTAGCCAGTTTCTTGCGACGGCAAGCGTCGGCGTATTTATCGGGATTTTCCATAATATCCTTGGCGGTGGAGATCAGCTGATCGATCTCTTCCACCGTCAGATCCATAATATCAATGAGACTTCTCATGCGTTTGCTCCATTCACAGCCAGATAGTTCTTGATACGGGTGACATTTTCTTCGTTGGCGGGATCTTCTTCCAGATATTCGATGATATCGTACACGTCTACCACCGAGTATACGGGGAAGCCGAACTGCTCCTCGATCTCCTGCATTGCGCCCCTATCGGTCTGACCTTTTTCCTTGCGGTCCACCATGATGAAGGTGGCAATGACCTTGGTTCCCTCCAGATGGCTCAGAATCTCCATGCTCTCGCGGATGGCAGTTCCTGCGGTAATGACATCCTCGATGATAACGATCTCTTCGCCCGCCTGAGGAATATAGCCTACGAAGGTGCCGCCTTCGCCGTGATCCTTCACTTCCTTGCGGTTGAAGAAGAAGGGTACGTTCAGACCGTTTCTGGAAAGAGCCACAGCGGCGGAAATGGACAGCGAAATGCCCTTGTACGCAGGACCGTAGAGGACTGCTGCCTTCTTGCCCAATTTGTCAAAATATGCCTTGGCGTAGAATTCGCCCATTTTGGTGATCTGATCACCGGTCTTGATCATACCGGCATTAATGAAATAAGGAATCTTTCTGCCGGATTTCGCGGTGAAATCGCCGAATTTCAGCACTCCTGCGCTTTGCAGGAACTCAATAAACTCTCTCTTGTAACTTTCCATGATTGTATGTCTCCTTTGCTTATGATGATTTAGGCGATTGTAAAACTGCGTTTTACAATCGGCTATTATGATGATTCTGTATAGATCCTCGAAAAGGCGGGCGCCCCGCCCCTTGCGAGGGGGAAAACCGCGCTTGCAGGGGCAACTTTGATCGCCCTTTGATAAAACCGCGACTCAGTCCACGAACTCTGCCACGCACCGACGGTATGCGGCAACGGGATCGGCGGCGGCGGTGATGGGTCTGCCTACCACGATGTAGTCGGAACCGATGGCTTTGGCGGCTGAGGGGGTCATCACTCTCTTCTGGTCGCCCACGTCACCGTCCGCAAAGCGAACGCCGGGGGTAACGGTAATGAAATTCTTGCCGCAGTTTTCGTGGACAATGCCTGCCTCCAGCGGAGAGCAGACCACGCCGTCCAGACCGGATGCGGCGGCATTCTTGGCATAAGACAGAACCACGTCGGCAACGGGACGGTCGATGAGCAGTTCGTTTGTCATAGTTTCCTGATCAGTGGAGGTCAGCTGAGTGACGGCGATCAGAATGGGGCGAGTGCCGTCGGGGCGAGTGAGTCCTTCCAGCGCGCCCTTCATCATTGCAGATGCGCCTGCCGCGTGGAGGTTGGTCATATCCACATCCAAACGGGACAGCACATTCATGGTTTTCTTCACGGTGTTTGGGATATCGTGGCACTTGAGATCCAGAAAGATCTTGTGTCCTCTGGCCTTGATCGCCCGCACAATGGCAGGCCCTTCGGCATAGAACAGCTCCATACCGATCTTCACGAAGGGCTTCTCCTCGGTGAACTTGTCCAGAAATGCGAGTACGCTTTCCTGATCGGCAAAATCGCAGGCAATAATCACGTCTTTTCCCATTTTTCTATCATCCTTTCAAACATTTAATGTGTTGATCACAAAGTTCAGTGCGCCGCACCGATAATACGCTCCATCGAGTCGATGCGATATTTTTCCATTGCGGCAGGAAGTTCTTCCACCATCTTCTTGGCGATGAAGGGATCCACCAGATTGGCAGCGCCGATCTGCACGGCTGTAGCACCCGCCATCATCATCTCGATCACATCCTCGGTGGTGGTAATGCCGCCCATCCCGATGATGGGGATGTTCACCGCTTCATAGACCTGGTAGACCATCCGCAGGGCTACGGGCATGATGGCAGAGCCGGAGAACCCGCCCATCTTGTTGGCGATCACGGGCTTTCTTCTGCGCAGATCGATCCGCATTCCCAGCATGGTGTTGATCATGGAAATGCCGTCTGCACCTGCCGCCTCGCAGGCTTTGGCGATGGAGACGATGTCGGTAACGTTGGGGGTCAGTTTGATATAGACAGGCTTGGTAGTGACCTTCTTCACCGCCTCGGTTACCGCCGCCGCGGATGCCGCATCGGTACCGAAGCTCATGCCGCCGCCGTGAACATTGGGACAGGAGACGTTGACTTCGATGATGCCCACGATGTCCTGCTTGTCCATTTCCGCACAGCACTTTACATACTCATCAATGGAAAATCCGCTGACGTTGGCGATGATCTTTTTGTTGTAAACCTGTTTTAGTTTGGGAAATTCCTCGGCAATCACTTTGCAAAGCCCGGGATTTTGCAGTCCCACCGCATTGATCATACCAGCGGGGCATTCTGCGATGCGGGGCGTGGGATTGCCAAAGCGCGGCTCTGCCGTCGTTCCCTTGCAGGAGAAGGTGCCCAGACAGTTGATGTCGTACAGTTCGGCAAACTCGTAGCCGTAGCCGAAGGTGCCGCTGGCGGGGATGATGGGGTTGTCCAGTTCCCAGCCGCTGAGTGTAACCTTGGTGTTTACCATATGATCTCCCCCTTTTCCAATACAGGTCCGTCCTTGCATATCCGCTTGTTGCCGTATTTGGTCTTGCAGGAGCATCCCATGCAAGCGCCGAATCCGCATCCCATACGCTCCTCAAAGGAGCATTGACCGTCCGCCTCGGTGGCATTGTAAAGCGCCTTCAGCATCGGCTCAGGACCGCAGGTATAGAAGTAGGTGTAATCACCGCAGACCTTCAGCGCGTCGGTGACGAAGCCTTTCACACCCACCGAACCGTCGGCTGTGGCGATGCAGATCTCCACGCCCAGCGCTTCAAACTGCTCTTTGTAGAAGATCTCTTCCGCTTTGTTGAAGCCGAGAATGACCTTCGGCTGTTTACCCTCTGCAAGAAGCACCTTCGCCAGATGGTAGAGAGGAGGTACGCCAACGCCGCCGCCGATGAGGAGGGGAGCAGATCCGCTCTTGTCGGTACGATAGCCGTTTCCAAGACCGGTGAGAATGTCCAGACGGGTACCGACCGTCATTCCCGCCATCTTGGCAGTTCCCTTGCCCACCACTTTGTAGACCAGCGTCAAGGTCTTGTCGTCGTAATCGCAGACCGAGATGGGGCGGCGCAGATAGAATCCGTCCAGCAAAACATTCACAAACTGACCGGGCGCGGTGATGGCAGAAGTATCGCCCGTCAGCACCATCTCATACACATCAGCCGTCAGCGGCATGTTGGAGACGATCTCAAAAATTCCTTGTTTCATCATAATTCCTTTCCGTCGGAGTGATTCGAATGGTTTTTCGATTGGATGCAGATGCTTGCAAAGCAATGGATCAAAGGTGAGGGATGCTTATTCGGTCTCCCCGCGACGGTAGACGATCTTGCCGTCCACCACAGTCATTTCGCAGACACCGAACAGCCGCATTCCCGCAAAGGGCGTAGCGCGTCCCATAGAGAGGAAGTCGTCGGGGTTCACCGTAAACTCCTCGTTCAGATTCCACACCGTAAAGTTTGCTTTTTCGCCCACTGCAAGGGGAACGCCGATGCCGAATCGCTTCGCCGCGTTGTTGTGGAGCAAGTCGATCAGCCGACCGATGGTCATCCGTCCCGTCCTGACGAAGTGGGTGTACATCACGGCAAACGCCGTCTCGATACCCACCACACCCATGGCGGACTTTTCCAGCCCTCTTCCCTTCTCCTCTGCGGAGTGGGGAGCGTGGTCGGTGGCGATCATATCAATGGTGCCGTCCAGAATGCCCTCGATCAGCGCATCCCGATCCTCGCGGGAGCGGAGGGGCGGATTCATCTTGAACCGTCCGTCTTCCTGCAGATCGTCCTCGCAAAGCACCAGATAGTGGGGACCTGTCTCGCAGGTCACGTTGACCCCTCTCGCCTTCGCCTTTCGGATAATGTCCACGCTCTCCTTGGTGGAGATGTGACAAACATGGTAGGCACAGCCCACCTCTTCCGCCAGCCTCAAGTCGCGCTCGATCTGCTTCCATTCGGATTCGGAGCAGATGCCGCGATGCCCATGGGCTTTGGCGTAACGTCCATCGTGGATGTAACCGCCGCGCAAAAGTTCGTTAACCTCGCAATGGGCGACGATCATCTTTCCCAGCCGCTTTGCCTCGGTCATTGCCGCCCGCATCATCTCGTCGGACTGCACGCCGCGCCCGTCATCGGAAAAGGCGATCACCTTGTCCGCCATCCCTGCCAGATCGGAAAGTTTCTTGCCCTGCTGTCCCACGGTAATGGAGCCATAGGGGTGGACGCGGATCACCGCACCGTCTTCGATCCGTTTCAACTGTTCATTCAGATGCTCCACGCTGTCGGGGACGGGGTTCAGATTGGGCATGGTGCAAACGTCTCCGTAACCGCCGCGGGCGGCGGCGCGGGAACCGCTTGCGATCGTTTCCTTATAAGAAAAACCCGGCTCTCTGAAATGCACGTGCACATCGGAAAAAGTCGGGAATATGACACATTCGAAAAAATCAAAAGGAAGGGGCATCGTTTGGTTGCCCGCATCGGTAGAAGATTCAATGGAAGAGACAACACCCTCCCGAACGGTAACATCGGCAGGAATGAGAGAACCGTTTTGATAAACGGCAGAATGTCTGAATTTAGCGTCCGGCATAGTAGCCTCCTATCAAATCCTATTTCTGATAGTATACCATAGAGGCGAATATTTGTCAACCGATTTTGTGCCGAAAAAGCGAAAAATTAGCGACACGGGATTGGCGGATATGACGGAAGCACCGTCGGTGCGAAAAGAATCGGGCGGCAAGGATTTGCCGCCCTGAATAGAAGTTCTTTGTCCCGCTTGCTTTCAAGAAAGTGGGGTTTGGGGCAACGCCCCAATTACTAAAAATTCACATTCCGGAGTGATCGTAGACGGTGCCGATGACAGGAGCTTCGTAGACGACGGTGAATTTGCCGTCCACTACTGCAATACCGACAGTTCCTTCGCCTTCGTAGTAGATCTGATCGTTCTCCACATATTTCAGAACGGTCGCCAACTTAGGCGTGTTCTCAGGCGTGTGACCGCCGTAGTAACTGTTGGGCAGAAGTGCCATAGGTGCGGCGATCATGGGATACAGGGTATCCAGATAGTTGAAGCAATGGTGCGCGATCTGCACTACGTCAGACTTCCAAACCGATGCGGGGAAGAAGTTCTTCACCACGCGTTCCGCTTCCACATTGGTGTCGCCCAGCAGCAGAACGGTCTGTCCGTCCACAGTCAGGCGCAAAATGGTGGAGGTGCAGTTGTAATCGCTGAGCGGGAACTGAACGTCGCCGCCGTTCTTCGCTGCTTCCTCAAACTGCGCCAGACTTACCGCATCCTCGTGGGTGTAGAGAATCTCCACGCCCATATCGGACAGATTGAAATTCTGACCCGTGTGCAGTTTCAAAAACTGTACGTCGGGATAATACTTGCGCACAATGGACTTGGCAGTAGTGGTGTAGTCATCGTATCCACCGGAGCGCACCTGATAAGAGGGGATGTTGTACATCACCCGTTCCAAACTGATCTGATCGTGATAGCGGTTGAAGAGTTTTGCCGTGCCGGTGACATGGTCGCCGTGGGCGTGAGTGATATACCAAGCCGCAACCCGAATAGTCTCTCCGTCGGCGGAGCCGGTGATCTCGTGCAGGAAGGAAAGCAGACCGTTGATGGCTTCATCGGATGCCTGATAAATGTGTCCGCCATCCACCAGTACCACGCTGTTATCCGACAGACGAACCACGTAAAGCATACCGCAGTTAATGGTATTGCCGGTGTTGTCCCGGTTCAGAGGATCGTAATACAGACCGTACTGATAGACCACAGTCTGGGCGTCTCCCTTGGTATCGTAAGCGAAGTTCGCCAAGGAAACGCCTGCACGATCCTCGGAAACGCGAATCTCGTCGGTGGAATCGGTATAGGAAACGTGCCACGACAGCCCGTCCTTTTCAAAGGCGGCGTAAAGATTCTTGCCGATCTTGTTGTCCAGAATCTGCTGATAGCCCGCACTCCTCCATTCTTCGACATAAGCAGTGAAATCAGCCGCAGAAACGTCGGAAACTACCTGCATACGGGAGTATTCGTCAGTCTCCTTCCGAGTATCGTCGGCAAGACCGGAGCCGGAATTGTAAAATCCTTCTGCCAGAGAACCCACCATGGGAGAGGGACAGGACAGAACCCATCCTTTTCTGACAAAATCGGAAAGGGTGTTGGTGATAGACAGATCGCCTTTTAACATAAGCTTGCCTCCTTCGGCTGTTTTCACGTAAGTTTCAATAAAATAGTCCACCGCCTCTGCCAGAACGGCTTCGTTGGTCGCCACGATGATGATACGGCTTCCCCGAACGGAAATGGCGTAACTGTTGCCTGCAGGCAGGGACTGCTGCAGGGCAATGCTGTCGGGGCGGTTGGTCTCACCGATCAGAATCTCAGGCGCGTCTGACGTCAGTTCGGTATCGTCCATGACGAAATCGTCGGAGAGCGTGGGAGCCGCGCCCAAAGCATCTGCCATAGCCGCGCGAAGCTCTACGGCAATGGATTTGACTCCGTCGGAAGTGCGCTGTCCGCGGACGATCTTGTACGAAGTAACACCGTTCTCGCTGACCACGATGTCAGGAGCGGGCGCTTCGGTAGCGACAGTGGTGTCAGCAGGTGCTTGCGCTCCGCCACCGCAGGAGGTCAGCAACACCAGTGACAATGCAAATGCCATGGGAATGTATAATTTCTTCATATACCTACCTCAATCCGTAAAAATGATAAGTTTATTGTACCCCTCACACGCGGAATTTGTCAATTAAAAAACAAAGGATATTTGTTCAAAAATCAATATTTTTCAGATTCGTCCCGCGCGCCGTCATCTTTTTTGCGAAATTCTTCAAAGGGATCCCCCTCAATCTCGCTGACGGGAAGCACGTCCAAAGAAATCATTGCGCGGCGGGCACGGGAGATGTGCCAGATCAGAAAAAGATGCAGAGCCAGATTGGCAAGTGCCACGAAGGTATGATTGGAACCTACTCCAAACAGAAGGGCGGGATCGACAAAATATCCCCATACGCCCACAATCACGTCCAGCCAAAGCAGAATGAAGACCGCCCGTCGCAGGATACTTGCAAAATCCTTCTTCCAGAACACCGCCGTCAGCACCATGAAACAAGGAATGACTGCCGCCAGCAATGCCGTGAAGCGTGTGACCGCCGATTCCGCATAGATGTAGCGGAGCATCAGCAATAGATCCGCCATGGTGCAGGATAAATACGAACGCAGAGCAGCACTGCCCATCAGAAAGATCAGATTCAAAACCGTCGCCGCCGCCCAAACTCCCACCAGAATGCGCCCGATGAGGATACGCCGATCCATCAGTTTTCGGCGATCCGCAAGGGTGCGGTTCACGTCTTGGTCGTGGGTGATCTTTTTCATTGGGATACCTCGTCGGAGGGCTTTTTCTCCGCTTCATCCCGCAGGTTGAGCGCGGCAGTCAGTTCTGCAACCCCTGCAATGGGAGTAGCAGATTCGGGAACGACCGGTTCGGGAGTGGTAAAATAGCCCATTCCCACAGGTGCTACGCCGGGAAATGCCGCGGGAGTGTCAAATACCACAGCCGCAGGTTCCGCTGCGAGAGGCTTGCGGAAGATTTTGTGGGTACGCAGGGCAAACAGCAGAACCAAAGCCGCGATGCCCAAAATGAGGAACAACAAGAACACGGAATTGATCAACAGATTAAACCGCGTAAGTTGCGCCTCGCTCATTCCTGACGTGTCGATATAGGACAGCAAACTGACCGAGTTAAAGCCGGCGTGGAAGACGACCCCGGGCAGGATGGAATCGTAGGCAAAATAGATGCAAGCCATGGCAAAGCCCAGCATACCGGCGTAAATCCATTGAACGGGATGCTGGTGAACCATTCCGAAGATCACGGAGGACAGCACGATCGCCGCTCCGCGGGGAATGGCACGGGAAAGCCGCCCCGCCATCAAATGACGGAAAAACAGTTCCTCGATCAGCGGCGCACCCACTACTCCCGCAAGGGCGTAGAGGAGCATATCTTTCATATAATAGGTTTCGTCCATGGTAGAGCCGTAGCTTTCCATCACTTCAGGCCAAAACTCCTCCACATATGCCATAAGAATGCTCAGCACGAAACTCATGCCGATGCCCGCCACCAGCGCCAGCGGCAGAGAGATAAGTCGGGGCTTTTTCAATCCCAGCGACTCAAAGACCTTCTTTTTGCGCAGTTTGAAGATCAGCGTCAGCACGGCAAGCAAAACTGCGTAAATGACCAGCATCAACTGATTGCCGGTCTCATAATACCGCTCGTTGATCCATTTGTACCGTTCAACCTCGCCAAACCCATCGGGAGCCGACAGAACCAGATACACCGAATAGACGCCTGCGATCAGGTACTCGACAACGATATACAGCAAAAAATATAGAACCGCCGATCCGATATGTCGCCAAGGAGAGACTTTTTTCGGAGGGAGATTGCCGTTTGCAGTGATTTCTTCAGTCATACAAATCCTTCTTTCACAAATGAACGTTCAGCCGTCTTACGGCGCTTCGTTGCCGTCGGTATTTTCCTCGCCGAAAATGGATTTGACGGCAGAAGAATTCTCGGGCTTTACCTCCTGGGTCAGCAAACCGAAGGGATCGGTGTAAGCCTTTTTGGGTTCTTTTTCTTTGACCGGAGCAGGCTTTGCGGGAGCAGGCTCAGCCTCTTTGACCTCGGGAGCAGCGGGAACCTTGGGAACTGCGGGACGGGTCATCGACTCAAAAATGGGTTGGTTTTTACTCTTTTTCTTGGGGATGGGTGCCAGATCGTCCTCATCCTCCGGCGTGATCTCAACGGGCGCAGTCCGCACGGGTACTGCCACGGGAGTGATCCGCGGACGAGCGGTCTCGGGCGCAGGATCGGAGGGTTCGGTTTGCGTTTCTGCATCAGACGAGCCGTTTCCCATTGTCGGATCCATTTCGCCGCACGACAATGTTTTGTTGCCCACGGTCGCCTCTACGCTGTCATCCGCACCGTCCGATGCAGGCACGGATGCGATCTCCTTGACGGTTCGACGGTTGTCAGCGGCAAGCTCATCTTCTGCCCCATCAGCCTCCGATTCGTCTTCGTCCGCCCCTGTTTCCTCCGCATAAATTCCTGCGCAAAGAATGGTAACACCTGCCTGCAGAGCGGATGCCACACAAACCAGCATCATCACAAAGGGCAGAAGCAATTCCAGCGGGAGATCATCGGGAAATGCCCATTCATAAACATACAGCACCAGCAGTCCGCCGCCGATGGGGGTGTGAAGAAGACAGGCAAGCAAAGTCAGCGGTCTGCGCAGGCTTTGCTCCACACAAACCAGTACGGTAAGCCCCAGAGACAGAAGAAGCAACAACAATGCGCCCAAATGCATAAAAAACAGGTCAAACATCACGATGCTCTCCGTGAAAACATCAACCACCGACAGCACCAGCATCAGTCCGGCACAAGCCAGAACCGATAGAGGAAGGATCTTTTTTATCATATTCATCACAAAGCGATTCCTTTCCAAGTACAGTAATTTCTTTTCCAAGTTCAGTTCGTTTTTTTCTTTTTACGATTGAAGATCAGCTTCTTCTGAACAAAATAGTTCAAAAGGAAGAAGATGGCTTCGCATAAGATCTTCGCCAAAGCCAGCGGGATGATCGCGTACAGCAGCTGCAAAACGCCCATCTTGCCGAGGAGCACAAACACCGCCAGCGAGTAATACTGCGCCATCGCCAGCCAAAATCCGCCTTTCTTGCGGAAGACCAGAAAATGATTGACCGTGAAATTGTATTGTGAACTGACAATCCACGAAATCAACTGTGCAATTCCTATGCGCGTTTCTTCGTTACCGATAGGCAAAACATCTGCCAGCACCATCAGCAACACGAAATCGATCAGAAATGCCGTTGCCGAAGAACACAGAAATTTCAGCGAGGAAGCATTGCGGAAAATTCCCCACAATGCGCGGAACCCGTTTTTGGCGGTGGTGCGCGGTGCGGCGGCACCGCCATCCTCCGGCTCATCCAGGGCAAGATCGGTAATCTGCACATCCTCCGCAACAGCGGCCTGAACCAGCGTAATCTCATAATCGTCGTGTCTGCCGCTGACCTGCTCCAGCAGGGGAGCCATCGAACGGTCGTAGCCCCGCAGTCCGCACCACGGCACGCGGTGACTGCCTGTGGTAATAACCATCAGCAGATGGATCATCCCTCCCATCAGGGCAGGAGAGGCGGTTTGAAGTCCGCCGTCCACAAAGACAGCACCGTCTTCCAGCGCCTTTGCCACGCGCAAAACGAATTCCGGCTCACATCCGCCTCTGGGGAGTGTGATGACGCCGTCGGCGTTCATTTCGCCAAAGGCGTAGGCAAACGCCTGCTTCAGACGAACGGCTCTGCCCTTTTGAATATAGGGGAGAACGGTCTCACCGTCCATCGGCTCCACAGGAGTATCGGTAACGGTCAGAAGCGGAAATCGATCCTTGAATGTTTCCGCCAAACGGCGGCTCTCGGGATCGGTCGCAATCAAAACCAACATAAAATAACCTCAAATGACGCACACAGCCTGTCCGCGCGGGTGAAAATCCCGCTAAACCATCGGTCGGTGCCAAACTGAGATGCCGTAAGATGGGTATATCTCGGCATCTTAGTTTCTATTGTAACTGAATATTATGAAAATTCTGTGAATAGCGCGATTTTTTTTGAAAAATATTTGACAATTTCCGTGGGATGTGCTATGATAAGGAATGGACCGAGCTGTGCTGTCGCGCGGTATGTCGCCGAAAGGTATTACCGTGAGGAAAGTCCGGGCTTCACAGGGCAGGATAACGGATAACGTCCGCCGAGGGTGACCTCCGGGAAAGTGCAACAGAAAAGAACCGCCCCGCAAGGGGTAAGGATGAAAAGGCGAGGTAAGAGCTCACCGGCAGTTTGGTAACAACCTGCAAGTGTAAACCCTATCCGAAGCAACACCCACAGGGAGATGTCTGCCCGACAGTTTGATCCCACGGGTGGCACAGAACCTGTCGGCAACGGCAGGACAAGATAGATGACGGCAACAGAGAAATCTGAACAGAACCCGGCTTACAGGCTCGGTCCGAACTTTTTTCAAAGCCAACGGTAGAAATTTCCGAATCGGCATTCCCAATTTTCAAAGCCGACGACAGAAATTTCCGAATCGTCATTTCCCAAGAAGTTAGTCCTACTGAAAATTTTTCCCACAAGTTAACACAAACTTATGTCCTACGAAATTCTTCTGGCACCCATGGCGGGCGTGACCGATCACGCCTTTCGGGTGCTGTGTCATCGGATGGGATGCGACCGTACCGTGTCCGAGATGATCTCCGCCAAGGCGATCCATTACAAAGACGAAAAAACCGCGACCCTCGCCCGCATTCGCGCGGATGAGGGTCCCGTTGTATTGCAGATTTTCGGCGCAGAGCCGGAGATCATGGCAGAAGCGGCAGATCTGCTGACCCGCAGTGCCTATCACGGCTGCAAAAGCGAAGCCGCCCCTGTGGGGATCGACATCAACATGGGCTGTCCCATGAAGAAAATCACCGGAAACGGCGAAGGCTCTGCTCTGATGAGGGATCCCGCACTGATCGAGCGGATCGTGGGCACCGTCAAATCGGCAACCCCCCTTCCGGTCAGCGTGAAACTCCGGACGGGCTGGGACGATACTTCGGTCAACGCCGTGGAATGCGCCCTCGCCGCCGTAGCCGGCGGTGCGGATCTCATCGCCATCCACGGGCGCACCCGCCAGCAACTCTATCGCCCTCCCGTCAGCCGCACCGTCATTGCCGACGTGAAACGGGCGGTAAATGTCCCCGTCATCGCCAACGGCGGCATAGATTCACCCGAATCTGCCGCCCAAATGCTGACCGAGACGGGCGCGGACGGCATTATGATCGGGCAGGCGGCTGAAGGCAATCCTTGGCTCTTCGCCGAACTGGCAGCCGCCAGAGACGGGCGTCCCTACACGCCCCCCACCCCGGAGGAGCGAATGACGCTTGCCATCGAACATCTTCGCCTGCTGGTGGAGGACAAGGACGAATACATCGGCATCCGGGAAGCCCGCCGCCATTTGGGGCATCACTGCAAGGGAATGCCCGGTGCCACCGCCTACCGCGACGCCGTCTGCCAAGCCGAAACCGCCGCGGAGCTGTTGCGGCTCACCGAGGAGTTTATCCGAGGGTTGTGAGATTCGATCCGCAACATCCCCCTCGCACCTTCGTCCGCAATGCGCGTTCCTCGCTCCTTAGAAGAAACACAGATCGGGCGGCTCTCCCCACGCATAAATTCATTCATCCCCAGAAAGGAACACTCTATGAGATCATCCGGTATTTTAATGCACATCTCCACGCTCCCCGGCAGCTACGGTTGCGGCTCGTTTGGCAAAGAAGCCTACGATTTTGTCGATTTCCTCGCCGAGAGCGGATTCAGAATCTGGCAGACGCTGCCCTTTGGCGTGCCCGATCAGTACGGCTCGCCCTATAAATCCTACTCGGCATTTGCGGGCAATCCCTATTTCATCGACCTGGACGCGCTGAGACAAGACGGTCTGCTTACCGAGGACGAACTGCGCTCCGCAAAGCAGCAGACCCCCTACCTCTGCGAGTTCCAACGACTTGCCAAAGAGCGGCTCCCGCTCCTGCGCAAAGCCGCCGCACGAGTCGAGGATCGCAAGACCGCGCAAAAATTGGTTGCCAAGTACCCGCATCTGCAGGCGTACTGCCGTTTTATGGCACTTCGGGATGCCAATCCCGACAAACTGTGGAACGGTTTCACCGCGGAGGCAGACCCCGAGGAGGTTTTCTTCCACACCTTCCTGCAATACACTTTTTTGACGCAATGGCTGAAACTCAAGGAGTACGCCAACCAAAAAGGCATCTCCATCATCGGCGATATTCCGATCTACGTGGACTACGACAGCGCCGACGTATGGGAGAATCCCACCCTCTTTCAGTTGGGTGCAGACCTGCGCCCCGAGGCGGTGGCAGGCGTTCCCCCGGACTATTTCTCCCCCGACGGTCAGCTTTGGGGCAATCCCCTCTATAACTGGGACAAAATGAAGGAGGATGGCTACCGTTGGTGGCGCGACCGCATCCGCTGGCAGCTCACCCTCTTCGACGGCATCCGCATCGACCATTTCCGCGGATTCTCCGCCTATTTCTCAGTTCCCGCAGACGCCAAAACCGCCAAGGGCGGTCGCTGGGTGAAAGGTCCCGGTCTGCCCTTCGTCAAGACCATCCAAAAAGAAGCCAAGGGCAAACTCATCATCGCCGAAGACTTGGGCGACATCGACGAGGACGTAGTCCGGCTCCTGACCGCCTCGGGACTGCCGGGGATGCGCGTCTTCCAGTTCGCCTTTCTCGCCGAGGACAGCGTACACAAGCCCCATTTCTACCCCGAAAACTGCGTTGCCTACTCGGGTACCCACGACAACAACACGCTGCTGGGCTATCTGTGGGAGTTGGACGACGATACCCGCCGCTATATGCTGGAGTATTGCGGACATCGGGGCGAGTGGCAATCGGGCTGTGACACCATCCTGCGCACGCTCCTGCGCACTCCCGCAGAGCGAGTGATCTTCCCCATCCAGGACATCCTCGGCTACGGCGCCGACACCCGCATGAACACTCCCGGCGTGGCGACGGGCAACTGGGCGTATCGGGTGACTGCGGAGCAACTGGGCGGGATCGACCGCGGCTATTGGAAGTGGCTCAATCAGATGTACGGACGGTAAACGGCTGTCGAAAGCTCTCTGCACTTATACAAGAGAAGCAGATTTGGCTCCGGAGTCTGATCATAGTGGCAACAGTGCTACGCATCTGCGCTGAACAGCAAGGCGATCAAGCAGATCGAACATATCTGATAATATGCATGAAAAGTTGATTCTGTCAAGCGGTCTTTGCAAGAACATCTGCTGTCCGGTCACAGATCAGGAGGACAGACTTATTCCGGACCGCATCCTGCTGGTTCCCGAAGACGCGGCGCTCGACTTCGACACGGACATGAACAGAGCAGAATAATCATGGATGAAGCAAATCCCCCATTCCGTTTCCGGAATGGGGGATTTGCTTATCGGACCGTCTGATAAATCAATGACGCCTTGTAAAAATATAGCTTCTGAACAAACGCTTGTCCTTTGTTCCGCTCGTTCTTCCGACATTTACGCCGCCAGAACCGACTGTCACAAAGGTTTGCCCCGGTTCACCGGGAATGACCTCCATATCAACCTTGAATTTGAACTGTTTTCCATACTTTTGAACGAAATACATTCCAACCATGGCGACCTCGTTTGGAACAGTCAAAGAGCCAAGCTGATAATCCTCGTACCGAAGGACGGAATAGCAATAATTTGTTTTACTGCAAAATGCAACCCCTTCGAAGCTGACACAGAACCATTCTGCTTCGGCAATTTGCTGTTCTGCATCTTTGAATATCTCAAACTGTTCAAGGATCAGTGCATTGGTGTTTTTGGATATGGAGATTTGTACGGTCTTCTGACTGACCATTCCTCCAACAGTAAAAGAGACAGCGACAAGCACTATGTAAACAATGATCCGGATGAATTCAAATTCATATATAACTGCACGCAGTCCCCAAAAAATCAGCAAGCCCCCCAGACAACATCCGACAGCAGACAGCAATACAACCAGAGTATCTTTCGGAGCTCTGGACACACGCACACCCCAAACGGTATAGCTGTAAACATTCGCCATCCGATACATACACCAGCCGACCAACAATCCTCCGATCATCGTCAGAACGATTATCATAGCAAAAGGAGACGACATCTCATCCAAGATGGTTACAAGCAACTCCTGAGTAGAAATCCCAAGGATAACTCCAAGTAAAATAAGTAGCGCACAAATAACTTCTTTCATAATTAAAATAAACCTCCTGATTATTTAACCGTCTTTTGAACAACACAATCGCTAATATTGACATTATTGCCTACCCAAATTCGAACAATTTGAACTCCGGTAACATCTATTTCATATTCGATTGGTTTTGCAACCGATGAAATATCATTCATTAGAAAAAGATATGTTGAAGATTCATATTCACCTGATGAAAAATCTCGAACTGATATACTTCCATCGGTATTTGAAATATAAGTATTTCCATTTCCGTATGCTGTAAGCGTTAGAGTGTTATATTCCCCATTTAATATATAGATAATACATCCATAGTTTTGAAGGAATGCCGTCGAAATTACATTTCTATGATTATTACCATATATATCCTTTTCAGAATCAGTCAATGTACAATCCCTTAAATATACTTCCAAATTATTCAATTCTACCGGCGCATACTCCGCATAATATGACTTTTTCTCCTTCAACCCTTGATCTGAGGGAAAATATTGCAGCGCCGCATTGATAATGCCAAGCGCTGTTTCCCAGTCTTTGGCGGGTGTGACAAATGCCGCATCCGCTTCGGAAAGCGCATTGCTGACATAGGTCTTTTCATATACCGTGATTTTTGCCTGAATATCGCTTTCCTCCGGCAGTGCCTGCGCCGCCTTTTTCAGCAGCGACACGGCGCCCATATAATCCTTTTCGGAAGCCAGCGTCTCTGCCTGCGAAAAAACATTCTGCTTGTACTGATTCGTGCAACGCTCAATTGCGGTCCGGGCATCGGAATAATTGGAATCTCCCTCAATAACCAATTTGTACTGAGCAATCGCATCGGTGTAATTTGCCAGCTTTTCAAGATCAACTGCCGCCGAATACGCCGCCTTCGACGCCAGCGACCCGTCGATCTTCTTCAATATTTCCCTATAACCGTCGGGAGTTACATTGGTTCCGCTGACCACCTTTTCAATGACTCCGAGTTTGTTTTTGACTTCTTTTTCAGTCAGCTCATCAGCAAGTGCCTTGTCGTTGATTCCATTGCAAAGCTCGACTATCTGATCCTGTGCGCTCATTTCAAGAGCATAGTTCCCTACAAATTGGCTGTTGTAGAGGTCAATGGCATTTGCATACTCACTGCTTTGGATGTAAGCGACAAATTTCTGAAGCTGTTCTTCGGAAGATTGAACACCGCTTGAATCAGGTGCAGTTCCGGCAGATGTAGTCGCCTGAGTCGTTTTTGCAGCCTTTTTGCTCTCACCCTCCTCATTCTCAATTGAACTGTCACATCCCGTAACCAGGGTCGCCGCCAGCAGAAGGCCTGCAAGCAGCACTGTCAAAAATTGAATCGGTTTTCTCATTAACTCCTCCTTCTGTGCCGATTCCCCGTCGGCACAATTGTTATGTCCCATAACGGTACTCTCGCACCGTAATGCGCCTTCACTCAACGAATATCTAAATGAAACATTCTCTTTTCTCAATTATATCTAATTTATTTAGATTTGTCAATACAAATTGATGAACTAATTAGATATTTTTTTGAAAATGTTGAGTATAATTATCTACAAGCAGAGGTGATGAATGCTATGGAAAAAGAAGATTTCATTCGGCGACTGGTCGAACTGCGAATGCACAAAGGAGTGTCGGCGCGGGATATGAGCCTGTCCATCGGACAGAGCGCCGGATATATCAACAACATCGAAAACGGCGTCAATCTGCCGTCCATGACAGTATTTTTTTACATCTGCGAGTATTTGGAAATAACCCCGAAAGAATTCTTCGACACCGATGCGGGCGATCCCGTAAGGCTCAATGACCTCCTTTCCTCCGCCAAAGGACTAAGCGACGAACAGTTGGAGCATCTGATCGCCATCGCCAAATGGATCAAGTAACCCTTCCCCCAATCCCATTGTGATAGAAAAAGCAGAGACAATGCCTAAGCGGGCAAAGTCTCTGCTTTTATTGATAGGAAATTTTCACTTTCCCTTTTCACCAAAACTCACTTCCTCAGTCCCTTGGGATAATGGTTCTTCGCCACGCCGCCGCCGGCTTTGACACCGCCGATAGCGGCGTTGCAGACGCGCACCACGCCCCAGCCGGTGAAAGTTGCGGGGATGGTCTCGCCGTGCAGATAGGCTGCAAGGAATTTGTCATCGGAAGCAAGGTCAATGTGATTTCGGAAGAGGTCGCCGTACGCTGAGAAGAACTGATGATGCGGTATCAGCCGCCCCTTGGTGACACTTCCCACGTTCACGCCTGCAGAGTAGACCCCCTTGGCAGGCACAGGCAGATCGGGGTGAACGTACACCGTTCCGTTCCGACTCCGCAGTTTGGGAAGCAGTAATTTTGCCGCTTCGGGGATCAGTGCCTCTTTCCAAAACGCCTCCACCGCCGTCCGCTCCTCTTTGGATAAAGCAGACGAACTGTCCTTGGGAAGCGCGGCGGCTCCCCCTTCTCCGCATTCCCGGCGTAGCACCGCAACAAACTGCCCTTCTCCGTCAAAGACGTGGGGATAGAACCGACGGCAAAGTTTCGCCTCTTCTGCGGTCAGAGTGAAAGGGGCGGGCGCAAAGCCGTCTGTCTCAGGCAAACTGCCCGCGATACCGGGGGCGGACACCGCCGTCACCGCTCCGTTTGGTGCGGTCAGCCTAAAATCGGGATGCTCGGAAAGAAACCGTGCCACCTGCCATTCGTTCTCCTCGGGGGCGAAGGTGCAGGTGGAATAGATCAGCATCCCGCCCGCCTTGACCAGTTTGGCGGCGGCTTTCAAAATCCCGTACTGCCGGTCGGCACAAAAAGCGGGCGATGACTCGCTCCACTCCGAGACGGCATCGGGATTTTTGCGGAACATTCCCTCTCCCGAGCAGGGCGCGTCCACTACTGCCAGATCGAAATTGCCCGCGTAAAGTTCAGACAGCGACGGCACATCCATGGAAGTAATCACAGTGCGGCGCACGCCCATCCGTTCCAGATTCCCGCAGAGGGTGGGAACGCGGGAGCGGGTGTATTCGTTGGAAAGAAGCAGTCCTTCCTCGCCGAGTTTTGCAGCGATCTGGGTAGACTTGCCGCCTGGACTGGCGCAGAGATCTGCCACCCACCAATTCGGCTCAATATTCACCGCCGCCACGGGTGCCATTGCGGCAGGCTCCTGCACGTAGATTGCCCCCGCATGATGGAGGGGACTGCTCCCGATATGCTCGGCGGCAAAGGTATATCCTCCCTCTGCAAAGGGAATCTCCGACAGGGCGCCCACCTCTTTGGTGAGCGCATCCCGTACGGCATCGGCATCGCCTTTGAGGGGGTTTAGCCGAAGCCCCCGCACAGGTGCGGTCTCCAGCGATGAGACGAAGGCATCGTACTTTGCCCCCAGCATCGCCCGCATCCGACGGGTAAACGCAACAGGTAGGTTCATATGACTTCAGAGGATTCTTTCCAAAACCGTCACCCGCATTTGCCGAGTGACGGAGCGTTTACCGCCGACAGTTTGCCGATAAACACTTGTCCTCCCAACCTCCCGAAAATCAGATTTTGCAATTGATGATTCCACTCACCGCTTCTCCACCAAGAAGAAGAAGGGCGATGTGGGCGAATTGACGATGCGAAGCTGGGACACGCAGATCTCCTTGCGATCGAAGAGCGCAAACTTTTCGGTGATCAGTTGTCCCTCCAACGCACCCTCGGCATGACCGGGATAGACCGCGATCAGCAGTCCGCCGCCGGGTGCCAACAGCCGAACGGCGGCGTCAATGGCAAGGAGTGTGGTCTCGTGGAGGGTGGTGACCGTCTTGTCACTGCCCGGCAGGTAACCCAGATTGAACATTCCCGCCGCGATGGGACCTTCTACAAACTCCTCCACGCGGTGGTGGGAAGCGCAGATCAGCTCGTAATTCATCGGCGCGCCCTCTCGCTCCAATAGTCCGCGGGTGGAGGTCAGCGCCGCCTCCTGGATGTCGAAAGCATACACCTTGCCGCTCTCGCCCACGCGTCTTGACAACCAAAGAGTGTCGTGTCCGTTGCCCATGGTGAAATCCACCACGGTATCGCCCTCTTTGATATGGGTGGCGATCATGTCTTTTTCAGTTGTTCTCAGATCAAGCATAAATTTTCACAGGATTTCCGTAAAGAAAGATCCTGTATACCTCCTAACGGTTTGATTCCATCCGTTTATCCCATTACCGCATCCATAACACGGATGCCGTCGGCAAAACGGGCTTCCTTGCCGCGACTGCCGAAAATACCGACGATATATCGATTGCCGTCCTGCTCGGCAAGGAAAATCACGTTGTAGCATCCCTCCAGCGAGCCCGTTTTCCCCGCGATCACCCGCGGATCGTAGTATTCGCTGTCTTCGTCTAAAAGCAGGTTGGTGTTCACCCAGGTATTGGTATGTCCGCTCTCGTATACCACATCTGCCGATGCCATCCCGCCGTAGGTGAGGATCAGCTCATTTTCAAAGGCGAGTTTGGAAACAACCACCATGTCCTCCACGCTGGAATAATGCTCCTTCCCTGCCAGCCCGTCGGGGACGGTGAAGTTTGAGGAGCAAAGCCCCAGCGTGACGGCGTACTCGTTCATTCCTGCCATAAACCGCTCCACCGCCTGCTTGCCGTCCGACGAGGGATCCAGCTTCTTCCCTGCCGCCGCCGCCAGAACGTAAGCCGCATCGTTGCCCGAGGGGATCATCATCCCCTGCACCAGCATCTCCACGGTAAGCTGATGATGGGATTTGATATACGCCACCGACGAACCCTCCCGCACCAGCTCCAGCTCGTCCCCCGGAGTGATGATCTCCTCGGGCGAGAGCAGCGTCAGCGCGTAAAGTGCCGTCAGCAATTTGGTCACGGAGGCGGGATAGATCCGCCGATCCGCGCCTTTGACTGCGACAAGCTCCTCTGCTTGACAGACGTAAACGAAGTACGCATCGGCGCTGACCCCGCTCACCGAAATCGGCGAAGCAGCGGTAGGGATATATCCCGCGTCACCCTCCGAATGGCGGACGGCAGAAGGTTCACCGCAGGCGGACAAAAGGATGCAAAAGATCAACAGGAACGCAAGGAAAACGCGCCCCCGCGAAAAACGGTCAGACATAGAAAAATTCTCCTTGAAACAGATTTCCTCCATTGTAGCACGCAGGCAGGTCGTCTGCAAGAATATTTTGTAAACCAAACCCTAAGATTTCATTAAATCGGTCGCTTTTTTGCTACCGCCGGCTTTATTGTATACCATTCCGCGGAATTTGTCAATACACCATCGCCGTCCCGACGAAAAATCCGCCTTTGCGGGCGGATTTCAGCGTGTCGAAAAAGTTAACGAGAATACTGGAGGAAGGGGAAAACCATCTCATACGCCGAAGTTTTTCCCCTTCCTCCAGACCTCCAACCCCATTCCTTGGCTGGCGGCACTCTAAATTTATTGTTTCTCGACAGGCTGAGGGCGGCAAATATTTGCCGCCCTCAGAGTGTCGAAAAAGTCTTTCAGAAAATCGAGAGGAGGGCGAAACCATCTC
>JBJDZI010000062.1:0-13392 GCA_051867925.1 Eubacteriales bacterium
TTTCCCCTTCCTCCAGTATTCTCGTTAACTTTTTCGACACTCTGCGGGCGGCAAGAATTTGCCGCCCTTCATATAAGTTTTCGGGGTCAAGCCCCTTTTTCAAAAGGGGCTTGCGGGGTGTGGGGCAACGCCCCACATTATATTGAATTAGTTCATCCTGATTTCCGCGTCGCCGGAGGCGGTGTCGATCTCCACTTTCATGGAGCCATCGCCATAGGTCGCCACATCTTTGTTATAGGTCACGGGGAAATTCATGTTCAGATCGCCGGAGGCACTGTCGAACTTCACTTCCAGACCGGGCAAATCGGCAGGCAGATTCATGGTGATGTCGCCGGAAGCACTATCGAACTCGATGCGGCGGGCAGGTGCGGTCAACGTCAGTACAATCGTTCCCGAAGCGGTGTCCAGTTCCATCTCGTCTACGCTTCCGCTGAAGATCAGACTGCCCGAGGCACTGTCACAGTCCAGCGAGCCGCTGATTACACAGTTTACAAACTCCTGCTTGCCGCTGGCGGTGTCGACATCCAGATCGCCCACCGTCAGATTCGTGCCGTACAGACCGCCCGATGCGCTGTCCAGCTCGATCAGCACTGCCGTCAGATTGCTCAGTTTCACGACTCCCGATGCAGTGTCCACAGAAACGCGGTCAGCGACCAATCCATCCACCGTCACAGAGGCAGAGGCGGTGTCAAACTTCACATTCCCCAAATTTTCCGCCAAAGACGCGGGAACTGTCAGCGTCAGCGACTTTTCGGGCTGATGGAAGCCAAAGAAGGAGCGCACCTCCCATTTGCAGAAGCGAACCACCAGCGTGCCGTCCTGTACCTTCCAACGCATCACTTCTGACTCCTTCAGCGTGCCGCCGGCACTTTCGGTCAGCGTGATCTCGTCGGCATCACCCACCACGACCGTGACGCTTCCCGCGCCCCAGCCAAGGTCGATGTTTCGGATTCCATCGGCGGAAACCGTGGCATTTCCTACCTCAAAACTGTCGTCGGAGGCGTAAATTCCGCCGGAAAATGCGCCGAAGAGCAGTCCGTCCAGCACACCGCTGCGGTGAAGCAGCAATGCTCCTGCCAGCAGACCTGCCAACAATACAAATACGATCAGATTGATCACAATAATCAATACGGGACGTTTCATGATTTTTCCTCCTTATGATTTTGTCTGCCCAGCCAAAAGAACGCCTGCACGATTCTGCAAACACAGCCGTACATCGGCCAGATCAGCCAGGTGTAGATCCAGCCGAATGTCCGGAAGCTGACGCCCAGATAAACTGCCAGCGTCACCAGTGCCAATACGGTTTGGATCGGTTTGTAAACGCTCATCAGATCTTCGGGGACCTCACTGCGGCGGGCGGCAGACTGTTTTTCGCCCTCTTCCTCCTCTTTGGGAGGCACGGCGCCCTTGAAACTCGTGCTGAGTACGATCAGCACCACAGAAACCGCCCAGATGCCGAACATCAGGGAGAGCGACAACACTTCCGCGGTCTCGCCCAGCAGGATGGCGGGGATCAGTCCCCAAACGCATCCGCCCACACCCAAGCCCAGCATGACTTTGCCTTTGGCGTTGTTCCAGGGCAGGCAGAAACCCGATCCCACGATCATGGCGGTTGCCAGACCGCTCAGGACGAAGAGCAAAGACACCGCCAGCGGTTCGGGCACGCCCGCCACGCTGAGAATAGGGCCCATGGGCGAGAGGACATAGAGTGCCACCGCCAGCGCGATCAGCGTTTTCTTCATCAATTTGCCACGGCGCACCGCATTTGCGGGATAGGATACCTCCACGGGCGCAGGAGCGGACATGGGCACCGGCGCCTGCACTTCCCCGCCGCCCCGAGAGCCGTCCTCGCTGTGTGCGGGGGCTTTGCCGAACAGTTCGCTCACTTCCCCGATGCTGTCCACCGCCTTGCAGATCGCCTCGTCCTCCGAAACTCCCTCTGCACGCAAATCGTCGTATTTGGCGGTCAGATTCTCAATAATCTCCGCCTTTGCCGCCAGTGCTGCGGGGGTATTGGGCGTTCCCGCGAAGGCTTTATCAATAGCGGCGTACAATTTCTCATATTGATCCATATTGATCAGCTCCTTTCAAAATGATACGGTCTAACAGATCCCGGGCGGCGATCCAATTTTGCCGCTGAAGGGCGAGGGATTGTCTGCCGCGATCCGTGATGCGATAATAGCGCCGTCTTGCGCCTCTGTCCTCTTTCCCCCAATAGGAGGAGATGTCTCCTGCCTCTTCCATACGGCGGAAGGCGCAGTATAGGGTAGCTTCCTTCAGTTCGTATTCGCCGTCCGACAGACGGGAAATTCCTTTGTTGATCTCGTAGCCGTAGCTATCCCCCTGCTCCAGCAGGGACAAAATGATGGTTTCGGTATTGCCTCTGAGCAGATCGGATGGTACGATCATCGCCTCATCTCCTTTCTGTTTCGTCCCTATAGGACGTTACTTGAATGAGTTACACTGCTTACGATTGCATTATAGCACAATATACCTCGCTTGTCAAGGTATTTCAAGAAAATAAATATAATTTTTTTCATACGCATAAACCGGCGAATTTTTTGCGAAAACTTACGGAACCGTTCGAACAAACTTCGACTCGGCAGTTCCCCAAAGCAAACGGCTCTCCTACCCCAAGCCGGACAATCAACCGCCTTCGGCTGGGTATCGCTATATAATCCCACGGGCAAAGCCCACGACTCGGAGCATGACAGTACACCCTTTTGAACAGACCTCACCGAGGTTGCATAGCCAAACGGCTATGCTCATAGGCGACGGATGTCGTCCAAGGGAAAAGGTTGGAGTACGCGGGGAGGAGATACCGTAGGTTTCGCCTGCCCCGCGCAGTTCTTTGCGCCACTTTCTTTCTGCAAAGAAAGTGGCATCCAGACGGGCTTGATATTCCGCTTCCAAGGAGCAGGGAGAAGGGGCAACGGTCGGGAATCTCAGCGAGTCCCACGGGCGATAGCCGATCTTCTCCGACAGAGAGTTTCATCTCCTAAACCATTCGTATCCTGCGGGGAGGGAGAAACCATCTCAGACGCCGAAGTTTTCTCCCTCCCCGCAGACACCCCTCCTTCTTCCTTGGCTCGGCAGTTCTGAGCCTTTCTGTGGCTCGGCAGTTCTATGGCCTTTCCTTGGCTCCGATGTTTTCCGGCGAACATAAAAATTCCGGGCGGCAAGTACTTGCCGCCCGTTATCTGAGTTTTTGGAGTTCCAAGAACCTTTTTTCAAAAAGGTTCTTGGCGGAGGTTGGGGTGGAACCCCAATTCAGATTAAAATGATCAAAGTCGATAGGCTGCTTTGCAGCGGTTGTATTCGTCGGTGAAGTCGGCGTCGCCCTGTTTGATGCCGGAGAGGTATTCGTGGGTATCAAAGCTGCCCTGCTCCGCCTCGATGACCGCCACAGCGATGTTGGAGCAATGGTCGGAGATACGCTCGTAATTGGTCAGCAGATCGGAGAGGACGAAGCCCAGTTCGATGGTGCAGTAACCGTTCTTCAGGCGGGCGATGTGGCGGTTCTTGATGTCGGCGATCAGATGGTCGATGACCTGCTCCAGAGGCTCAACTTTGGAAGCCAGCGCACTGCTGTTCTGATCGTATGCCGCCTCAGTGCGGGCTAAGATGTCGAACAGAGCGTTCTGCACCACGGCGATCTCGCGCTTCGCTTCGTCGGAGAAGGAGATCTGCTTTTCGTGCATTTCCTCGGCAACCTTCATCAAATTCACGGCGTGATCGCCCAGCCGCTCGAAATTGCCGATGGTGTGGAGCATTCTCGACACCTGACGGCTGTCTTCGTCCGAAATCTCCTTGGCGGAGATCTTGATTAAAAAGGAGCCCAGCTTGTCCTCGTATCGGTCCAGGAGATCCTCACCCTCCAGCACCTTTTGGCAACGCTGATTGGAGTAATCGTTCAGCAGCTCAATAGACTCCCGCAAAGTGGCGCAGGCGACGGAGTTCATGTGGATGGTCTTCAGATTACACTCGGAAACCGCAACGGAAGGGGTGTTCAGCAGACGAGTGTCCAGCAGAACGTCCTCCACCTCTGCGGCGGTAGCTTTATCCTTCACCAAGATACGGCTGAGTTTCTCCAGCTGTTTGGTAAAGGGCAGCAGAAGCACGGTGTTGACGATGTTGAAGATCGAGTGAACCACGGCAATGCCCACGGGTCCGATGTTGCTGTCCAGAAAATCGAAACTTACGAACAACTGGATTCCGTAGAACACGAAGCACCAAACGAAGGTTCCGATCAGCTTGATCACAGTGTGAATCACCGCAACGCGGGTGGCATCCTTGCGGGTCGCCCCCAACGCGGAAACCAGCGCAGTGATACAAGTACCGATGTTCTGACCCATAATGATGGGAATAGCGGTACCGTAGGAGATGGGAACCGAGAAGGCAAGCGCCTGCAAGACACCCACCGAAGCGGAGGAGGACTGAATGATCGCGGTAAAGACTGCGCCCAGCAAAATGCCCAGAAGGGGGTTTCTGAAGAGAAGCAGTGCCTCCGCAAAGGCAGGGCTGTCCGCCAGAGGCTCCACCGCGCCGCTCATGGCATCCATGCCCGCCATCAGAACGGCAAAGCCTACCAAAATCGTACCGATGGACTTCTTCTTGGTGTTCTTCGACATCATGATCATCACGATACCGACAAGCGCCAGCAGAGGAGTAAAGGACGAGGGCTTGAGCATCTGCAGGAAGAACGCCAGCACGGGGTTCATCTCGCTGCCACCCAGCTCCACGCTGGTCAGAGACAGGATCCACGCGGTGACGGTGGTACCGATGTTGGAGCCCATGATGACGCCGATGGTCTGTCCCAGCGTCATGATTCCCGAGTTGACCAGACCCACCAGCATGACGGTCACTGCCGACGACGACTGGATCACTGCGGTAATGCCCACACCCAGCAGCATGGATTTCACCTTATTGGAGGTCATCCCCTTGAGAACCTGCTCTAACTTGCCGCCCGCAAGGGATTCCAGCCCGTTGGACATGACGTTCATTCCGTAGAGGAAGAAGGCAAGTCCGCCCAGCAGCACGAATACGTTAAATATCCAACCCATATAAACTCCTTCATTTGTACATCGAAATTTTGTACATCCTACGGTTCAATATAGCAAACCTATGTAAAATCGAAAAGGGGCTCTTTGTAAAATCCATGTAAAATCGAAGAAAAATTTTACATTCGCAAGTAGGGTAAGCCGCCGGAGAAGAGCCGCCGGCGGTTCTCCTCCGGCGGCTTACCGCCCATGTTCGGACAGACCGACGCCGAGGGAAACGGACCGATTTATTTGGTCCATTGGGACACGCTTGCCTTGAACGCCTCCATGGTAGCGTCACAGCAATGCTTGCATTTGCCGTTGACCAGCAGATAGAGTTTGATCTTGGGTTCGGTGCCGGAGGGACGGATGACCACAACGTTGCCGCCCTCGGTCATAAAGTACAGTACGTTGGACACGGGCAGTCCGGTGGGGCGTTTTTCGCCGGTCACCAGATCGGTAACAGTCTCGGTCCGGTAGTCCCGCATCTCGATGACCGCTCTGCCGCCCAGCTCTGCGGGAGGATTGTTGCGGATCTGCTCCATCAGCGCCTGCATCTTGGCTTGACCGTCCAGACCCTTCATGGTCACGTTGACCGTGCCTTCAGCGAAGTAGCCGAACTTCTCGTACATCGCCATCAGTGCTTCATAGAGGGTCATGCCCTTCTTCTTATAATACGCCGCCATCTCGGCGATGAGCATGGATGCCACCACCGCGTCTTTGTCCCGGGCGTAAGTGCCCTTCAGATAGCCGTAGGACTCCTCGAAGCCGAAAAGGTAATGTCCGTCGCCCACGTCGTCGTGGTTCTTGATAACCTCGCCGATGAATTTGAAGCCGGTCAGCACATTGTAGATGTCCACGCCGTGAGATTTGCAAATCTTGGTCGCCAGTTCGGTGGTGACGATGGTCTTGACGGCGTAAGGACCTTCGGGCATGGTGCCGGTGTTCTCGTAAGCGGTGAGGATATAGTCCAGCAGGAGCGCGCCCACTTGGTTACCGGTCATACAGACGAACTGTCCCTCGGTGTTCCGCGCCATAATGCCGCAACGGTCCGCGTCGGGGTCGGTGGCGATGACCAGATCGGAGCCCACCTCTTCCGCCAGTTTCGCGCCCAAAGTCAGCGCCTCGGGGTATTCGGGGTTGGGGGATACCACCGTGGGGAAATTGCCGTCCAGCACCATCTGTTGCCAGACGGTGTACAGATGCTTGACGCCGCACAGACGAAGCACCTCGGGTACCAGACGGTAGCCCGTACCGTGGAGAGGGGTATAAACGATCTTCAGCTCATCTGCCACGGCGGGAATCGCGGCGGCATCCACCCGCTGGGCGGTGACGTTGGCGATAAAGGCATCGTCAATTGCCGCGCCTACGATCACGATTCTGCCGTCAGCCACTGCGGTGTCGAAGTCCACCCGCTTCACGCCGGTGAGCAGATCGGTGGCGCTGATGTAGGAGGACACCAGATCCGCCTGTTCCAGAGAAAGCTGTGCGCCGTCCTCCCAATAAGCCTTATAACCGTTGTACTCCTTGGGATTGTGGGAAGCGGTAATATTCACGCCGCCGATGCAGCCCAGTTGACGAATGGCGAAGGACAGCACGGGGGTGGGACGGAGCGCGTCGAAGAAATAGACCTTAATGCCGTTTGCCGCCATCACCTCTGCGGTGATTCTGGCAAACAGTTCGCTGTTATTGCGGGAATCTCTGCCGATGACCACGCCCCGCTTCGCGGCACCTTCCTGCAGGATCAGATTGGCAAAGCCCTGGGTCGCGTGAGCGACGGTGTATGGGTTCATGGCGTTGGTACCCGCCATCATGGTGCCGCGCAGACCGCCCGTGCCGAATGCCAGCAAACCGATGAAACGGAATTTGATCTCTTCTTCGTTATCCTTGATGGAAAGCAGTTCGGCTTTGGTGGCATCGTCAATAAGATCGGATGCCAGCCAGCTTTCATAAGTTTCTCTGTAATTCATAAATATACCCTCTCTGATGAAATGAAATTTGATTTGGGGAGAATTATTCAGTCGCCTCTTTCAGTGCTTTGGCAAGCTGATCGGGGCAGGATGTGCCTCTGCCGCGGCAGTCGATTCCCGAAAGTTTGGAGATTGCGTCCTCCACCTTCATGCCGGTCACCAAAGCCGCAACGCCTTGGGTGTTGCCATGGCAACCGCCTACGAATGCGCAGGAGGTAATGATGCCCCCCTCCACCTCGATATGGATCTCGCGGGAGCATACGCCGCTGGTTTTGTAATGGATCTGTTTCATTGGATATCCTTTCCGGCAGATACTCTGCCCGGTGATTTTAATACAATAGTTCTTTTTCTGCCTCCATGGGCAGGATCAGTTCGCGGTATACGCCGGTCACGGTAGAGCGGGACCAGCCCAGCTCCAGATAACAGGCAAGCGCCGCCGCATCGGCGTTTTCCACCCGCAGAGTGAGTTGATAGGTTTCCCGCTGGGCTCCGGGCAGGGTGCGGCATTCCTCGGGAATCGCTCCCAGCGCCTCACAGGCGAATAAGAGTTCCCAAAGTTGTTCTTCTCCGGGGACGACCCGCAGTTTCCACCGATCAGCCCCCTCCAGTCGGCAGGGGGATGCCGCCAGAAGTGCGAAGCGGATGTATTCCTCCTCCGAAAGTTCCAGATGACAGACCAGCACGGTAAAGAGATCAAAGCGGTCAATGAGTTGAACGAATCGGTTCATCACGCCGTCTCTGGCACTTTCCACGGGAAGCACGCAGAAATCGTATCGTCCCTCTGCAACGCCCTCGCAGGCGTCGGTATAATCCTCCGCATCCGCCGCTTCGCCGTCTTTCAGCAGATCGGTGACACAGCGCAGAACCCGTGCTGCATAGGGATTCTGAAAATAGGCGATGACGGGACGGGGCGAGTCGTAGAGCGGAGTGCCTGCCGTGCCGCCGCCGTCAGACAGGGCGCGGCACAGTTCCAGTCTGGTCAGCAAAGAGGTAGCGCGGGTCAGCGGCTCACCTGTGGGGGTCGCCTTCTGTCGCTCCTGAAATTCGCCGTACAGGGAGGTAAGGGTCTGCTCCTCCTCCTCGCCCTCCATCCGTCGGCGCAGACAGTCTGCCAGATCGGCAAGATGGGAGCGGCGAAGGGTCAGACTGTCCGAGAGCAAGCGGTCGGCATCGGCAAGATTTTCGACAATCACACTCAGCTCATCCATGGTTTACAGATGCTCCAGATTGCCTGCCAGAGTCTGATAACTCTGTCTGAGGAATGCCTTCAGTTCCTCTGCGGTCAGCTGTCTTTGCGCCAGCAGGGAGAGCGACCAGATCTGGGCGGCGGCATTCTCCCGGGCGGTCTCGTCAGAGACCTCCGCCAGCTTGCGGATGAGAGGTGAACCGGAGTTCAGCACCAGCGTTGCCTCGGTCATGGCGGGCATTCCCAAAGACTCCCCGCGGCTGTAATAGCGCATCATATCCTCGTAGCGTCTCGATTGCTCGGACAGATTCAGGAGCGCGGGAACAGTTTCGTCCGCCAAGGATTGGAAGGACACCTTCAGCTGATCGTTGCCGCTGACCTTCTTGAAGAGAGCCTCCAGATCGGCGTTTTCCATCGCCTCGCCGTCTCCCTTGAGGGCGTCGGCAACGTCTGCGTCGATGCGAAAGAACTTGCAATGCTTGCTGTCCTCGATCAGTCCCATATACTGCATTTCCAGCGGACCGTTCAAGAGACAAACCTTGATCCCTCTCTCCTCAAAGAGCGAGATATACTGGGCTTGGGAGACCTTGTCGGTGGCGTAATAGAGCTTGCCCTCGTGGGTTTCCTTGGCATCTTCCAACGCCTCGTCCACAGTCTGATATTTGCCCTCCTCGGTCAGCGGGAGCAGAAGGGAGGGGGCAACACGATCGTAAAATTTGCGATCCCGCAGACAGCCGTATTCCACAAAGAGCTTGATGTCGTTCCAGAATCCCTCATACTTCTCGCGCTCGGTGTTGAAGAGCGAGTTCAGCTTGTCAGCCACCTTCTTGACGATGTGGGCAGAGATCTTGGAGACGTAGCCGCTGTTCTGGAGATAGGAGCGGGAGACGTTCAACGGCAGTTCGGGGCAATCCAGCACGCCGCGGAGCATCAGCAGATATTCGGGAATGACCTCCTTGATGTTGTCTGCCACGAAAACCTGATTGTAGTAGAGCTTGACCTGCCCTTCCATGTTGTCATATTCGCTCCGCAGGGGCGGGAAATAGAGGATGCCCTTGAAATTCAGCGGATAATCGGCGTTGAGATGAATCCAGAAGAGGGGTTCGCGGTAGTCGCCGAAGACCTGACGGTAGAAGGCTTTGTACTCCTCGTCAGTGCATTCGGAGGCAGGGCGCATCCACAGCGGCTGGGTGTCGTTGATGGGTTCGGGAGGAATGGGATTTCCCTCCCCGTCCTTCTTGGGTTCACTGCCGTCCTCGAAGAAGATGGCAACCGGCATGAAGGCGCAATATTTGTCCAGCACCGCGCGGACGTTGGAAGACTCCAGATATTCCTTTCCTTCCTCGGAAAGGTGCATCACCACGGAAGTGCCGCGGGCGCGGTCTTCCGCACCCTCCAGCGTGTAGGAACCTGCCTCATCGCAGGTAAAATGGACGGCGGGTGCATCGGTGAAAGACTTGGACCAAACCTCTACGGTATCTGCCACCATAAATGCAGAGTAGAAGCCCAGACCGAAGTGACCGATAATGCCGCTCTTGTCGTCGCCCTTTTCGTATTTCTCGATAAATTCCATCGCGCCCGAAAGAGCGATATTGCAGATGTACTTTTCCAGTTCCTCTGCCGACATACCGATACCGTTATCGGTGACGGTCAGCGTTTTCTCGTCCTTGTCCAGCGAGACGGTAATGCGGTACGCCTCATCGTCCTCCTCAAACTGACCGAGGGAAGCAAGGCGTCTCAGCTTCGTCACCGCATCGCAGGCGTTGGAGACGATCTCTCGCAGGAAAATCTCCTTTTCGGAGTAGAGCCATTTTTTAATGACGGGGAAAATATGCTCGGTTTCTACCGAGATCCCGCCGGTTTTGGGGGTAAACTTGTCTTGCATCATTTCAATAACCTTTCCGACGACAAAATTCCATTCCGGGGATGTCAAAACTTTACCGTCGTCTGTATGGATAAAATTATCCACTCTTCATTGTAACCCATTTTCTTCTGTTTGTCAATCACCTTGCGAAAGATTTACAAGAAAAACAGTGTATTTTTCATCCCATCGTAGATTCGGACGGTTTCTCTTTTCCTGCATATACTGAAAGCAAATGAACTTTTTGTAAATTCCCCCCGAGATGTTTAAGCCTCCCCTCCCTATGGGAAGACTATGGACAGAAGGCATTTGCCCGAAAATCAACGAACGTTCCCCCGAAAGGATGAAGCATCATGACCGTCAAACGCGGCGATATTTATTACGCAGACCTCTCCCCCGTGGTAGGCTCTGAGCAAGGCGGACTCCGGCCCGTACTCATCATCCAGAATGACGTCGGCAACCGTTACTCTCCCACGGTGATTGCCGCCGCCATCACCAGCAGGCTGACCAAGTCCCGCCTGCCCACTCACATCGACGTAGCCCGTGCCGCCACCGTAGACGGCGAGTCGCTGGGACTGGCGCGGGATTCGGTGATCCTGCTGGAACAGATCAGGACTCTTGACAAGCGGCGGCTCAGAGAGAAAATGGGACATCTGGACGAGCGGCTGATGCAGCAGGTCAACGACGCCATCGTAGTCTCCTTCGGACTGATGACGCCAAGCGTCTCTCCTGCCGTTCCTGCCGCTCCCGCCCAGCCTGCCGTCCACTCGCCGGTACACCCCTCCGTTGCGGATGCGCCAATCCATCCCGCCGCACCCGCCGTCCCCGCCGTTGCGGATGCGCCCGACGCCCCCAAGATCGCCGTGGCGGCAGAATTGCGCCCGCCCGAAGACCCCAAAACCTTCGGCTGAGTTTTTTGGAAAACGCGGTTTGCCTGCATCGTGGGAGCCGTTGGAAAAACACAGTCTGTCTGCATTGCGGGAACCGTTAGGAAAACGCGGTCTGCCTTTTTGGGTAAATCGTCGATTTCCTATTGCTTTTTGGTCAAAAATGCGGTACAATAAGGTATGCTTATACACTCTATGAGAAAAGGAGAGGATTTATACCGTGTTGATCGTCAGTACCGATACGATTTTTGCCGAGGCTTTGCAGATCACCCTGCGACTGGCGGGTCTGAACGCCGCCGTGGTCGCCGCGCTCCCCGATACCGGCGACGAGTTTCTGGTGATCGATCTGGATGCCTTCCCCTGCACCGCCTGCCGGAGCGAGCGGACGGTGACCTTCTCCCGCCGCGCCGATCAGGGCGCGGACTTCGTCCGTCCCTGTCTCTTGCGGGAGATGGCCGGGACAGTCCTCGCCCGGATCGGTGCGCTCCGACCCGCGACGGGCGACACGCTCCCCTTCGTACCGGGCGATTCTGCCGCACCTGCTTCGGGATTCGCCGCACTCCTCTCCTCTGCGGAATTTGCCGCGCCCCCCTCCTCTGCCGCGCCCGACACGGAGACTGCCCACTCCGCCGTCGCTTCGGAGTCTGCAACTGCCGCAGGCTTTGCCACAAAGACCGTTTCGGGGATTGCCGCCGATCCTGCGGGATTGGCCGCCGGCGGTAAAACCGCCTCACGAGTCCCCTTCCTGCGCCTGCTCCCCGACGGCGTCCTGCTCCAAGGCAAGAGTGTCCCCCTCAGCCCCGCGGAGCGCGCTCTGCTGGCGCTTTTACTGGAGACCCCCGGCGAGTGCGTTCCCACCGAGGTCATCGACCGGCTGTGGGAAGAAAAGGGCGGCAACACCACCGCCGTATACATCCGCTATTTGCGCCGTAAACTGGACGAGCCCACCGGGCTTCGTCTGATCCGAACCGTCCGAGGAAGGGGGTATTGCCTGTGCCTGCCCGCATAAACGGAACTACATATCCGCGCTATACGCTGATCACCCATGTTCGCCTCATTGATCCCGTCGCTCACCGGAGCGAGGACTGCGATCTTCTGCTGGTGCGGGAAGCCCCCAAACTGCCTGCCCGCGTGGCGGCTGTGGGCGCAAATCTGAAACCGTCTGCCGATGCGCCGATCACCCGCATCCGCGGATCGGGACTATACGCCTGCCGCAGTTTCGTAGATCTGCATCTGCACATCTGCGAGCCGGGGGCTATGTATAAGGAAGACATCCGCACCGCCACCGCCGCCGCCGCATCGGGCGGGTTCGGCGATGCTTTGGCGATTCCCTCCCCCGCCGTGATCTGGCAGGAGGAGGAAACGCTGGACTACATCCGTTCCAACGCCGCTGCAGTGGGGCGCATTCCTCTGCAGGTGGCGGCTCATCTGACCAAAGGCGGGATGGGCGCGGAACTTTGCGACATTGACGCTCTGCTGACCCACGGCGCCGCCGCCTTTTACGAGGACGGCGTAGCCTCCACCGCTCTGCTCTACACCGCCATGGAGCAACTTTCCCGCACGGACACACTTCTGCTCCTGCGGGCGCGAGCGGCGGGGATGAGCGACTCTGCCGGAGGAATGAAATCCGCCCAAGCCCGCGAAGCCTCCGCTGTCGCCTCTGCACTGGCGATGGCAGAGATCACCGGTTGCCGTCTGCATCTGACGGTCATCTCCACCGCCCTGTCTGTGGAACTGATCCGCGCAGCCAAAGCCCGCGGCGTGCGGGTGACCTGTGACACTGCGCCGCAATATTTCACTCTGACCCGTACCGATCTGCTTTACTACGGTAATCTGGCGAAGGTGGATCCGCCGCTTTGCTCTGCCGCCGATCGGGAGGCGATCATTGCGGGGCTTGCCGACGGTACCATTGACTGCATCGTCAGCGATCACACCCCCGAGACCGCCGATAACAAACGGCTCCCCGCCGCCAATGCCCCCGCCGGAATGATCGGTTTGCAGACCGTTTTCGCCTTGGGAATGCGGGAATTGGTGCTTCCCGGCAGGCTGGATCTCTACCGTTTGATGGAACTGCTATCGGTGAACCCCGCCCGCATTCTGGGGCTTCCCGATGCCATTGCGCCGGGAGCGCCCGCCAAGGTGACACTGTTTGATCCCGAGCAGGGCTACACCCTCACCGCCGCCCTTCTGGACAGCAAATCCCACAATTGCCCCTGGGTCGGTCAAACCTTCCAAGGCATCATCAAACGCAACTTCTCAAGAAATTGGGAATGAATTTATCCTATTGGGGCTTCGCCCCGGAGCCGGGCGCAGTCCTGCTCCCACCCCGGCAGGAACCTTCCCCCAAGAAGGTTCCTGCACCTCCAAGAACTTCTGTAAAAGGGCGGCAAGTAATTGCCGCCCGCAGTCTGTCGATAAACTATAAATTTAGAGTGCCGCCAGCCAAGGA
>JBJDZI010000063.1:0-13351 GCA_051867925.1 Eubacteriales bacterium
AGCGCACGGTTCACATCCGTGAGGTCATGGGTTCGAGCCCCCTCGTTTCCACCATAATCAAAAGCTTTGAACGTTTTCAGCATCGGTTCAAGGCTTTTTTCTTTCACACCGAAACTTTAGTCAGATCGGAGAAAACTCTAAAAAATGTGGATCAAAATTTTAGTTTGTATCATCGCCGGACTGGGGGCAGGCTTTGGAACAGGTCTGGCGGGACTATCGGCGGCGGCGGTCATCTCGCCCATGCTGATCAGCTTTTTGAACATGGATGCTTACGAAGCGGTGGGAATCGCGCTGGCATCGGATGTGCTTGCATCGGCTATCTCGGCAGGTACTTATTGGAAAAACAAGAACATCGATATCAAAAACGGTCTGGTCATGCTGGCAAGCGTTTTGGTGTTCACTCTGACGGGCAGTTATCTCGCTTCCCTTTTGCCCTCCACGACTATGGGCAGTTTTTCCATGGGAATGACCTTGCTGGTAGGTTTGAAATTCATCATTCGTCCCGTAATGTCTGCCAAGGAGAGCAATCAGACCCGCAGTCGGCAGATGGCAATCCTGCAGTCCATCGTGTGCGGAATGTTCATTGGGCTGATCTGCGGCTTCGTGGGAGCAGGCGGCGGCATGATGATGCTGTTGGTACTGGTCAGCGTATTGGGATACGAACTGAAAACGGCAGTCGGCACCAGCGTTTTCATCATGACCTTCACCGCTCTGACCGGTGCAGTATCCCATTTCGTCATCGACGGCGGCATTTCCGATTGGTCTGTTCTTGTTCTGTGCGTGGGCTTTACGCTGATCGGCGCGCTGATCACATCTGTATTTGCCAACAAAGCCTCTCCCAAACTGATGAACCGCGTTCTCGGCATCGGTTTGTCGATTTTGGGCTTGGGAATAATTCTTGTAAAATTGATTTAAGGAGTGAACTACATGAATTTCAAAACTGCAATGCAAGAGCGGCATTCGGTCAGAAGTTATTTGGATCGACCCATTGAGGACGCCGTTTGCAAGGAATTGGAGCAAGTGATTTCTTCCTGCAACCGCCAAGGAGATCTGCACATTCAGTTGATTCTGAACGAGCCGAAAGCCTTTGACGGCTTCATGGCACATTACGGAAAATTCGCCGGCGTTACCAATTATATTGCCTTGATCGGCAAAAAAGGCAACGAAGAAGCAATCGGTTATTATGGAGAGAAGATCGTGCTGAGTGCTCAGGCACTGGGGCTGAACACTTGCTGGGTTGCGATGACCTACAAGAAGGTCAAGCCCGCTTTTACGGTGGGCAAAGGCGAAAAACTCTACTGTGTTCTGGCACTGGGCTATGGAAAAACGCAAGGGATATCTCATCCCGTGAAGTCGTTTGAGCAGGTTTGTGATGCTGACAATCCGCCCGAATGGTTTGTCAGCGGAGTCAACGCCGCGCTCCTTGCGCCCACTGCGATGAATCAGCAGAAATTCACGTTTTCTTATGAAAACGGAACAGTAAGAGCGAAAGCCGGTGTGGGATTTTATTCGAAAATTGATCTGGGCATCGTCAAATATCATTTTGAACTCGGCTCCGGTCAAGACAAGATCAATTGGGGTTGAGCAGAGCATTGCTGCAAAAGCAGCGGCGTAGTCGAGGGATCTACTCAGGCGCACCAACGAGTGTTTATTTGCGTTAATCGTTTGTTTGCTCGGAGGAGAGGGTGGAACCATCGGGGGGCGCCGAAATATCCGCCCTCTCCTCCACGCCGCCTGCGGCGGCTTCGCCTCACCCACCTCCTTGGCTCTTGGCTCTGCGGAAATCGAACACAAACGAAAAACGCCCGGCAAGTATTTGCCGGGCGTTCCAGTCTGTCGAGAAAGCCCCATACCGAGGGAAGGGGAAAACCATCTCAAACGCCGAAGTTTTTCCCCTTCCCTCGGGCTCCCAACCCCTTTCCTTGGCTGGCGGCACTCTAAATTTATAGTTTATCGACACGCTGAAACGCCCGGCAAGCATTTGCCGGGCGTTCAAAAGTTTATGGAGGTGCAGGAACCTTCTTTCAAGAAGGTTCCTGCCGGGGTTTGGGGTGGAACCCCAATTCAGATCAATTTCAATTAAACTTATTGCAGAGTCGGAGGTTGTCGGCGATCATGGCGATAAATTCGCTGTTGGTGGGCTTGCCGCGGCTGTTTTGGATGGTGTAGCCGAAGTAGGCGTTCAGCGTATCCACATCGCCCCGATCCCACGCCACTTCGATGGCGTGACGGATAGCGCGCTCTACGCGGGAAGAGGTAGTCTGATATTGCTTCGCCACAGACGGATAGAGAATTTTCGTCACAGAGTTGATCACATCGTTGTCCTCGATGGTCATCAGAATGGCAGTTCGCAAATATTGATAGCCCTTGATGTGGGCAGGCACGCCGATCTGATGGATCACCTTGGTCACCTGCGATTCCAGATCATTTCCCACCGTGGGTGCCGCCGTTTTGTTGCCGAGCAGCTTGTCCGAACGCTTCGCCATCAGCCGCATGATCCGCTCCGACAGGCTGTTGTAGTCCAGCGGTTTCAGCATACAGTATTCCGCGCCCGCCTCGGTGGCTTCGTAAAACATATTCTGATTGTTGGCTATGGACAACACAATGAAGGAAGGCGCCGCCTCCCCCAGTCCCATGGAGCGCACGCTCCGCATGACCTGTATGCAGTCCAGTTTAGGGAGCCAGATGTCGATGAGTACGATGTCGGGGCGTTCGTTGGCAATGCGGGTCAGTGCTTCGTCCCCGCCTGATGCCTCCGAAAAATCTCGGTAGCCCATGGCGTACAGTTTCGTCTTGCATTGACTGACAAAGTCCGCGTTTTCGTCTGCGATCAGTATTTTAACCTTAGATTCCATATTTTTCATCACTCCTGCTGATTGATTTGACAACCATATTTTACCATATATTTCCAGTTTTTGCAATAGTTTTTCCGTAAATTTCCATTGTCAAAATCAACAAAATTTTTGCAAAAAATTTGTACAGATTGCAAACGCCCACAAGTTTTCGGATTTCATTCCGAGAGTTCGGAAATCTGCGCAGTTTGCCTGGCGGTAAAGCCGAATCGGGGACTCCGTTGAGTCCCCGATGCATTATTTCTTCAGAAGTCCTGCCGATTCCTTCAGGTAGTCGGCTTCTTCCTTATTCAGATACCGCCACTTGCCGCGGGGAATGTCAAGCTCCAGATCGCCGATGGCGATTCTGCGCAGACGGCGCACGGTCAGTTCCACCTGCTCGCACATCTTACGGATCTGACGGTTGCGACCTTCGTAGAGGATCATCTCGATGGTGGTGGCATTCTCGTCCTGCTTCACGATGGCACATTCCACGGGACGGATCTTGTAGCCGTCGATCTCCATAGGCTCGCCCAGTTTGGTCAGTTGGGCGCGGGTGACCTGCCCTTCCACCCGAACGTGATAGATCTTGGGGATGTGATGGCGAGGATGGGTCAGCGCGTTTGCCAACTCTCCGTCGCTGGTGAACAGGAGCAGACCCTCCGAGTCCATATCCAGCCGACCTACAGGATAGACCCGCTGATTCACACCGGAAATCAGTTCGGCAACCGTCTTGCGCCCCTTCTCATCGCTCATGGTGGTCACATAACCCGCGGGCTTGTGCAACATCACATAGCAGGGGTGGGCATTGCGCTTTTTCACCACGGGCTTACCGCAATAGGTCACGCGATCCCGATCGGGACGGATCTTCTGCCCGATCTCGGCGGAGATGCCGTTGATCTGTACGTTGCCTTCTTCAATGGCTCGTTCAGCCGCACGGCGGGAGCAGATTCCGCAGTCGGCAAGGTATTTTTGTATTCTCAGTTCTTCCATAATTCTATCCTATTTTGAGGGCAATGCCCATTCAGTTTGCAAATAGTCCCGCCAGCCAACGTCCGATGGCGACGAAGAAATCGCAAATTTTTCGCCATATGCTCTTCTCGTAAACCGTGACCGCCACATCGGACTCGGCATACAGCGGAAGGCAGATTGCCTCTCTTCCGTTTACCGTGACCACTACCTGCCCGATCTTCTCTCCAGCCCGAATCTCGCCCCACAGAAAGCGGGGGAGTTCCACGCGCACATCGGGCGCGCATCCGTTGGGGAGGGTCAGCGTCACCGCATCGGGGCTTGAGCAGATCACATTGGCACTCTGACCTCCCACCACGGGGACGGTATAACGGAGCGATCCCGCCTCGGTGACCTTCACAGGGGCGCAAAGCGCAAATCCACGATCCAGCATCGCCCGATGATCCCGCCAATCGTCGGGATCGTTCAGCGTTACCGCCACCAGCGTGATGCCATTTTGCTCTGCCGCGCTGACCAGACATCGCCCGCACCGTTTGGTATAGCCGGTTTTGACGCCGATGCAACCCTCGTATTCCCGAAGCAGGCGATTGTGATTGACAAAAAGGCGGGTGCTGTCGGCGCCTTCCGCCAAAGCGGGAGCAGAATAGCGCACCGTGGAAACGATCTCGGCAAAGGTTTCGTTCTCCAGCGCCGCTACGGTCAGCGTTGCCAGATCGAGGGCGGTGGTGTAATGCGTCTCGGCATCCAGACCGTGGGGATTTACAAAATGGGTGTCGCAAAGCCCCAAGTCAGCGGCTTTGCGGTTCATCCGCTCTGCAAACTGCTCCACACTGCCGTCCACCGCCACGGCGATGGCTACCGCCGCATCATTGGCACTCTCCAGCATCAGCGCGTAGAGAAGCGTGGTCAGCCGCATTTTCTCGCCCTTGACCAAATAGATGGAGGAGCCCTCCACTCCCACCGCTTCGGGCGGGATTTGGATGGATTCGGGCACTTCGCCCGATTTCATCGCCTCGATGGCGACCAGCGCGGTCATGATTTTGGTAGTGGATGCCATGGGAAGCCGCTCTTCGGCGTTTTTGGCGTATAACACCTGCCCGTACTGATCCATCAGCACGGCGGCGCGTGCAGAGACCGACAGCGAGCCCACGGCGGCTTCCTGCTCCCCTGCCCATACTCCTCCGACGCCGACGGTCAAAAGGACGGTTAGTAGCAGGCAACAACTGCAGATTTTCAGAAAAAAGCGCACAAACTCCTCTCCCTTCGCCATAGCCTATGCAAGGGGAGGGGAGATTAGAACGCGACTCGCGCTCTGCCACGGACACTTGCACGGTGCGGTCTGCTTGACTAATGTCCTGCGGTGCGCCATCCGTTACGGTTGCGCCCGCAATACAGTCCCGCACGGTCACTCCTGCGGCAGACTTATTCAGCCGCCTCGGGTTGGGTTTCGGGAGTTTGCTCCGGAGTTTGCTCCTTGGAAGACTCCTCTGCGGGTTCGTCCTTCTTCTTCTGGGGGATCATCGCTTTGATCTTTGCCAGCAGTTCGGGGGAACGCTCTAAGAAGGAGATAATGGTGTCCACCTTATCGGGCGCGGGTGCCACGTTAGGTGTTGTGGATACGGGCAGAAATTCGGTAGAGCCGTCTGCGCGGGTCACCAAAAAGCCCACGGGATTGAGGGTAACGCCCGTTCCGCCGCCACCGCCAAAGGATGCGGCATCGCCTGCGGAAGGCTTATGCTTGCCGTAATAGTCCACGCCGCCGGAGGCGTAGCCCAGAGAGACCTTGGAAACGGGAATGATAACCGTTCCGCCTGCGGTGGTGATGGGCTCGCCCACCACGGTGTTCACGTCGATGATCTGCTTGATATTGCCCAGCGACGTATCGATGATTTTATTCAGCTTGCTTTCGTTCATATTTTTTATCCTCCATTGAGTTTCGTTTCTCTGTTTGTTCGTTGGATTTTGGGGTGATGTCCCCTGCCGCATCAGACGGCTCTTTGGCACCCGTCATATTCTTCACCAGCCGCTTCACGGCGCCGATGCCTGCGGCAAAGATCATGGCAAACAAATGCCATACCCGCAGTCGGAAGATAAAGTGCAGATCCATCGTCAGCTGATCCGACAGAAAGTCTGCCGTCACCGCGATGTCCTCGGGTTTTCGCACTTTGAAATTGGTGATCGCCGCCAGCCCGTGGCATAGATAGGTCACAAATTGTACCACAATGCCGTACAGAATGGCGGTTGAGGCGGCGTCTTCGCCTCCCACCGCGATCTTCAGTCGCACCGCTTCGATCTGAAAGTGCTTGCCGAAGGACTTAAACAGTCCCTTGGCGGCATCCAGCCCCACCAGCACCAGTTCCATGATCTCGGCAAAGCCCTTTTTCTTCTTTTCCTTTTTCTTTTTGCCGCCCACAGCGGATAGTCCCTGCTTGACGGCTTCTGCGGCGGCTTTTTTTTCCGCCTTCTTCTGCTCTTTCAGGGCTTGCTTCTTTGCTTTCTTGGCTTCCTGCTTCAGACGGCGTTTTTCGTCTCTCTCAAGGCGCTTTCGGTATTTTTTCGGGGTAAAATCCGATAATTTCGGAGGCTTTTTTATCTTCGGCATGATGCGGAAGGTCAGCCCCAGTACCTTCAGTGTCACCCGCACGTCGGTGTGATATTCCACCTCGACGCCGGCGCGGATCATGCCGATCAGCCACAAAACCAACAAAATACAACCAAATACGATCCATCCGTTCAAGCCGATTCACCTCCTGTTGCAAGTAGTTTTCCGATCACCCGCGGGCTTAAATTCCCTCCAGCTGAAGGGCGGTCTGTTGCGGGGTATCGCTCATGGCGGGCAGATCGTCCAGCGAGGACAGACCGAAGACCCGCAGAAAGTCGGGGGTTGTGCCGTAGAGATTGGGTTTGCCCGGCACGTCCAGCCGTCCCACTGTCTCGATCAGCGATTTCTCCACCAAAACGCCCAGCGCGTAGGAGGAGTCCACCCCTCGGATCTGCTCGATGACCGCCTTGGTCACCGGCTGATTGTATGCCACGATCGCCAGCACCTCCAGCGCGGACGCCGACAGACGGCCAGTCTGACGGATGCCCAGCGCGGCGCGGATGTAATCCTCAAAGCCTTCGCGGGTACAAATCTGGCAACTGTTCTCGTACAGTACCACTTGGATGCCCCGCTCCTCTGCCTCGTAGGTCTGATGGAGCGCATAGGCAGCTTCGCGGACTTCTGTCTCGGAGACCATCGCCACCGTGGCGAGTTTTTCATATTCAATGGGATAGCCCGCCGCAAACAGCACCGCTTCCAAAATTGCGGTGGTTGCAGGCGCCTGCCCCAGCGTGTTTTCCTGTTCGTTCATTTTGTCATTCCTTTAGGATGCTTCGTTTTCCGCAGTATCCGACTTCGCCATCTCCGATACCGCCATCGCCGCCGATTTCGGTGCGATGGAGAGATAGATCTCGCCCGTCTCATCCTCCCGCGCCAGTAGCCGACCATGTCGAATCAGCGACAGCAGAGCCAAAAACGAGGTGATGAGCTGACTGCGGTCATGGTTGGTGGCAAGGAGCAGAGGCTCGAAGGGAGTCTCTCCTTTGCGGCGCAGATAGCGCAAGATGGTAAAGGCTTTTTCGGGCACCGGCACGATCTTTTTGGTCAGGATGGTCGCCAGCGTCTGCCGCGGCACATCGGTATGGGACTCCTCCGCCTGTTTCTGACGGACGAAGATCCGCTCAAATGCCCGGATCAGGAGCGTGGCGTCGTGATCTGCCGTGTAGGTGCGATCCACGCCCACCTCGTCGGGTTCCTTCACGAACCGCCCGGAGTAGCGACTGTACAGCGGGGAGAGGAGTCCTGCCGCCTCTTTGGCGCGGCGGTATTCCACCAGCGCATCCACCAACGGCTTTCGGGGATCTTCTTCCTTTCCGTCGTCGGCGCGGGGCAGGAGCATTCGGCTCTTGATCAGCATCAGTCGGGATGCCATTTCCAAAAACTCGCCTGCCACGTCCATATCCATTTTCCGCATGGCGTCGATGTACTCCATATACTGGGTAAAGATCAGCGAAATAGGGATATCGTAAATATTCAGCTTATTCTTGGCGATCAGCGACAGCAGAAGATCCAGCGGACCGTCGAAGACCTCCAGATGAAAACTCAGTTCTTCGTTTTCCATCAGGGCAATACCAGATTTACCAGCCAATACATTCCGTCCAGCAAACCGCTGGTGAGGAAACGCAACGGAAGATCGAACAAGCCCGCAAACAGTGCTACCAACATCACCAGTTTGATGATCTGCTCATAGCGCATCAGACCGAAGTAAAGACGGTCGGGCAGAAAGATGAATGCGATTCGGGAGCCGTCCAGCGGCGGAATGGGGATCAGATTAAAGATCGCCAGATAGACGTTCATCAGCGCAAAGGAACCGAAAAACATCCAGATGATGGATATCAGTTGCGGATCAATGGCGGGAATATAAAACAGGTAAAGCGACAGAGAGGAAAAGATCACGCCGATAAATCCCAGCAGGATATTGGTCACAGGACCTGCCAGCGCGGTCAGCGCCATGCCCATTTTAGGCTTTTTGTAATAGCGGGAGTTGACCGGAACGGGTTTCGCCCAGCCTACGCCAAAGAGCAGCATGGCAATCGTGCCGATAGGATCCAAGTGCTTGACGGGATTTAATGTCAGCCGTCCCAGATTGTAGGCGGTGGGATCGCCCATCTTATAGGAGACCCAGCCGTGGGCAACCTCGTGAAAGGTCAGCGAAATCAGCACGATGGGGATGGTCAGGATCAGTTGGATCAGAATCTCCCGAAAGGACGCTCCGCTCGAGATCAGATTCAGCAGCATAGTATTCTTCCTTTGTTCAATAGCATTAAATATCGTTTCTGCAAAGATCTTCGTAGGTCTCGCGACGGATCACCAAACGGTCTTCTCCGTCTTTGACGAAGACCATGGCAGGTCTGGGCACGCGATTGTAATTGGATGCCATGGAATAGTTGTAGGCACCTGTCACCTGCACCGCCAGAATGTCCCCGCGCACGGGGGTCTGGAGTGCCATTCCCTCGCCGATCAGATCGCCCGATTCACAGCAGCGTCCTGCAACGGTGCAGATCAGATTCTTCTTCTCTGCCGCGCGGTTTGCCAGCAGTACCTCGTAGCGGGACTGATAGAGGGCATAGCGGGGGTTGTCGGTCATACCGCCGTCGATGGAAACATAGGTGCGCACACCCTCGATCTCCTTGACGGTACCGACGGTGTACAGGGTTACGCCTGCCGCCGCCACGATGGAGCGACCGGGTTCCATCAGAATCGCGGGGCGTTTCAGCCCGTAGGACGCGCAGATCTGATCGACTGCGGCGGCGATCTTTTCGATATTGCCCACGATGTCCACCGCAGGCTGATCGGCGGTGTAGCGCACGGCAAAGCCGCCTCCGAGATTGATCTTCTTTGCCTCGTAGCCGGTCTTTGCCTTCATCTCTGCCATAAATTCGAACATGACCTTCGCCTGATCGACGTAAGGCTCGTATTCGAAAATCTGAGAGCCGATGTGGCTGTGGAAGCCTTCGAGGATCAGATTCTTCTTGCCGAGTGCCAGTCGCACCAGCCGTTCCGCCTGCCCCGTAGCGATAGGCGTACCGAACTTGGAGTCCAGTTGCCCCGTGAGGATGGCTTTTTGGGTGTGCGCGTCGATGTTGGGGGTCAGACGGAGCATAATGGGTTGCATCACGCCCATCTCGCCTGCGATCCGATCAAGGGCTTCCAGCTCCTCAAAGGAATCCACCATAAACTCTCCGATGCCTGCGGCAATTGCCTCCGCGATCTCGCGGTCGGTCTTGTTGTTGCCGTGGAGAGATGCATTCGACAGATCAAAGCCCGCCGCTTTTGCGGTGTACAGTTCGCCGGGGGACACCAGATCCACGCCGACACCCTCTTCACTGAGGATGCGATAGATGGCTTTGCAGGAGAGCGCTTTGGAAGCGTAATGAATGGTACTGCCCGCGCCGAAATAGCGTTTCATCGCAGACTGATACAGTTTGCACTGCCTGCGGATGACATCCTCATCCACTACATAGAGGGGCGTGCCGTACTTTTCGGCAAGAGTCACGGTATCGACTCCGCCGACGGTGAAATGACCGAGATCGTTGATCGAGTAATGAGAGTGAAGCATAGTTTGATTTCCTTTGTATTGTTAAAAAGAATAGTGAAATGGATTAAAATCGTTGGGTTTTATGCAATATTGAGTGAAACTCTGCAGATCAGCCGAGGAATTTCAGAATCTCGGCAACCACCGCTTCCTTTCCTTCTCCGCTCTGGGCGGAAAACGGCAGGACGGGAATCCCTTCCAGCACGGGGAGGGCGCGGAGTTTTTCCAGCATGGCGTTGCGCTCGGTCTTATTCGGCTTATCCGCCTTGGTAGCCACCACGAAGAAGGGAATGTTCGCCTGTCGGAGGAACTCCAGCATCATCAGATCGTCCTTGGTGGCACCTACCTTCAGATCAATGAGCTGTGCCACGGCGGTGACCCGCTCTCCTCCCTCGGTGAAATACCCATCTACCAGTTTTGACCATTTTGCCTGCTCCGATGCAGTGCGGCGGGCATATCCGTAGCCCGGGAGGTCTACCATATAGAAGGCACCGTCCACCTCATAGAAGTTGACCGTGATGGTCTTTCCGGGGCTAGCACTGACTCTCGCCAGACTTTTTCTGCCGATGAGCGCATTCATCAGCGAACTTTTGCCCACATTGGATCGCCCGGAAAAGGCGATCTGAGGCTTGTGATCAGCGGGAAACTGAGAGGGCAAGCCCGCAGTGATCTTCAGATCAGTCTTAGTGATATTGACTTTCACGGTGTCTGCCTCCTCGTTTGGCTTCCATGGGCAGAGGGATGGGTTTCTCCTCGACGGGGATCTGCTTCTCTGCGGGCTGTCTGAGTGCCACGCGCAGGACGTCCTCCACAGTAGAGCAGAAAATATATTCCATTCCTTCCTTCAGGAACGCGTCTAATTTATCGTAATCGGGGCGGTTATCGGCAGGCACCAAAACGGTTTTGATCCCCGCTTTGTATGCCGCCATGGATTTTTCCCGCAGTCCGCCGATAGCGATGACTCTGCCGCGAAGGCTCACCTCACCGGTCATGGCAACGTCCCGACGGACGGGAATGTTCGCCAGCGCGGAGATCATCACCGTTACCATGGTGACGCCCGCGGAGGGACCGTCCTTGGGGACTGCACCTTCGGGGAAATGGATGTGCAGATCGGTAGTTTTATCAAATTCAGGATCAATGCCATACCGGGCGGCACGGGCGCGCACCACGCTTTTGGCAATCTCGGCGGACTCGGTCATCACCTTGCCCAGCGAGCCGGTCAGTTGAAGTTTTCCGCTGCCGGCAAGAGGCAGAGCCTCCACCTGCAGAAGATCGCCGCCCGCCTCGGTATAGGCAAGACCGTTCACCAATCCCACCTCGTCGGCATCGGGGAGTTTATCGTCGATCACCTTGCGGGGACCGAGAAATTCTGCCAGATTCTTTATATTGATCTTCACCGAAGCCAGTTCGGGGTCTTCAGCCAGCCGCATTGCCGCTTTTCGGCAAAGTGCCGCCAGTTCGCGCTCCAGATTTCGCACGCCCGCCTCGCGGGTGTAGCCGTCGATAACCTCCAGCAGAGTCTCGTCGGTAAGTCTGATCTGCTTTTTGGTCAGTCCGTGACGGGCAAGTTGCTTGGGGAACAGATGATTTTTGGCGATGGACAGTTTCTCGGAGCGCGCATAGCTGGGCAGTTCGATGATCTCCATGCGGTCCAGCAGGGGCTTCGGAATGGTATCCAGAGTGTTTGCGGTGGCGATGAAAATGCAGTCCGACAGATCCCATGCAAATTCCAGAAAATGATCGCGGAAATTCTTGTTCTGATCGGGGTCCAGCACCTCCAGCAGAGCGGCGGAGGGATCGCCGTGGGAATCGCGGGTCAGCTTGTCGATCTCATCCAGCAGGATCAGCGGATTCTCGGACTCGGCTTTTACGATGGCGTCAATGAGCCGACCGGGCATCGAGCCGATATAGGTCTTGCGGTGACCGCGGATGTCCGCCTCGTCCCGCACGCCACCCAGCGAAACGCGGACGAATTTGCGCTTCAGTGCGGTTGCGATGGAAGAGGCTACCGAGGTCTTGCCCACGCCGGGCGCACCCACCAGACAAAGGATCTGATTGCGGATGCCGTCGGTTCTGGCGCGGACGGCGATATATTCGAGGATGCGCTCCTTGACCTTCTCCATTCCGTCGTGATCCCGGTCGAGAATCTTGCGGGCGGCGGCAACATCCGGGCGATCAGCGGTTTTTTTGCCGAAGGGAAGTTCCAGACAGGTGTCCAGATAGCCGCGGATCACATTGCTTTCAGGGGAGGAAAAGGGCAGTTTTTCCAGTTTTCGAACCTCTTTGAGCAGTTTTTCGCGGATCTCATCGGGCATCTTGGGAATACGGGAGATTTTGAATATGTATTCTGCAATGTCCTCGTCCTCGTCACCCTCGCCCAGTTCGGACTGGATGACCTTCATCTGCTCACGCAGGTAATAATCCCGCTGATTGGCTTCCATCCGTTCGCGGGTTTTTTGGTGGATCTGAATCTGCTCGGAGAGCAGAACCAGTTCGTCGTCGAGAATCTCGGACAGCACTTCCAGCCGCTCTATGGGATCGAATTCGTCCAGAACTTGCTGTTTATGCTCCAGTCTCAGCAGGATACTGCCTGCGATAAAGTCCGCCATCTGACCGGGATCGTCTGCGGATTTGATAGTTTTCTCGATTTCTTTGTTAAATTCGGGAATCTGGGCGATGAACCGATCCAGTTTTTTCAGCACGGCGGTGCGGAGCATTTGCTCTCTGTCGGTCTCTTCCTCGACCTTCACGGTCTTACAGACCACCCGCGCGGTCAGGATGGGGGTATCGGATATACTGACTACCTCGCCGCGACAGAGGCAGTCGAGATTGGCACGGACGACGCCGTCCGCATGGCGGGTGAATTTTTCCAGCCGCGCCATGACACCGACTCTGTACAGTGTGCGCTCGCAGACCTCTTCGTCATCATCGGGGCTCTTGAAGGACAGCAGGAAGATGGTTCCGCCGTTAGCTTTGGCGGTTTCCAGAGCCGTCACTTCCTCGGGGCGGTTGACCTCAATGGAGAAGGGGATGGAAGGAAATGTCACTGCTCCTCGCAACGGAAGAAGCGGGAGCGTTAAGGCTTTGGTTTTTTCTATATATGTGGACATGGATCTACTCCTTGGGAAATGCTATGATTATTCATACTATTCTATCATATCTGAAGCGGAAAATCAATACTTTTGATAAATTTTTACAGAGTTTACATCCGTTTATTTTTGGCGTAAATTATCTGCGACAATATGTTCATCCCGCACTAAAAATCAACTCTCTATAAGCGTTTACGTTGAATTTCTCAATTTTTCTCGGAAATCCAAAAGGCTCCTTCTTGAAAGAAGGAGCCTCAGTTGTCGAAAAAATCTTTCAGAAAATCGAGAGGAGGGCGAAACCATCTCAAACGCCGAAGTTTTCGCC
>JBJDZI010000064.1:0-13081 GCA_051867925.1 Eubacteriales bacterium
GGTTTGGAGTGAGATGGCCGGACTGTTCCCTGGAATCTTCGACGCCTCTGAGGTGGACACCGATATGCCTGGCGTCCTGCTGGACGTGGTGCGTGCGATACGGGAGAATCGGCTGGACAGCGAGATTGCGCTTGCCGAGGATGCGTTAATCGAGCAGGGACTGTATCAGCAGGTGTATGAAAGCTACTGGGATGCGGCGACCATGCGCTCTCTCGGAGAGATCACTGACCGAAAGATCGCAGACTTAAAGCGAGAACATCGGAAACAGATGGATGCACTGCGAAAAAGTCGGGACGAGCAGATTTCCAAAATCCGCAAGGAAGTGGAGCTGGAAAAGGAGCGTTACCGCAAGCGTGCTCTGCTGAAGGAAGCAGAAGCGCGGGAAAAGTACCGCAAGTCGCTGGACGAATGGCGGGATGCCAGAGATCGCACCGAGCTTCGGCGAAAGTCTTACAAGGTGTACAGCGAACTGCTGACGCTCCTTGCGGATCCAACCAAGAAGAAGCACGTCCTGCCGGAACTGCAAAAGGCAGTGGCAGAGGCACTCAAAGTTGTGGATATGGATTCGGTGAATGCTGCCGAGCGGATCGAGCGGCTACAGATCAAGCTGAAAGAGGCAAAGACGGACGCAGAGCGTTCGAAAATACTGCAGTCGATTGAACGCATTGAGTCGTCTTCCGAGAAGGTTGCCGATCGGTTGGGCGTGCTGGAGCAGGCTTATAAAGAGGTGCTGAAAAGCACGGAGTATGCGGACGAATACGGTGCGGAAGAAATTCTGCGAAGGATCGAAGCACTGAAAGCAGATGTGAAGGATACCACCTTCGTGCATTTGAATCGGCATCAGCTGCAGAAGCTCTATGAGCTGTTTGTTGTGACACGGACGCAGGTGAGAAATGCCAACCGTCTCTTCGATGATAAGCGCGCCGCCGGCGTGGTGTCGGAGTCGAACAAGATTCAGAGAGAGGTCGCCGAGATCGGAAAGGACAAGACTCCCGCTACAGATCGTTTTGCAGTTTTCCGAAAGCAGGAATGGAACAACGAGAAGCCGGTTTATGCGGCAGAAAAGGTGGGTTCGAGAGAGTTCCTGAATCTCTTAAACGGACTTTTGCGGGGAGAGAGCAAGTACGGAGTGGACATCAAGGAGTGCCGGGATTTCTTCGTCAAAACAGCCAGAGAGTTCGGATACTGGAAGTGGGATCAGGAGTCGGTAACGCATCATGAATCCTCCGATGGCAAACCGTTTGCGCTGAATCTATTACAGAAAATGTCACTTTATGCTTACGAGCGCAGAGGGGACGTTGCACTCCGCCATATCGAGGGCGGCGGTCTGACCTTTGATCAGGCGCAAAAGTTCACCAAGGAGGTAGACGGCAAGACTGTTGAGTATTACGTCCGATACGGTGACAAGTTCCCGTTGACCCGCCTGCAGGTGCATGAGATCACCGACACGCTGACAGCAGAGCAAAAGCAGTATGTGGAGACGATGCAGGAGTTTCTGTCCAAAAATATGGGTGCCAAGGGCAATGAAGTGGCACGCGTGCTGTACGGGATCGACATTTTCGGAGAGTCAAACTATTTCCCGATGCAGACAGTGGACGGCGGGAAAGAGCAGACCAATGCGCCGGTGGATCTGGTGAAGCTCCGCGAGATGGGGATGACCCAAAAGACGCAGGCGCTGGCATCCAATGCGCTGAAGCTGGGCAGTTTCACAGACGTTTGGGCAAACCACTGTCATCAGATGTCGCTCTATCACTCGATGGTGCTTCCGCTGGAAGACTTTACCCGCGTGTTCCATTACACAGCAGGCGGCAGATCGGTAAAGAACGAAATTCAGGCGGTCTACGGAAAGGAGGCGGTAGAGTATTTTGATGAACTGATCAAGCAGCTCAACGGCGGCGTTCGTGCGGACTCTGCAGAGCTTGCCTATTCCAAGTGGCAGAGCAGATTCAAAAAAGCGGCTACCTTCTTCTCGCTGTCGGTAGTGATCCAGCAGAGATCGGCTGTTGCCCGTGCTTACGGAGAAATCCTGCCCCAGTATTTCCGAGAGGGGAATAAGGGAAAAGAGAACCGTGCCAAGACCTGGGAGGAACTGCAGAAGTATGCCGGCTGTGCCGTGGTGAAGGAAATGGGCAGCTTTGACGTTGGAATGGGAGGCTCTTCTACCGAATGGATCACCCAGCGGGAATATGAGGGCATGGAGGACAAAACAAAAGCATTCATCACCGATTCTGCCTATCGGGACGAAAAGCTCTCCCGTATGCCGGCATGGGTTGACGAAGTGACCTGGTGTACCATCTGGCGTGCCGTGAAAGCAGAGGTTGCAGACCGTAATCCTTCGATGAAGGTAGGGTCAGAGGAGCATCTCAAAGCGGCGGGAGAGCGTTTTTCGGAAGTCATTGCCAAGACGCAAGTGTACGATTCCATTTTATCCAGATCAGCCAATATGCGCTCCAAGGGCGGGCTGATGAAGATGATGACTGCTTTTATGGCAGAGCCGACTACCAGCATCAATATGTTCGGACAGGGGATCAAGATGCTGGCGGACAAAAAGACCAGAATGAAGGGCGTTCGGTACTGCTCTGCAGTGGTTGCGGCGGCGATCTACAATTCCGCACTGGTGTCGATCATCTACGCGATGCGGGACGATGACGAGGATGAGACCTATTTGGAAAAGTACCTGTCTTCTTTTGTGAGCGAATCGGCAGATTCCATGAACCCGTTTACCTATCTGCCGTTCTACAAGGATATTCTGTCGATTTTGCAGGGCTGGGATGTGGAACGGTCGGATATGACGCTTTTTACCCGTGCCAAGGATGCGTTGCTTGCGCTGAACAGTGCCTACGAGGAGGGAGATGCGGGAAAGTTTGCAGACAGCTTGGTGAATGCAGGCGCGACGATTTGCGATTTCTTCGGAATCCCGCTGAGAAATGCCTACCGTGATGTGAAGGCGGGCTTCAATTTTGCCGCTGTGCTGAAGGAGGACTTCACCGATCGGGACACCTCTCTCAGTGCGATGTGGGATCAGATTCAAGAAGGACTTCGACAGCTGGCACCGCTGTCCGATCTGTACTGGGACAAAGATACCAAGTCGGACAAGCTGTACAGCGCGATCATGAATGGGGACGAGGAGTATCTGAAGCGCATGAGCGAAGGGTATGAGAGTGAAAGCACTCTGCAGAGTGCCATTCGAAAGGGACTGCGGGAGAACGACTCCCGTATCCAACAGGCTGCCAAGGCGTATATTGCGGGAGATATGGAGGAGTACACATTCCTGCTGGAGAAGATCGTAGGAGAAGGTAAGTTTGACGAGGAGACCGTCCGTGCGGCAGTCTCTGCTGAGATCAGAGGACAGAGGGAAGACGATATGGGCGACAATGCGCCCGCCACAGACGATCTGACCGATGCCTACGAGTCAGGCAACACCGATCTGGCGCAGGAGATCATCGAGGAGCTGGTCGCATCCAAGGTGGAGGAGTATCTCTTGAAAGCGCAGGCGGAAGCCTACGAGAAAGGCGTTTCTCTGAAGGAGGCAAAAGCGCGGGAGGAAGCCGAAGAAAAGGCACGCGCCTCCGTTCGGTCTGTGCTGACCCGCTATTGGAAGCCGCTCTACATTGCGGCATACGATAGAGGAGATACCGACGAGTGCCGGCGGATCGAGGATCTCCTCGCCGATTCCGGACTGTACGGAAAGTCGAAGGAACTGCGAAAGACGCTGAAGACTTGGAGATCCGAGGACTGAACGCGCAGAAGAGGGGACTACAAACGTCCCCTTTTTTGCTATACTGAGGACGAGAAAAGGAGTGAAGTATATGAAATACGGATTATTGAAAGAAGATTATTACCAATGGGACACAGGACAGCGGGTGGAGCTTTATCCGGACGATGCTGACAGTGCTGATGAGCTTGCACAGCTGCAAATCCATGTGTTTAATGATCGCATCGGAGGGCCTGCGCTGGTGATGGAAGTCAAGACCGATGAGCGCGGCATTCTCTATGCAAACATCCCCGATCTGCTGTTCCGGCTCCCCGGGCGGATCATATTTTGGAGAGTGATATCCGGAGAGGACGGAACGTCTACCGTGGAAGAGTACGACGGGATCAACGTGATTCCTCGGGCGAAGCCGACCGATTACTATTACGAGGATCCGGATATCCCGAGCTACAAGGAGTTGTTGGAAAAGTTCGTTGCGCTCAACAAGGAGTATGAGGAAAAGCTGAGCGAATCCGGAGATTTGAAGGGAGAGTCGGGCAAGTCTGCATACCAGACTGCGGTGGAGAATGGATTTGAAGGATCCGAGGAAGAATGGCTGGAGTCGCTGAAAGGAGAGCCAGGAGCAAAGGGCGAAAACGGTGCGAATGGCTCAGACGGAATCTCTTGCACGCACTCGTGGGACGGTACCGTTTTGAGCGTGACAAGCGCGAGCGGGACGTCCTCTGCTGATCTGAAAGGAGAGAAGGGCGAGAAAGGCGAGAAAGGCGATCCGGGAATCATTGACACCGCCGCATTAAAGCAGGAGATTCTCAACGCCGTCTACCCCGTGGGAGCGATCTACATCTCCTACGCATCCACCAGCCCTGCAACGCTGTTCGGCGGAACGTGGGTACAGATTCAGGGGCAGTTCCTGCTGGCGGCAAGCAGTACATACAGTGCAGGCTCCACGGGCGGTGAGGCAACGCACACGCTGACTATCGACGAGCTTCCGTCCCATAACCATACGACCAAATTTTTCTCTTCAAACGACACTTGGCTTGGATCTGCTCGCGCGGCGGTCAAGAACGATTATTGGACACGACCTACATCGTATAGCACCTCTAACGTCTCAACCGAATCTGCAGGAGGCGGTGCGGCGCACAACAATATGCCGCCCTATCTGGCGGTGTATATGTGGCGCAGGACGGCTTGAAGGGAGGTGATTACGGTGTATATTACATGGGACACAATCATTACTGCAGGTAGCGTGGTTGGTGCGATCATCTCGATGCTGGTCGTTGTGCTGAAGGTACACAAGTGGTATCTTCGACAGCAGAAGCAGAACGAAGAGATCGCAAGGATGAAAAAAGAGAACAAGCTGATCTGCGAGGGGTTGTCCGCTTGCCTTGACGGGCTTTCACAGCTCGGCGCAAATCACACCGTGCCGGTGGTGAAGAAAAAGCTTGACGATCATTTGAACGAAGTGGCTCATAAATAGGAGGATATCAATATGAAATGCTATTCATATGCAGTCATTCAGATTGCGCTTGCTGAGGTGGGATACATTGAGAAGAAGAGCAACTCCAACCTTGACAGCAACACAGACAACGCCGGGGACAAAAACTACACAAAGTATGCAAGAGATCTTGCAAAGATCGACGGCTTTTACAACGGCAATAAAAACGGCTATGCGTGGTGCGATGTCTTTGTGGACTGGTGCTTCGTGCAGGCGTTCGGTGTGAACGATGCAAAGCGGCTGCTGTGCCAGACCGGGCTTTTGGGAGCTGCGTGTAAGTATTCGTATAACTACTACAAGTCTAAAGGACGGGCTTTCACCGATCCTTTGGTAGGAGATCAGATTTTCTTCAATGACGGATCCGGAAACATCAACCACACAGGACTTGTGTACGACGTGGACGGAAAGTATGTATATACCGTTGAGGGAAACACATCGTCCGCATCGGGCGTTGTTGCAAACGGGGGATGTGTTGAGAAGAAAAAGTACAAGCTGGGCTATCAGTACATAGCAGGCTATGGTCGCCCTGCTTACGACGGCGAGAAGTCTTATCCGAAAATCACCGTGTTGGAGTTCCAGCAGGCGGCGATCAAGGATGGCTACAAGTTTCCGAAGTATGGAGCGGATGGCGAGTGGGGTAGCGAATGCGAATCCGTGGCTAAGAAGGCTATCGTAAAAAAGAGATTCTTCTACACCAACAAGAACCTCACGAAGCTGGTTCAACGCGTCGTGGGCGTTACCGTGGACGGTCTATGCGGGAATGGTACCAAGTCTGCAATCATTGCTTATCAGAAATCTATGGGGCTGGTGGCTGACGGCGAGGTCGGCATCAGCACATGGAAAAAATTTTTGGGGGTGACCTAAAAATGAAGGAAAAGTTTGCAAAACTCATTGATGTGAAATCTATCGTGACTCTTCTGCTGACGCTGATCTTCTGCATCCTCGCTGTGACAGGAGTCATCTGCGGGGAGCAGTTCCTCACCATCTTTACGATGGTCATGGGCTTCTACTTCGGCACTCAGTCCGAAAAGAAGAAGACAGAGACGGCAAAGTCCGAGAGTACGGCGAAGGTGACCACTACGACCGTAGAAGTAACCGATCCGCCCGATAAGGTGGAATGAGAAGAGGGGCATCCGAAAGGGTGCCCCTGCTTTAGGTGGGTTGATGTAGTTGTTATCATAAAATGGAGTTTGGCGGTCCGGATGGTGAGCTCGGCGCATCTACCCGCTATCTCAGCCAACGGTTCTCCATGCCAGACCGCAACATTGCGGGGATGCTGACCGATATAGCCGTGGAAGAACTTGGTCATGTGGAGATGGTGTCGGCGATCATTTATCAGCTCACCCGCAACCTGACGCCCGAGGAGATCAAGCGATCCGGCTTTGACACCTATTTTGTGGATCACACCGTGGGTGTCTATCCCCAAGCCGCATCGGGCACGCCCTTTACCAATGCTTATACCGGCGTCAAGGGAGACGTGCTGGCAGACCTGCACGAAGATCTTTCGGCAGAGCAAAAAGCCCGCGTGACCTACGACAATCTCCTGCGCCTCATCGACGATCCCGACGTCCGCGATCCCATCAAATTTCTGCGTGAGCGGGAAATCGTTCACTACCAGCGGTTCGGCGATGCGCTGAACATGGCGAAAGATGCCATGGATCGGAAGAATGTCTATGCCTTCAACCCCGCCTTCGACAAGTGCGACAGATAAGCGCGCAACACCCAAAAAGCCGACGGAATCCGTCGGCTTTTTGGGTAGATGAGGGTGGGTGCGAATATCGCGGGCAGGGGTGGCGGGAGTTTGTTTGTTGTTCCGGAGATAGTGTAGTTCGAATCGCGGGTTTGCTTGGCTCGACAGTTTTTGCCCCACGCAATCATCCTGAGAGGAGCCTCAAAAGCAAGGATTTGCCGCTCTTTTACAAAAGTATTTGGAGTTCCAAGAACCTTATTTCAAAAAGGTTCTTGGCGGGGGTTAGGAGCAGGGCTGCGCCCTGCTCCGCGAAGCCCCAAATGCGATTCATTGCTTTTTCGGCAGTTCGGTCATGCGGAGGTTGGTGCAACCGTAGGGCTTCATGCGCACGGGCATCGTTTCGGAGATGGGTTCGCGGCTGTGGGGAACGCTCGCGCAGAGATCGTTGTAGCCCTCCTCATAGCCCCAGTCGATCTGATACAGAGGGGCGGTAATCTCCACGGGCGGATGCTCGGAGGAGAAGGGATAGTCCACGATCTCATGCTCGGTAACGGTGAACTCGCCTTCGCCGAACGCCCAGTTCCAGGCAGACTTCGGGTAGATCTCGTAGTCGCAGTAGGGGTATTTGCGCACGATGCCGTGACGCTCGTATTCGTGCATCTTCCATTCCTCGTCAATGTGTACCGAGTAGTAGAGCGCGCCGCGCCGAAGCACCGCCATGTCGCGGGGGCGTTCCTCAAAGACGATGTCAAACTCCATCGCCAGTTCCACGGTGGTCTCACCCTCCCAAACACGCTCGATGCGGGCGATCTTCCCTGCCTCTGCAAAGGCACCGCCCAAGGTCGCATTCTTCGCCCAAGCGGGGATGCGTACTTCCAGCGCAAATTTCACAGGCGCGGCGGTCTTAATCGTGTAGGTTCCGCTGTTTCGGAAGGGATAGAGGGTGTCGAGACTGACTTCTACTGCCACGCCGCTAATCGCAGTTTTGACCGTGGCGGGAGCCAGTGCGGCGGACAGAATGGCATTTTCCCCCCGCAGGAAGGTGTGCCACGCCAGTTTCGGCCATCCCTGATTGAAGTTGGCAGTACAACAGCCGTAGTTCGGCTCCAGACCGAAGAGATGAGCCTCATGATTGTTGGTAAAGAAGATAGGCTTGCTCATAAAGCGCACGCACGCCATCTGATTGGTCATCTGATCGTACTGGTGCGTCCACATATCGGGGGAAATGGTGGCAGGCAGAGCGTTGTACGCCAGTTTTTCCAGCCGATCCAGCCATGCGGGATTGCCCGTCAGCAGGAAAATCTGCTCGTAAGAATACATCGCCTCCACCACGCCGCACAGTTCGGTGCCGTGAATGGGGCTGTCGCCCGACAGATTTTCGTCACCCGTAAAATGACCGACAGCGGTGCCGTGGTACTTCTGCAAAAGTCCCAGCATCTTCTCGGCAAAGGCTTCGCCCTCTGCCACTTTGTCGCCCATGCGACCGCCCAGCACCTCGGATTTCAGCGCCATCGCCAGATTGACCACGTGGGTCTGATAGTTCCAGTCGCTGTGGGGGATCTGATCCATCCAGTTGTCAAAGAGATCGCGGTAACCCGTTCCCTGCACTCTCAGCATCCCCGCAAGATAGAGGAGCCAATCCTCGCCCGTGCGATCGTAGAGCCAGTAGATGGCGATCAGCCCTTCAAACCAGCGTGCCGCCGCCCAGTTGAAGATGGTGTGATTACGGATATGAAGCATCAGATTGCGCAGCGCGCGGGAGACGGCTTGTTCGATGCGCTGATCCTCCCATGTGTCGGTGCGGGAGCATTCGTAGTAGACCACCAGCACCTTGCAGATCAGGAAGGTCGCCCAAACGTCATAGCGGGCGCGCTCGTGATCTTCGCAGGGGCAGATCCAGCCGTCGGGCTTCTGCCGTTCCAGGATGCCGTCGATGTAACGCTTGGCGCGGGCTTTCAGATCCTCGTCGTCCAGCAGCCATGCAAGCGGGATGAAGCCGTCCAGCCAATAAGGGACGCGCTCCCAACCGTCTCTGTCTCCGCCTATCCAGCGGGAGTCGCGGATGTCGGGCCAGATTTTGTCAAGGTTTCCCGAAAGACCGCTCGCCTGGATTTCCAGTTGCTTTCTCAGCCAGCCGTCCGGAGACAGTGCGGTGGCGGGAAAGGTCTCATATTTCGGATTTGCAAGTTTCACTTTGGTATCCTCCACAGATTCATTTCAGTCGTTTTCCCCACAGGGGCTTGCCTCTATGATAGCGAACTTTTTCGGCTTTGTCAAGTGCAATAGAATGAGTATTTTATGAAAATACTTGATGTATTCGCGAGCAAAACAGGAGGAAGCAGAAACACTCCCCAAACCGCACAAGCAAACACCTTCGGTTTGGTGTCGCCGAAGAATCCCACGGGCACAGCCCACAACTCGGAGCGAGACAGTACACCCCTCTTCGCAGACTCCACCGAGGTTGCGTAGCCAAGCGGCAATGCCCATAGGCGACGAATGTCGCCCCAGAGAAGAGGATGGGGGTAGCAGCAGCCGCTACGCGGCTGCTCAGCGTGTCGAAAAAGTCTTTCAGAAAATCGAGAGGAGGGCGAAACCATATAGGACGCCGAAGTTTTCGTAGCTGTCGCGTAGCGACTGCTACACTCCTCCCGGGTTCTCCTTCCACTTCCTTGGCTCTGCAGTTCTGAGCATTTCCCGCTTTTTCGCAAGGCTTTCCGTAAATACCTCATCTTTGAATACTTGCAAAATTCAACGCTATGAGATATAATGAATGCAAACGGATTGTTCGAATTTTTTCTGAAAGGATGAGTATCGATGAAAAAAACAACCCTGTTCACCGCGCTGAAAACCGCCGTTCCCCTGCTGGTGCTGACAGCACTCCTCGCGCTGCTGCCTGCGCCGGGCATCTTTGCAGACGGTACGGTCTACAACGCACGCGCCTACTGGCTGGAGTCCGAATCCTCCGAAGATGTGACTACCGTAGACCAAGGCTACAACGGCGAGAGCTTCTTCCGCTTCGACGCCACCCAGCCCGGGCAATACTGCTCATTCCGTCTGGACGTTCAAACGGCGGGCGAGTACGGACTGTTCCTGCGCTATCGCGCCCACGAGTCCACCGGCTACGCCGACGTCTATCTGGACGGCGAGCTGCTGGGCGAGTTCGACGGCAACTCAGGCGGCGCCAACCAGGTCTACACCGCACATCTGGGAAACGTCACTCTCTCCAAGGGAGCGCACACCTTGAAATTTGTCATCACAAAGCCCAGCACCAATGCGACCGATTCCAGAAAGTATTATCTGAATCTGTTTGATTTCACTCTGGGCGACCCCCAAGAGGAGGAAGTACCCGTGGATCATACCTACCTTCCCGAAATCCCCCTGCCCGAGCAGGGCGGTACTGCCCTTGCACCCGGCGCATCTACCGCTAAGGTGCAGACCTATCCCATGCCCTCCTGCTACTCCGCATCCACCGTTTATTCGCTGACCGTGGACGGCATTTCGGTACCGGTTTACAGTTATAAAAACGATTACGATTACGCGGAGTTCTCGCTGAAAAAAGGTCCCGTGGAGGTCACCGTCACCGTCAAGGAAACGGTCCGCACCGCTTCGGTCTCCCCGCTGAAGCTGGGGATAGAAGGGGAAAAATCGGGGAAAACCTACACCTTTACGCTGGAAAAGGACGAGTATCTGATCCTGCGGATCAACAATCTGAAGCGGCTGGTCATCTGCTGTGATCCCGCCGAGACAGATATTCCCGACAAAACGGCGGCAAACGTCTTTTATGTTCTGGACAACGCTTACCGCGCCGACAACACGGGCAAAGTCCTGTCCACAGGCTCGCTCCAAAAAGCCATTGACGATGCGGCGGCATATGCCGTGCAGCACGGCGGTGTCGGCATCGTCTACGTTCCCGCAGGCGTGTATCTTTCGGGCACGCTGGCGCTGAAATCCAACGTCCACCTCTATCTGGAGGGCGGCGCAGTGATCCGCGCTTCCGGCAACGCCAAAGACTACATCAAGCGCGGCTACAAAAGTTCCATCGGCAAGCCGGTGACCCAGCTGATCTATACCTACAACAGCAAGATCTACGATCCCTACTGCGATGCCTTTGACGACCCCGCCAACCATCTGTCCCCCACCAATATGAAGATCTACGGACGCGGAACGCTGGACGCCAACGGCGACGTGATGGAAAAGCAAGGATTTCTGATGATGACGCTGGGCATTTTCAACTCCCAAAACGTCACCGTGGACGGCATCACCTGCAGAGATGCCAACATCTGGAGCGTGGTTCCCTGCTACTCCGACGATCTGTCCTTCACTAATCTGAAACTGCTCAACAGTCTGGGAATGCACGAAGACGACGGCATCGACGTCAACGGTTGCCGCAACGTGGTGGTGCGCAACTCCATCGGCATCGCGCTGGACGATCCCTATTCCACCAAAACCTACAAGGGCGGATCAGATAACGATCTATTCACCGGTGTCCGCGGCGGTGAGGCGCCCTGCCAGACCGTATTGTTTGAGGATTGCATCTCCTGGACCATCTGCTATGGCTTCAAGGTTGGACAGGGTGCCTTCTACGATCACAGGGACATCACCTTCCGCGATTGCGTCGTCTACGATGCCGCCGTGGGACTGGGCGTGCATCACAAATACGGCGGTGCCGCTTTTTCCGACATTTTGTTTGAGAACATCGACATCGAAGCGCTGAACAACGGACCTAACGACGGTCACCGCACCTGGGTGCATATCCAATGCAATACCGGCTGCAGTACGGCAGGGGTGGATCCCGTGTCGGGCGTTACCTTCCGCAAGATCAATGTCCGCAATAAGGGTACCACAGGCGGCAAGATCGTGGGATGCTCCAACGCCGATTATCCCGAAAAAACGGTGCGGAATATCGTTTTTCAGGACATCTATATGCCCGGCAGTTCTGTTCCCGCCGCCACTATGGAGGCGCTGGATCTGAAAATTCTGGAGCGCTACGATGGCATCATCATCAACAACGAGGAGCAGGAATCACCCCCACAACCCACCGAGGTGCTGTCTTATCTTTTCGGCAAGACGGTCAGCGGCGGCGGTGACGGATGGAATCCCGACAATTACAGTTACCGGCAGATGTGGGCGTACGGCGCCAAAGCGGGCGATGTGCTCACTTACGGCAAGCTGACGGTAGTAAGTGGCGGACGGTATCAGATTATCCTCCACGCCCGCGCTCAGGACGGCGCAGGTGCATTGAAGCTCCGTCTGGTATCAGGCGACCGATTGGTCGAACTGAAGGTTACCGATCTGATGGAGGGCATCAGCGGCAGACACGACGCCAATATCGGCGATTTTGAGCTGGGAAGTTACGATATCCCCGCGGGCGAATACACCGTGGAGGCGGTCTGCACCGCAGACGGCGCGCTGGCACTGGGGGAACTGAAATTTCTCGCCGCCTCCGACAGCCCCGGCGATCCCCCTGCTACCGAGGATCCTCCTATCACCAATGATCCTCCCGTTACGGATCAGCCCCCTGTGACCGACAAGCCTGCGGAGACCGACAAACCCGCAGTAACCGATAAACCTGCAGTTTCTGACAAGCCCTCTGCTACCGACAACCCTGCGGTTTTCGATGACGCGGCGACCTCCTCCGACGACAGTCGGTCGAACGGACTGCCCGTGGGAGCCATCGTGGGCGGCATTGTGGCGGTTTCGGCGGTTGTCGGAGCGGTGATTTGGCTGATTTTGCGGAAAAAGAGAGGAAACCTCTGATTTCCTCTTGCAATCCTGCCGATTTTGTGCTACAATGATTTTAATCACAGAAAGATCGGACGGATATCTGCCATGTTCAAACGAAAAAAGAAAGATGAATTGACCGAGGAGGTCCCTGCTCCCGTTTCTGCGCCCGAGGAGGAGCCTGCGGGCAAGAAGCTCCCTCCCCTTCCCATTGGCGACTCCGCCGCGGCGGGGCTGATCGCCGTGATTTTCGCCGCCGTGGGCGTTCTGCTTTGCGTCAAGACTTGTAAAGCGGCAAATCCTAAGGAAAAGAAGCCGAAAAAGGCAAAGAAAGAAAAAGAGAAGAAACCTGCATAAGCGGAGGTTTCTTCTCTGCTCAACACAATGAAAGGCGGCAAGTATTTGCCGCCTCAGACTGTCGATAAACTACAAATTTAGAGTGCCGCCAGCCAAGGAAGTGGGT
>JBJDZI010000065.1:0-12663 GCA_051867925.1 Eubacteriales bacterium
GCCTTCGTCGAACAGACCGACAAATCAAAATATTACAGCTCATTGAGCTATCACCTCTGCCGACAGGCAGCAAGTTACTACAGACAGGAGTGGATGACATGTCGAACTTCGAATTCCTAAAGGAGAAAAAGGAATATGTTTTGTTTGCTTCGGCAGCGATCGAAGCGGAAAAGGTGTATGTTTCCGCGCCTGCCATGTGCGCTGTTGGCTGCCGGAAAGCGCTGGAGCTGGCGGTGAAGTGGGTCTACTCCGCAGACAATACCATGCAGATGCCTTACAAAGATAACCTACAAGCACTGATTCATGAACCAACATTCCGCTTTGCCGTGGACTATAATACTTGGGGCAAACTGCCCTTCATCATCAAACTTGGCAATTTGGCCGTCCACACGGAGCGCAGCGTACAGGCCAGCGATGCTCTTGCTTCCCTGCAAGGACTTTTTGAGTTCATCCAGTGGGTGGACTATTGCTATGGCACCGATTACGAAGAACGCCAGTTTGAGGAAGCAAAAATCCCGACAGAGCGTGTTATCGTAGACACAAAGAAAATCAAAGAGCAGGAAAGCCTGCTCGGGGAAAAGGACGCAGAGATCGAAGCACTTCGCCAGCAGATCGAGCAGATGTCCACGCAGCTTACCGCTGCCAAGGAACAGCATCAACAGGAGCGCACTTTCGTGGCGGCAGACCTTTCCGAGTTCAAGACCCGCAAGATTTACATCGATGTGGACATGAAGCAGATGGGCTGGAAATTCACCGGCGCTGATGCAGATGTACAGGAAGAATACCCCGTTGAAGGGATGGCTGGCGTTGTCGGCCAGATGGGATATGTGGACTATGTCCTGTTTGGCAAGGACGGTCTGCCACTGGCGGTCGTAGAAGCCAAGCGATCCAGCAAAGACCCCAACATCGGACGCAAGCAGGCGGTGCTATATGCAGACTGCCTGGAACGCAAATTCGGTCGCCGTCCCATGATGTTCACCACCAACGGTTTCGAAACCTACTTCTGGGACGATCAAAGCAGCCCCCAGCGCCAAGTCAGCGGCATTTTCAGCAAAGATGATTTGCAGAAACTCATGAACCGCAGAACAGAGCGAATGGATCTGATGACCATTCCTATTGACGATCGTATCACCGACCGCTACTACCAGAAAGAAGCAATTCGAGCAGTATGTGAGCAGATCGGTCTCGGATTCAGAAAGCACCTGCTGGTGATGGCCACAGGTACCGGCAAGACCAGAACCGCCTCCAGCTTGACAGATGTACTGAGTCGTGGCAAGCATGTCACCAACATTCTGTTCTTGGCAGACCGCACCGCGCTGGTAAAGCAGGCAAAGGATGACTTTAAGAATTACCTGCCCGATATGTCGCTGTGCAACCTTTGCTCCAACAAAGACGACCGCAGCGCGAGAATCGTATTTTCCACATACCCGACAATGCTGAATGCCATCGACGATATAAAGACAAAAGATGGGCAGAGAATGTTTACCCCGGCACATTTTGACCTCATTATCATCGACGAAAGCCACCGCAGCATTTTCAAAAAGTACCGTGCTATCTTTGAATACTTTGATGCGATCATGGTCGGTCTGACCGCAACACCGAAAACGGATGTCGATCGCAACACCTATGATTTCTTCGAGATGGAGCATGGCGTTCCCACCTATGCATACGACTATGAGACGGCAGTCTATCAAGACCATGTGCTTGTCCCATATTATAACTACGAGGTCAAAACCAAGTTCCTAGAGGAAGGCATCACCTACGATGACCTGTCTGATGAGGATAAGGAACGATACGAGGATGATTTCATCGAAGATGGGTTGATGCCCGACTTCATCCCGTCCGCGCAACTGAACAAGTTTGTGTTCAACGAAACCACGGTAGACACTGTGCTACAGGATTTAATGGAGCGCGGCATCCGTGTCGCAGGCGGCGACCGACTGGGAAAAACTATCATCTTCGCCCAGAACAAGCGCCATGCAGAGTTTATTCTGGAGCGCTTCAATAAGCTGTACCCCAAGTATCACGGCACTTTCGCCCAGCGCGTGATCTGCGACGATACATACGCGCAGACCATTATTGACGATTTCAAGGTGCCGAATAAGGAACCGATTATTGCCGTATCCGTGGATATGATGGACACCGGCATCGATGTGCCGCAGTGCGTTAACCTCGTATTCTTTAAGAAGGTTCGTTCCAAAGCAAAGTTTTGGCAGATGATCGGCCGCGGTACTCGTCTGTGCAAGGGGCTTACCTGCACCGATCAGATAGACGGAGAATATACAGACAAAAAGCGATTCCTGATTTTTGACTACTGCGGCAACTTCGAGTATTTCCGCGCTCACAAAGAAGGCTATGAATCCAAGGAAGCCAAATCCCTCACGGAGAACATTTTCGGCAAGCAGGTTAAACTGGCAGTCATGCTCCAAGAAAGCGCTTATGCTGATGATGCATATCAAGCTTGGCGCACGGAACTGGTGGGCGTTTGCTACGCACAAGTAACGGAGTTGAATACTGACCTGATTGCAGTCAAGCTTCGTATGCAAAGCGTGGAAAAATTCAAAAAGCCCGGCGCTTTCAATTTCATCAGTGAGGGCGATAAGGGCGAATTGTTGCAGCAGATTGCGCCAATTGTCCGGCTGGATGATACGGATGAGTATGCCAAGCGTTTTGACAACTTCATGTATGGCCTTATGATCGCAGCGATGGAACAGATGCCGTCATTCAAGTATGCGCAGAAGCAGTTGCGTGATATTGGTACTCTGTTGGAGCGTAAAATCAGCATTCCACAGGTTAAGGCAAAACTGCCGGTCATAAAAGAAGTGAACACCGATGCATTCTGGGAAGCAAACGACATTCTCCTGTTTGAGAAGGTACGAAAAGAACTTCGTAGCTTAATGCAGTTCCTTGTAGAAGTTGGCCCGGTGAAAAATCCGATTATTACGCATCTTACAGATCCCATTATCGGTGAGCAAGAAGGTATCCAGTTGGATGCGGCATACGACTTCGAGGATTACCGTGCCAAGGTGAATCGCTATGTCAATGAACATGGCAACACGCTGGCCATCTACAAGCTGACGCACAACATTCCTCTCTCTCATGGCGATTATCAAGAGCTGGAGCGTGTGCTGACAAGCGAACTGGGCAGCAAAGAAGATTATGAGCGCGAATTTGGAGATACGCCTTTCGGCCTGCTGATCCGAAAGATCGCCAAGCTGGATCACGATGCAGCAATGGAAGCGTTCTCCCAGTTTATCAACGATCAGTCGCTGAATCAGAAACAAATTGCATTTCTGCATAAGATCATCAACCACATTGAGCAGAACGGATATATGGAGAGCGTCACCATGCTCACCAAGCCTCCGTTTGATAAGCCGCTCAGCTTCACAAGACTGTTCGATAAAAAGATGCAGATCGCGATCATGGCAGCCATCAACAAAGTAAAGGATAACGCAGTCGTAATAGCTGCTTAATGGAGGAAAAATGAGCAGATTAGCCAAGCGCTTCTGCAATTTCTGTCTGTGTATAATGCAATTGCCGCAAACGACAGATCTCCAGCTCTGTGCTATCCAGCGTTTCCATAAAGGCTTCTTCCAGTTGCTGTTCAAAGATCTGTTCTTCTACGCTGTATTCTTCGCCGTCATCCAACACATTCTGCCCACGCTCCAGCACGTCAAGCTCGATATCTTCTGAGGACAATAGCCGACCGATCTTGGTTCGGGTATGATCCCACTTGCGGTCGAAGTCGATCTTGTCCCAATTCTCCATAGCCTGTTCGCTGAAGTCTTCGTGTGTTTGCATCAACTTCAGCTCGCTGAGCAGTTGGGGAACATTCTCGGTTTGCATCAACAGATTCATCGCGTTACCTTGAAGCTCGCTTGCAAATTGCGCGATGACTATTTCCACCTCTTCGTCGGAAAGATCGTCGCAGGATTTGCCCACCGACTCGGCGTATGTAGAAATTGCTTTTGCAATCTTCGGCTCCCAAAAATCGAAAATCCGCTGTGTGAGATCCGTATCGGATAGGATCTGCGTTACCGTTCCGGCGACCAAATCCTCGTTGGCGTTCTCCAACACTTGCAGAGGATATGCGTCAGAGAAATTGCGCAAAGAACCCTTTCCGCCCATTGCCTTCTGTTGCCGATCCCACTCCTCGGCAAATAATCTTTTTGCCTTGACATAGATTTGATTCTGCGCTTCGGTCGCTTTGGACGGATCATAGGAGGATTGCTCTGTAGTAAAATCGTTTGCTTGAAAGTGCGCTTTCAGCTGATCCAGCGTGGGCGGTCCGGGATTATCCAACAGGGAAGTGTCTTTGGGCATATGAAATCGACTCCTTTGATATTTGAGAATAGTATAGCATAAGTGTGGCGATTTTTCAACTATTTTTCAGAGCACCTACAATCTCAAAAGCAGGCAGAATATTCCTCTACCTGCTTTTATCCGCTATCAGTATTTTCCTGCGCTTTTAGTACTGAGTATAGCATTAGCTTTCACTCTCTCCACCCCCAGAGGTAATAGTCCGCCAGAGTAGGCGCAACTGTTTTGGCATCCCCTTCGGGTGCGGTTTCGGGTAGCACACGTAAGGTCGCGCCCGTATCGTTCTGGGCAATGTTGATGACGGTGCAATACTCTTGACCGCTAAATCGCCACTCCCTAAGAAGAGTGGCAGTATAAAATCAATTTTCAAAACTCCATGGTGAATTTTCGCAACTTGTGGATAAGCAAGGTTGCAGATGGATTTAACACCACGTTCACGCTATTGCTGATTATATGGTGCAAAATCAAGATATCAAGTTTATATGCAACACATTTTGCACACAACTATAGCAATTCTTTCTGTTAGATTCACAATGGAACCCAGTCCACCCAACGCAATATCTTTGGCTGCAAATTTACGAACATTGCTAACGAGATCATCCGACACTTTTTCCTGACGTTTAATAAACAGACCGTCCAGTGAATAAACCTTGATCTCCTTTGCAAACTGTTTCTGATAAAACAGACGTTTAATATAATCATTCGCACGACGAATGGGCAGAGCGGCAGTATTACGATTATAATCAAGTCTATTCGCTTTCATCACAACCCATAAATGCGCAAGTACAAGGATCGCTGATAGTACAACTAACGGCCAGCTCAGTTGAAAAATAATGGCTGTAATTCCTGACAAGGATAAAACGGTGGTAATAAAACCACAAAATGAATTGAAGGTACCGATACAACGATCTTCGCCTTCGGAAATGCTTCTCGAATAGAGGTCAAAAAAGGAGGGATCGTCAAAGCGAACATATTCAGTTCGTTTTGCTCGTTGCAGGATTTGTGTTCGAATGGTATTTCGCACCTTTTGCGATGCGATATGGTTAAAATAGCAATCCATCCATTTGTGCATCAAGCTCTCGAGGAGCATAGCACCAAAGAAAAAGGCTGACCAGATCACAAAGGTTGGAATGCTTTCCCGAGCAGTCAGTAAATCTACGATCTTTTTCGTGTAAAGAACCGGCAGGATTACTTCAAAACAACGTAAAATCGCATACAGTAGATTTAGAAACACATAGCTTTTGTGTTTTTTACAAAGCAAGGTAAAAACATAGCGCAAATTGTTAAGAGTTGAAAAATTGGACTTTTTCTTTTTCATTTTAGTTCTCCTCTAAACGTATATTTTGTCATTCATTTATGATGAATGCAAAGATATACCTTGAAATAAATTCTTCATTAGACCTGCAAGCCATCCTATAAGTAAAAAATCAGATCTACTTTCAACAAGAGATAATCTAGCAATAATTTTTTTAAATTTATTTTTTCCGGAATATTGTCCAACAAAAAATATTATTGATATTTTAAAATTGCTTTCTTATGCCACTCCGATTTTTGCGTATTCTTAAACGGCCTGTCGGTGGCAAGGTGACTTGAAATACAAAAAGCACCGCCCCGCAATCTGTGGGAGCTGTGCTGTTTCTTCCCTCCCGTTGGGCAGACCGTCCGCCTCGCTCTATCATTCATCCCCAAAATCGAACGGTCTTGCCGTTTCGCGGCTTCTGCGCTCGTGCTTTTCGTAGTAACCGATCAGCCGCCCATTCTCGTCCCGCAGGGCGATGGCGTACACATCCCGATCGTCTTTTTCCCGGTAAAACTCAAAGATGCGATTGTGGGCAGGGCTTTTTGCAAACCACGCCACCGTCTTGCAAATCAGCTCCTGTGAGTACGGATTATGGCAATCCAGCAGGCTTTTTCCGATCAAATTTGCGCCGCCGCGTTTTTCGTAGTTTCGGATGGCGGCAGGGTTCATATAAATGATCGTATGACCGAGATCGCACAGCACGACAGATTCCGTGTCCTGATCGATCACACTTTTGAAAAATGCAGATAACTCCATGGTTTGACCCTTTCCGATTTGTTTTAAGATGAGCGTTGCATCAGGCGCGCCCCGCCATCTCCCGCGACCGAAGAGGACGCCACCATTCGCCGTTTGCCAGATACCAGCGCACCGTGCGCTCCAGACCGTCCGAGAAGGCGATCTTTGGCGCCCATCCCAGCTCCCGTCGGAGCTTGCCTGTGTCTAAGGAATACTTGCGATCGTGTCCCTTGCGGTCGGGAACGAAGGTGATCCGCTCCTCGCCCTTACAGAGCAGTCTCAGCAGGCGACGCACCAGTTCCAGATTGCACACCTCGTCCCCGCTCCCCACATTGTAGACCTCACCCGTCTTGCCCTTTTGCAGGATCAGATCCACGGCGGCGCAATGATCCTCCACATGAAGCCAATCGCGCACGTTGAGCCCGTCGCCGTAGACGGGAAGGGGATCCTCCTCCAGTGCGGATGCGATCATCAGCGGAATCAACTTTTCCGGAAACTGATAAGGGCCGTAATTGTTTGCCGAGCGGCTGATTGTCACATGCAGACCGTAGGTGCGATGGTAGGACAGAACCAGCAGATCCGCCGAGGCTTTGGAGGCGGAATAGGGACTGCCGGGGCGCAGTGGAGACGTTTCGGCAAACTGCTCGGGAGAGTCCAGCGGCAGATCGCCGTAGACCTCGTCGGTGGAGATCTGGTGAAACCGTTTCACGCCGTATTTGCGGGAAGCGTCCAAAAGCACCGCCGTTCCCAGAATATTGGTGCGCAAAAACACCTCGGGATCGTCTATGGAGCGATCCACATGGCTCTCCGCGGCAAAATGAACCACCACATCGGGGTGCTCGGCGGCAAACACGCCGTCGATCAGATCGCGGTCGCATATATCCCCCCGCACAAATCGAAACCGCGGATCGCACAGAATCGGCTCCAGCGTGGACAGATTACCTGCGTAGGTCAGTTTATCCACGCAAACCACCCGACGGTCGAGATAATTTTGCAACAGATAAAAGATAAAATTACTTCCGATAAATCCGGCACCGCCGGTGATGAGCATAGTCATCCAAACACCCCCTCCTCGCAACATAAGTCCAGTATAGCACAAACAGAGCGGTTTGTCAACCAACCGGAGGGGTGAAAACCCGTTTTGCAAGTTGCGCCGCCACTTTTGCTAAAAACCACATCCCGGGAGAAACGGTAGATTTGTTCACAATTTGGTGCTATAATTAAAACAGATCCTGCAAAAACGCACGATCCAATCTATTGATTTCAGAGGATATTGCTGTTTGAAGAAGAACAACACCTTGGAGATTGTTGCCTGACCGGGAGGTTTGGGCAAATACAGTCTCGCACAAACTCCCCGTATTGCAGTCATCAATCATCAGGAGAAAAAATAATGAAAAACAATGACTACACCATCCGTTTGGAGAAACCGGAAGAACACCGCGCCGTTGAGAATCTGGTCAGAGAGGCATTTTGGAACGTTTACCGTCCCGGATGTCTGGAGCATTACGTCTTAAACCAACTGCGAAACGATCCCGCCTTCGTGCCGGAGCTGGACTTTGTCATGGAGCAGGACGGCAAACTGATCGGTCAGGTGATGTTTATGCACGCCACCGTTAAGACCGATGACGGACGGGAGATCCCCATCATGACCTTCGGCCCCATCTGCATCTGCCCCGAGCAAAAGCGCAAAGGCTTCGGGAAGATTCTGCTGGACTATTCGCTGGAAAAGGCGGCAGAGATGGGCTGTGGCGCCGTATGCATGGAAGGAAATATTGACTTCTATGGCAAGAGCGGCTTTGCCTGCGCCGATACATTCGGGATCCGCTATCACGGACTGGCGGAGGGCGAGGATGCCTCCTTCTTTCTGTGCAAGGAATTGATCCCCGGATACCTGAGCGGGATCACGGGAGAGTACGCAACGCCTGCGGGTTATTTCGTGGACGAAGCCGCCTGCGAAGTGTACGACCGATCCTTCCCCAAAAAGGAAAAATTGGTTCTTCCGGGGCAAATTTTCTCCGTAAACGAATGAACGAGAGAGCAGTAGGTCGTGTGACCTACTGCTCTTTTTCTCGGAATCCCATCGCCATCGCACCCCACGGGGTAAATCGCACCTGTTTATCCCGAGAAACGGCAAAAATCCGCCTGTTTTACTCGAAATTGACGTATCTCCGATAGCGGCGCAGAGGATATTCGCCGTCGTGCGTTTCTCCGCAGAAAGCCGTCGACAAATCGCCCGCACGCACGATGCGGCAAAGCCCGATCCGCGCCAGCCGATCGGTGAGCATCTCCCGCTTTTCGGGGTCACAGAGCAGGGCAACCGATTGCAGATAGCCCTTTTTGCTCCGAAGCGCGGCAAACATCCGACTTTGGGGCAGGCGTTTGACCGGGCAACTGCCGAACATCCCCGACAGCACCAGTTCTGAATCCTCACAGGCGATCAGCCTGCAATCATATCCCGCATAGACCTTCTCGTGGGACTCCGATTGCCCCGCCAAAAACTGTTCCAGTCGGTTTTCATAGCAGAGCAGGGTGATTTCGGCGGCACCGCCCACCGTTTTAGAGGGATGCCGTCTTGCCGCTGCCTCCAGATAGGGCGACAAGTTGCCGCAGGGACAATCTCCGCCCGGATGCAGAACACCCAGATCATCGGTCATCACGCTGAGGATGGGCGTTGCCTTCACCATAGGGGTCATCAGATTCACCAGCCCCACCCGCCCCGTGGGCAGGGGCTCCATGGTGTGAACGTCCCGCACCAGCACACGGGAGTAGACAGGCACGTGGAAATGATGGCAAGGGCAGTCGCAATAGAGGATGGGATGCTCCACGGCACCGAAAAACTCCACGATCTGATCCTCCTCCATGTCCAGCACCCGCTTGGCAAGATCGTACAGAATCTGCTTATCCACCTGTTCCAAGTAAAATTGCTTCCAGCCGCCGCCCAACATGATTTTGGAGCCTTTGGGCAAATGCACCCGAATTCCCTTCTCATCCATCCGTTTCAGCACGAAATAGGTATAGGAAGGAAATCCCATAAGTCGGGTAGGGAACCTCGACTTGGAATACTTCAAAACCGCCTCGATGATGCCGTCCAGATCGGGAACATATCCACCGTCCTTCCAGATCAGCGCGTATTTTCTGCGAATGGCGGGCGCGAACAGAGTCGCGCCCAGAGCAGTCTTGGTCACGGCAGTCTGATTGCCCTTGTGGGGCTTGTAGCCAAAAACCACGTAATGAGTAGGGATGGGTGAAAAAAGTTTTCGCCTTCTGCCGATCTTCAGCACCATCCGCAGTCCGCAGAGCAGTCCGCTCAGTTCAAATCGGATCTTGCTGAACTGTCCCTTCGTCCCCGACGAGGTGGCAAGAACGGGGGCTTTGATTCCGGTCAGCGAATACATCTGATGATTCTTAAACAGCAGAGTCGGCAGAGGAGGGAGCTTTGCCAGATCGTCTGTGGATTGCAGATCGTCCGGCGCAAATTCCATCCCATCCAGAATCCTGCGATAATCACCGCAGTGTTCGTACTGATAGGCACAGTTTTCCCGCATGGCGCCGGCGAAAAGTTCTTCACTGCCGTCCGCATCGTAGGGATCGGCAGAGCGAAAGAGGGCTTTGCGGTATTTCATACAAACCTCCCGATGAAACGTAGAAACAGGAACGTTTTTTGCCGACGGACATGGCAGTCCCATTCCGCGCGTTCTCAGATTAAGGTTATTTTACCATAAAACGCTCCATTTGTCAATGACCGCGGCAGAGGAGAGAAAATCGCTTTCTTGGCAACAAAATTTGTCCCGTCTCTTGCAAAATCCCAAAAACTATGCTATAATGAAACTAAATCGCACCAAGGCAACCATTTTGGATTGCCCGCATTTCCGTTTTGAAATCAGATCTTGTCGGGATCTGCCGCTTTGTCCGGCATGAACCGCATTGACAAGATCCAAATTATAAAAAATCATTCAGGAGGATTGATGATTATGGAAAGATTAAAAGGAAAAGTTGCAGTCGTTACCGGTTCTACCAGCGGTATCGGCATCGGCATCGCAAAACTGTATGCCGCTGAGGGCGCAAAGGTCGTCATCTGCGGACGCAGACAGGAAAAGGGACAGGCGGTCGTGGACGAGATCGTGAAAGCAGGCGGAGAAGCCTACTATCACTTCATGGACATCACCGCTGTCGAGAGCATCGAACAGCTTTTTGCCGATACCGAGGCGAAGTACGGCAAGATCGACATTCTGGTCAACAACGCCGCCAACGTCGGTCTGAAGGACGGCCGCATAGACGAGCTGACTCTTGATATGTGGGATGCCATCTTCCAGAGCGACGTGCGGGGCACCTTCTACGCCACCAAGTGCGTTCTGCCCTATATGGAGAAGATCGGCGGAGGTTCCATCATCAACATCGGCTCCATGGCATCCTGCTCGGGCGATCTGGGTTCCACCGCATATGCCTGCGCCAAGGCGGGTGTGGATAAGCTGACCGAGTACACCGCTCTGCAATACGGCAAGCAGAACGTCCGTTGCAACTGCGTCCGTCCCGGTCTGATCGTGACTCCCCAGAACGAGGCTTACGTTCCCCAGGTGCTGAAGGACATTTTCCTCAGCAACATCATGGTCAACCGTTACGGCTGTCCCGAGGACATCGGACATCTGTGCGTCTATCTGGCATCCGACGAAAGCACTTATGTTACCGGACAGATCATCAATGTAGACGGCGGTCTGAACTCCCACGTTCCCACCGTTGCACAGTTCAAAGAGATGAAGTCCCGTACGTGGTAAAGTCAGGCAGGGCAAACCGCCAAACAATGGTGGTTTGCCCTGATTTTTCGGTTATACGTCATGTAAAACGGAAGCAGTTACCGTGTTTCTGTATGCGTTTGATTGTTTTTCATAGGATGAGCGCAAACGAACGTGCCGGTCTGCAGTTTTCGCGAAATGAATCCAGAGGCATTTCAATGGAAATTCCCTATATAAACGCTTTCTTGTCACAAATCGCCAAATGCTCGGCTGAGAAGCATTTGGCTATGTATGCAGAAGGCTTTCAATTTGATTACTACGATTCAATATTTGAGTTTATGACGATTCATCACCGTTATATCACGACATTCGAAGCAAAATGTTCAGTATATCGGCGATGTTTCTGTCAAGACCCATCGACCGATTTTCGATTTCTTTCGGGCAGATGGACTGTCCTGAATTGATGCAGGCGTACACAGCGTTTGCATTCCCCGCTGTCATCCTCCAAAACGGATATTTAATGATAGCAGGCGTGTTGAAACCAACACCCAGTTCAAGATAAAGCACATGTTTATCCATGTGGCGGCGTATGAAATCTTCATATCGCTCTGCCGCTGAATACCATCCCTCATCCTGAACAAAGATGTCATCACAGCGCAGATTCATCGTCATCGGCGCACCGCACACAGGACATTTCGGAATCAGTTCGCTCGGGATCATCATGTTATCTTGCCGGGCAACCATCCGGCGAACGGGTTCTTCGTTATCATAAGTCCTATTGTGGCAGGCTTTTGAGCATTGCCAAAGACCGTAGTCCCCTTGGGTGTAAAACAACCGTTTTTTCTCAAATCCTGCTTTTTGAAACTGATGGTCAACATTCGTTGTCAGCACGAAATAATCCTTGTCTTTTACAAGTGTCAGTAAATCACTGTACGGTTTGCCGACAGGCGCATCATAACGGTTGACAAGAATCAGCCGTGACCACCATGCCCAATATTCTTCGGGTGTTTCAAAGGGATAAAATCCTCCGGCATACATATCGGTAATGCCGTATTTTTTATGAAAGTCTGAAAAATATCTTTCAAAACGCTCACCGTCATAAGCAAATCCCGCAGATGCGGAAAGACCCGCTCCCGCACCGATGACAATGGCATCAGCGGTTTCGATTTCGTTTTTTAACCTTTTTATTTTATCCGAGAAGCTCCCGGTAGATGTCGTAGTCCATATCTTTGAAAACATTGAATATCACCTTGATTTTGCTGTTCGACTGTTTTCTGTAGTCGGATACTGTTCTGATTGCAATCTCTGCGGCTCTCCTGTTCGGAAAATGAAACTCGCCTGTAGAAACACAGCAAAAGGCTACACTACGTATATCGTTTTGATCAGCAAGCTCCAGACAGGAGCGATAACAGGACGCCAGAAGTTCTTCATCCCGTTTTGTAACATGGTCGTCAATCATCGGACCGACCGTGTGAATGACATATCTGCACGGAAGATTGTAGGCTTTTGTAATCTTCGCTCTACCGACAGGTTCCGCATATCCTTGCTTTTTCATGATTTCGGCACATTCGAGTCGAA
>JBJDZI010000066.1:0-12651 GCA_051867925.1 Eubacteriales bacterium
CCAACCCCTTTCCTTGGCTGGCGGTACTCTAAATTTATAGTTTATCGACAGGCTGAGGGCGGCAAGTACTTGCCGCCCTGATTTGTTTTTAGGAACTTGGAGATATCGAAACACTAAAACGATCAATTTTAACAATTTTCGACCATCTTTTTGAAAAATTTGCCAAAAATGTTGTGTAATATATTGACAGTATTGTATTTTTTTGCTATACTACAGTAAACACCTTCACTTTGGAAAGGACTGAGTCCAATGTCCCATAACGCGGAATGAAACAGAATATTAGCCAAACACATTTGTTAAAGAAGGAGATGTTTCATGTGAAAAAGTTTGGTTTGTTTCTTGTAACGATTATGACTGCATTTTTCATTATCGCTATCACATTGCCCATAAATGCATCCGAAAATTACACCATTTCAGTTAATTCGCCTCTATCTCATATTGGAGTCGGCGACATCACTTCTGTCAATGCCACAGTCTCCCCCTCTTCTTTTACAGTGACCTGGAGAAGCGAAGATGAATCAATTGCTACGGTATCCGGGAGCGGTTCAGTTACAGGTGTGTCAGCAGGGACTGTCACCATCACCGGCTCATGTACTGATCCGACCGACGGTTCAATTATCACCGACTCTACCACAATTACAGTATTCGATTCTGATGGCATTGTAGATAATACTGCTTATTACGTCATGAACGCATTTTCCTCTAAGTATATGTCACTACAATCATTATCTGACGCAAACAATGTGAACGTAGCTACTGCTGCACGCAGCACTTCAACCGCTTCACAATGGACTGTATCGTTACAATCCAACGGAACATACCGTTTAATCAACAAGTACAGCTCTACAGGACGCGCACTCTACAGATCCGGATCCAATCTCGTAATCAATAGTTCTACAAGCAACTCCTCTCGATTTTATATATTACGCATGGATTCAGGAAATCATCAAGGTCAATATTTAATCAAAAGTGGAAGCAAATTTATCTCGCAGGACACTTCCGGTAATGTCTGCCTTGTCAATGAAGCTGATATCTCTGCGCTATCCTATTGGTCGTTTATGCCTGCAGTGCAAGGCTTTGCCGATTTGACCAGCACATGCTACAGCGGTTTTATTAATTCGGCAACAAAATATTGAGCAAACCTATTGCAATTCCGACAGAAGTGTGGTATAATATACACATGGAAACCGAAGAAAGAATTGACTACCGAAAAGCGAACGATGATACCCTGTACACCATGCGGAAGATGGTTATCAAACTGTGGAAAAGCAAGACCCGTCGGGACAAGATTGAGGAGCTGACGGGATTTTCCAAGCATACAGTCGGTAACATCATCACTGCGTATAAGAAAGATGGAATGGCTGGGCTCAAGCCGAAGAAACGTGGCAGAAAAAAGGGTACGAACTGTAAGCTGACGCCTGATGAGGAAAAGCAGATTATTGCCACGATGGTGGATCATGACTCTGCACAGTTGAAACTGAAATGCTGCATGTGGACAAGAAAGACCGTCCACGACTTTATACTGCGGGAATTCGGAAAGGATCTGCCGATCCGCACGATCGGTGAATACCTGCACCGCTGGGGCTTTACCGTTCAGAGACCTGCCAAAAGAGCTATCAAACAGGACGATAAAGCCGTACAGGCATGGCTGAACGAGGAGTTTCCTGCCATCAAAGAAAAAGCAAAGCAGGAAAATGCGGAAATCTTTTGGGGAGATGAGACGGCTGTCCAAAACGAAGCGAACTATGCGAGAGGCTATGCGCCCAAGGGTCAGACGCCGGTTCTGAAGATTCAAACGGTCAAGATGCACATCAATATGGTATCGGCAATCAGCAACCGCGGGAAGTTGCACTTTTTGCTGTACTCTGAAGCCATGAATGCGGATCGCATGATTCATTTCATGGAATCCCTGATCAAAGACATCCCGCACAAGGTTTTCTTTATCATCGACAATCTGAAGGTGCATCACAGCAATAAGGTGAAGGAGTGGGTGGAAGCGCACGAAGACAGGATCGCGCTCTTTTTCCTGCCGCCCTATTCGCCTGAATACAATCCCGACGAATATCTGAACCACGACTTGAAGCAGTCTGTCGGCTCCCAACAGCAGGCTGTCAAGTTATCCGATATCGAGGGAAACACGAAAACATTCATGGAGAACCTGAAGGCAGACGAGGCGCATGTGCAATCCTATTTTGACCATCCGAAGGTCAAAGGGTATAAGGACTGAGATGCTCAATATTTTGATGCCGGAGTAATAATACAACAGCAAATGATGCGAAGTTTGAAGAGGTGCTTGCTGATATAGGTTATACCGCCAATGCATATGAAAATCTGTCCTCTGCAATTACATATTCATATATGCAATCCGGAGACATATATGTATTCCGAGGTCACGCATTTCCTTGTCAACTCTGTTTTTATGATTACACAGGAAGTATAACCGGATACATAATGTGCTATCAATCAACTCCGTTAGACAATGCCTATTATATTAACCGCTTGGATGCCAATGTGCTTGGAACGCAAAGATGTATTCTATACCTTGGTTGTACAACCGGAGTTAACAAACAAACCTATAATTTAGTATCCGGATCATTTGAAAAAGGCGCACACTTTGTTCTCGGAACGACACTAACAACTGAGGTATCGGATTCCAACAACTTTTTATCAGGCTTTTTGAATGGAATTGAGTGCGGCTATAGCATAGAGGGATGTATCGCGCAAGGAATATCCCAAGCAGGTGACCAGGTGCCACGTCCTGATTTGGAAACGGGAAAAGGTACTTATCCGATTGTTTACGTCGGAGATACACAACAATACTTTCACTAAGGAGGACTTATCATGAAGATTATCACAAAAATCACATCTACCGTATTGGCTTCCATTTTGCTCTGCACTTGCATCACTTCGTGTACACAAGAGAATTCCAACGAACCGACTCCGACTGCAACAGCCACAACTTCCCCTGCCATTACTGATGATCCTGCGCAGAACCCCCAACCCACCTTCTTGTATTTCGGTGCCGGCTCGGAAGGTGCTGCCATCCAAGCCAACCGCGATCCGAGGCTGTACGGCGTGGGAACCGACAGGAAGTCCATTCAGGAAGACAGTCGGATCGGCACATCCGTAAAGCCCTTTGCAGACGGTAAGGAATTTGTCTATAAAAAAAGCACTCGTTATCTGAAAACAACAAATGAAAACGAGTACGGTTCCTTTTACAGTTATTATGTCACTTACTACAACGAAGCGGACAATCAAACCGTGACATTGTTTGCAGATACCAATCAAATCGCACATTTTATGCAACCGGATTCCAACCTTCCCCCGGAAATCCCCCGCATTAGTGAAGAAGAAGCCAAACCACTTGCAGAAGCGTTTATCTTACAATGCATTTCGGAAGAAACCTTTGCCAAATATGAATACGAAGGCGTCGCAGAAGCCTCCCGGCATAGTATCTTTTTCACCTATGTGCGTTATATCGAAGGATATTGCACCGATGAAATAGTTTCCGCAATGGTTTCCACACCCGGAACAATCACCGGCTTTAATGCATACACAGTAGGCAAATATGATTCTTTGCTTCCCCGAATCACCAAGGAAAAATTGGATGCCGCTCATGCCCGTTTGCTGGCAGAACTGGAGTTGATGGATTGCGAAATTACCCAAACATGGGATCCCGTTCTCACAACCGGCACTTCCGGCGAGTTGTATCTGTCTATGAATTATATGTATACCAATCAAGATGGTTTTGAAATTATTCAAAAATTGTATACGAATATCGATTAACATTCCCATTTCAGGGGCTGTCTCTCAGAGGCAGCCCCTTTTTGAATCAGGAAGAATCTTTTCCAAATGATTTCAAGATACATTCCTAAGTAACCAAAACTACTTCTCACAAGTATTTTGGCAAGACGGGCGCGCCTCACCCCTTCCATTTTTTACTGTGACCGCTGCTTGTATGAGCGCGCCCGCGTCGCGGCAATACTATCCACACGAAGTCATACGGAAAAGGGTGGAAGTCAAAAGTGGCGTATCAAGTCAAGTATTACAACAAGGTCGATCTTTGCGGGATCAATACCTCCAAGCTGAAAACCCTCACGGCGGAGGAGATGAAGGATCTCTTAAAGGCAGCCCATGAAGGAGATGGCGAAGCGCGCAATGCCCTCATCGACGGCAACCTGCGGCTGGTGCTGTCCATCGTCCAACGGTTTCAAAGCAGGGGCGAAAACCCAGACGATCTCTTTCAGGTGGGGTGCATCGGACTCATCAAGGCGGTGGACAATTTCAACGTGGAGATGGACGTCAAGTTTTCCACTTACGCAGTCCCCATGATCGTGGGCGAAGTGCGGCGGTATCTGCGGGACAACAACGCCGTCAGAGTCAGCAGAAGCGTCCGTGATCTCGCCTATAAGGCACTGGGGGTGAGAGAGACCCTCTCCCGCACCATGTCGCGAGAACCCACCATTGAGGAGATCACCACCGCGCTGGTCAAGGAGGGGCTTGCCCACACCAAGGAAGAAGTGGTCGCCGCGCTGGAAGCCATTGTGGAGCCGGTATCGCTCTACGAGCCGGTTTATACCGACGGCACCTCCGATTCACTATATGTGATGGATCAGATCAGCGATCCCTCCTGCAGCGACGAGGTGTGGGTGGAGAACATCGCCCTGAAAGAGGCACTGGATCACCTGACCGGCAGAGAGCGGATGATCATCAGTCTCCGCTTTTTCAAGGGAAAGACCCAGATGGAGATCGCCTCCGCCATCGGCATTTCCCAAGCACAGGTCTCCAGACTGGAAAAAGGTGCATTGGAGCGCATCCGCAAGGAATTGTAGTCCCCGAAAAAGACTCCCGCGGGAGTCTTTTTTCGATGAGCAGACAACAAAAAAATCGCGAAAATTAACAATTTGTTCAATTGTTCAAGAGAATTTGTGCTAAAATAAAGATAGTATCCCCATTTGGAGGTAAAAGTGAACGCACATATTCAACTGATCAAATTTTCCGCCGTTTGGCTGGCGGTATTTATGCTCTTCAGCATCCTGTCGGCATTCGCCTATTCGACCGAGGAAGTACAATCCGATCCCGCGAATACGGAAAAAAAGCCAGCCGTCACCCAGCAGACCAAGGACGATACTCCTTCGAATGATCCCGTCAAGGAACCCATCACCCAAGAGGCAGATCCCGACGAAAACACGCCCTACGCAGATCTGACCTATTCTGCCACAAACGGCGACTATCTCATCTTCATCGACGCAGGTCACGGTTGGTTTGACAACGGCTCGTCGGTGCGGCTGACCGCAGACGGGCAATATGTATACGAGCAAAAGGATGAAAACGGAGCTACCGTATGGGTGACCGAAAACGGAACCGTTGTCACCGAAGAAGATTTTGAATACATTTACGAAAAAGATATCAATCTGCAAATTTCCAAAAAGGTGAAAAAAGCTCTGGAAAAGATGGGCTATGCCGTTGGGGAGACCCGTCCCGGCGATGACGAAGCGGACTGCCCCGTTCCGCTGGTCAAAGGCATTTTCTACGCCAAAGACCGCCCCGCGTACGTCAACGAGCAAGGTGCGGATTATTTCGTCAGCATCCATTGCAACACATTCGAACAGACCGAGGTCTACGGTACCCGACTCTTCTTTTCCACCTCCCGGGATGTAACCCTGCGGTTGGCAAACTCCCTTCTGGAGTCCATGCAGACAAGCATGGACGGTAAGTTTACCCTGCACAGCGACAATCAGTTGTACATTCTGCTGTACAGTTCTATGCCCACCGTCCTGATCGAGACCGGATTTCTGACCAACCACGACGATCTGACAAAACTCACCGACTCCGACTGGCAGGACCGGTTTGCCTGTGCCATCGCCAAGGGCATAGACGCCGACCTGCACGCGCAAAAATGAGTATGGACAAGCCCATGAACACTCCCGCCGCAGAGAGCGCCCTCTCTGCGGCGGGCAATTTTGAACCTGCGGCAACCGCGGGGTTGGGGGCGCAAATCCCCCCTGCCCTGCGGTTTGCCGAAGCGATCTCCCGCGTAGAAGCAGACCGCCTGCGAGAGGGTATCGGCACACTGGGCGAAAAGACCCTCCACGCGGTGCTGAAATACTTCTACCAGCCCGATCCTGCTTTTCACGAGCAAAAGATCGGCTCCTACTTTGCCGACATCGCCAAAGACGGGCAGATTATCGAAATCCAGACCCGCCAGCTCTTCCGTCTGCAAAAGAAGATCACCGCCTTTCTGCAACAGGGGTATGCGGTGACGGTGGTGCATCCTGTCCCCCGCAACCGCTGGCTTTACTGGATCGACGGCGACGGCAATCTGTCCAGCCGCCGCAAATCGCCCAAAACAGGGCATCCCCACACCGCCGCCCCCGAACTGGCGGGGCTGGACAGTCTGGTGGGCACGCCCGGGCTGACCTTTACCGTGCTACTGCTGGATGTGGAGGACTTCCGCAATCTGGACGGCTGGAGCCGCGACAAAAAGAAAGGCTCCACCCGATTTGAGCGGATGCCCATCTCGTATGGAGAAGAAATACAGCTCTGCACCCCCGAAGACTTTCGGCGCATTTTGCCCGCAGGGCTTTCTTCGCCTTTCACCGCTGCCGAATTCAATCGAAAGGGCGGCTATCCCTCCCGCGGTGGTTACTACGCGCTGAAACTCTTCGAGAAACTGGGGCTGGTGCGCCGTGTCGGCACCCGCGGCAAGGCGTTCTTATACGAAATGGATGACCCATCATAATCATCCTCTCATTTCGCGGAAAATCGTCAACCCCATTGACATTTTCCGCGTTTTATGGTAAAATACATTGATAGTAATTCCGAAAGTGAGAACCCCCATGACCCTTGGACAAAAAATCCACGCCCTTCGCAAAGAGCGTGGGATCACGCAAGCATCGCTCTGCGGCGATCAACTGACCCGCAATATGCTGAGTCAGATCGAAAACGACGTGGCTTCGCCGTCGCTGAAAAGCATCCGCTATCTGGCACAGCGGCTGAATGTCCCGATGGGCTACCTGCTGGATGACGGCGCAGATGCCCTCATCTATCGCAAAGCAGGGCTGATCGGGCAGATCCGCGCCCACTATGCCGCGGGGCAATGGCAGGATTGCATCGACGATTGCAAACAACTCAGCGATTTCGACGACGAACTGGCTCTGCTCCTTGCCGACTGTTATCTGCAACAAGGGATGGATGCCTTTCAGAGCGGTTATCTGGAGAGCGCACGCAACCTCTTCGACACCTGCCTGCGCTTTACCGCCCGCACCTGCTATCCCAAATCCGCCATCGAGGAGCGCGCCCGCACACTCCTTGCCGTCATTGAGTGCATCCTTGAGGGACAGGCAGGCGACCCCTCGCTCTGCGTAGCCGCTGACCGTGTGGGTTACGCCGAGGAATACCTCTACAACACCCTGCTCCGACTCATCGACCGCGGCAAACACGAACTGGCGGCACAACTCTTCGACAGCGTTCGGCTGACCACACCCCGTTACCGCAAGCACGTCCACGCGCGGCTGGCGCAGGCGGCGTATAACTATCAGCGCGCCGCCGCTCTGCTCCGTGAAGTTTTGGAAGAATCTTCTCCCGGCGCAGACACCCTCTTCCTGCTTCGAATCTACACCGATCTGGAGAATTGCTTCAAATCCATGTCCGATTACGAGGGCGCATACCGTGCCGCCGTCGCCAAGAGCGAACTGGTCGGGCGATTCCATCAATAAACTAAACTGCAATCCTTTACGCCGCTTTGACGGCGTGAAGGATTGTTTGCATATTCTCCCCCATTCTGCACATACTGGATGCAAAGGTCTATTCCATAGGAGCATCCGTATGAAGTCAAGTCAAGCGTCTTCTCAGCCCTCTCATCCTTCTCAGCAAAACCGTTTGTTCGGCTATGCTGAGAGTATCCTGCGCCCGCTATTGCCTGCCCTGCTGGCGGGCACGATCTGGGAAGCGGTAACCCTCACATTGGTTCATCTGGGATGGCTCTCCATCGCCCATCCGATCTATACCGTTTTGTCTGCCATCGGGGAAGGATTTCTCTATTTCTTCCCCATTTTGCTGGCGTACAGCCTTGCAGGACGGATTGGGTGCAATCAGCCATTGGCAATCCTTGCCGCGGCGATACTGTTGCATCCTTCCCTTTCGGCATGGCTTGCGGGAGACGGCGGATTCTTCGGACTGTCCATTCGGGGCGTGGTGTATCCGGGATCGGTGATCCCCGTACTCATCATGGTTCCCACGATCAAATGGGTGGAGCGGCTGATCGAACGCTTTCTGTCGGGAGGCATCAAGGTTCTGCTGAAGCCTGTTGCAGCTCTCTCGGTTGCCATCCTGCTGACGGTCTATCTGGTGGGACCGCTCTGCGCCTATGCCGGCAATCTGCTGACGCGCGGGATCGCTCTGCTCGATCGCTATGCGAATTGGGCAGCGGCATTGCTGCTTTCTTTGGCGATGCCCTTGCTCCTTCTGCTGGGCGGGCAAACGCTATCGATTCCCATGGAAGAGCGCGGGCTGTGGAATACCGCTCTGTTTGCCACCGCCGCCGCTCTGCTGGGTGCCGCCATTGCCCTGCTCCTTCGCATCCGCGACCGCCATCTGCGACAAACCGCCGTGGGAGCTTCCGTCGGCACGCTGGCAGGAAGCCCCTATCTTGCCCTCTATGGTCTTTGCCTGCGGCAGGGGAGGATTCTGCTGACCGTCTCCGCATCTGCCGCACTGGGCGGATTGTGCGCCGCTTGGATGAGTGCCACCGAGGGGATGAGCGGCGCGCCTCTGTCGGCAGTGTCGCTGGCGGTGTCCTGCTTGGAGAGCGCAGATCACGGCGGGGAGGAATCGCTCTCGGCGACGCTGACCCTTTTGATCGCCTTTCTGCTGACCGCCGCGGTGAGCCTTTTGCTCACGCTGGCAGTCCTGCCCGGGCAATCTGTGCCCGCCCCTATTGCAGGCGCCAAGCAAGCCGCGGATGCGCCCGGCGCGCCCAATGCGCCCATCGCTCCTCCCGCGCGCAACTCCCCCATTACTGTGATCAGCCCGCTGAGCGGTCAGGTGATCCCCTTATCGCAGATGGACGATCCTGCCTTCTCCGCCGGAGTGATGGGACAGGGATGCGCGATCCTCCCCCTCTACGGCAAGGTCTACGCCCCTGCCGCAGGAACGGTCACTTCGGTGACCTCCATAGGCAACGGCATCACCTTTATGGGTGCAGACGGTGTCCAACTGCTGATCCATGTGGGAAAGACCGATGCCCGACTGTCGGAGCGACACTTTTTCCCCTGTTGCCGCGCGGGAGATCGGGTCAAGTCGGGCGATCTGCTTCTTTCCTTTGACATCGACGCCCTTCGCCGCGGGGGTGCCGATCTCACCACGCCCCTGCTGGTCATCAACGCCGAGCGGTACGGCGATCTGTCCCTGACCTGCGAGAGTCGGGTGACGGCAGGCGATCGGTTGCTGACGCTGACCCCAAAAGAGTGACTGCTGGATCTATGGACAATTTCAACGAATCGGAGGGCGAAATTTTGTTGATTTCGCCCTCCGATTTTTCTTGATTTCCGCCGAAAAAATGGTATAATAGTAAGGTAAAGGACAAATATCCCCTTGCAAACGCCGACGATAATCGGCATCGGAAAGGACACTATTATGCGACAGGGTTTCGATAACCAAAAATATCTGACCATGCAGTCAGAATGTATCCGCAAGCGCATCGGTCAGTTTGGCGGAAAGCTCTATTTGGAACTGGGCGGCAAGTTATTCGACGACTACCACGCCTCCCGCGTTCTCCCCGGATTTGAACCGGACAGCAAAATCCGTATGCTCTGCGAGTTGAAGGACGAGCTGGAGATCGTCATCGCCATCAATGCAGGCGATATTGAAAAAAGCAAAAAACGCGGCGATCTGGGCATCACCTACGACGACGAGGTGCTTCGCCTCACCGATGCCTTCCGCGCAATGGGTCTGATGGTGGGCAGTGTCTGTATCACCCGCTATACCGGTCAGCCCGGTGCAGACCTCTTCATCCGACGGCTCCAAAACCTTGGTATCAAGAGTTACAAGCATTACCCCATCGAGGGCTATCCCTATGATGTGAAAAAGATCGTCAGCGATGAGGGATTCGGCAAAAACGAATACATCGAGACCACCCGCCCTCTGGTGCTGGTCACCGCACCCGGTCCCGGAAGCGGAAAGATGGCAACCTGTCTGTCTCAACTCTATCACGAGAACAAGCAGGGCGTTCTGGCAGGATACGCCAAATTCGAGACCTTCCCGGTGTGGAATCTCCCTTTGAAGCATCCCGTGAATGTGGCATACGAGGCGGCAACCGCAGATCTGGATGACGTGAACATGATCGATCCCTTCCATCTGGAGGCATACGGCAAGACCGCCGTGAACTACAATCGGGACATTGACATTTTCCCCGTGCTGAAAGCGATGATGGAGCGCATTTTGGGCAGTTCTCCCTATCAGTCGCCTACCGACATGGGCGTTAATATGGCGGGATACTGCATCTTCGATCAGGATGCGGTTTGCGAAGCATCCCGCCTTGAGATCCTGCGCCGCTACTATCAGGCACAGGTGGCGATCCGTCAAGGCGAAGCCGCCGAAAGTCAGAAGGAGAAACTGGAACTGTTGATGCAGCAGAGCGGCGTATCCGATGCCCTTTGTCCAGCCATAGGTGTGGCACTTGCCAAAGCCGCCGATACTGGCGCACCCGCCGCCGCCATGGTACTCCCTGACGGTCGCGTGGTCACCGGCAAAACCAGTTCCCTGCTGGGTCCCTCCGCGGCACTGTTGCTGAACGCGCTGAAAGCACTGGCAGGCATTGACAAGGAAGTGGATCTGATCAGCCGCGAGACGCTGGAGCCTATTTGCCGTCTGAAGATCGAGAATCTGAAGAATCTCAATCCTCGCCTCCATTCCGACGAGGTGCTGATTGCTCTCTCCATCAGTTCTGCAACCGATCCTGTTGCCGCCCGCGCTATGGCCCAGCTGAACCACCTTCGGGGCTGTGACGCCCACTTTACCGTGATCCCCTCCTCCGTGGATGAGAAAACCTACAAAAAGCTGGGCATCAACGTCACCTGCCAACCGAAATACCAAGTCCGCAAACTCTATCATGGGTGAGGGGTGCGCTTTGGGGCTTCGCCTACCAAGATCCTTTTTGAAAAAAGATTTTTGGAACTCCCAAAACTTATCTGAAAAAAGGGGCTTATTGCTGCACAAGTCCGTTAAAAACGGACAATTGAACAATGCAATAGCCCCTTTTTTACAAAAATCTTTGCCCCAATGCGTTCCTTACCCAATTAATTTTTTCTTGATATATTTGAGCGTTTTCTCGGGGGTTTTCTTCTCATAGAGCGCATACTCGTCGAATTGGCTGAAAGTACCGCCCTCATCCCCCGACCAGCCGATAAGCCATTTGTTTTGCAGTTCATCGCTCAAATTGTCGCTGTCCGACTTGTAGCGGAAGATCCAATAATTCTCGTTTTTGGATTCCACCTTGCCCAGATATTCGATCTCGTCAGGTTTCTTGCCCAGCTCCGAAGGATAGGTGAGCCAATGTACTAGATCGCTCTTAGCCAGATATTCTTCGTTTGCAAGCGCAGGCGGAAACGCTGAGGCTTTTCCATGCCCCTTCAGCACACCGTAGGTCAGCGCTGCATAGGTCAGATCATGCGCCAGCACTTCCACTACGTCGGCGGGAATCTCCTTTCCCTGCACCACCAGAGTTTCCACCGCAAAAAAGCGAATGGCGTTTTTCTCCAATTGCAGAGCGGCATACACCTGTCCGATCAGCGCATCAGTGGGGACGAGCTTGGCAATATCCACCATCAGTTCCAGATTGTTCAGCATCTGCCCCGTAGTCGTGCCGCTGAGATAGCGCACCGCCTCTGCCGCGATATAATCGCCGAAGATCGCCTTACACTGGTCAGACAGTGCTGCCACTTCCTTTTTGTAATGGAGCATCCCTTGGTAAAGCTGTCCCCGATGATATTCATCGTTGAGCTGTTTGTGGGTGTTGAGCAGTTGCTCCACGAAAGCGGGATAAACAGTCTCCTGTGCAAAGAGCTTGTCCACTGCATTCTCGAAAAAGCGGATCTCCTCCACCATTTCCCAAAGCGATCTGACCAAGGTCATCTGTTCGGGCGGAAGGTTTCTGCCGTCCGGGCAACACTTCATGAGCAGTCCCATCAGCTCATTTTCATACGACATCATCGCGTCCTTGCTTTGATAATCGGGAGCCGTGGGAAGTTGACGAAGTAGTTCCCCGAACTCTGCAAAGATGAAATTCATTATCGCTTCCCGATCGGAGCCGGAGATCCTTTTGCCGTCCAAAGTGTGATTCACGTATTCGCCGTATTTTGTTTTCAGACAATACTCCTCTGCCTCTGCAAGGGCAGTCAAAATAGAGTTAATTTCTGACATGGGAAAACCGCCTTTCATTTTTGATGCAGATGAGGATATTGTACCACAAATGCGGACGTCTGTCAAGACCGTCTTCGGAGCAGATATATGCAGATTTTTTCCCAAAAAGTATTGACAAATGACTTTGGCTGTGCTATAATCATACCGTACTAAGGAAGCGTAGCTCAGCTGGTCAGAGCGCACGGTTCACATCCGTGAGGTCATGGGTTCGAGCCCCCTCGTTTCCACCAT
>JBJDZI010000067.1:0-12542 GCA_051867925.1 Eubacteriales bacterium
CCCCATTCCTTGGCTGGCGGCACTCTAAATTTATAGTTTATCGACAGACTGAGGGGAGACCGGAACGGTCTCCCCTGTATTTCAACTTCTATGCGTTGCTTTTAGGAAGCAACTGAACAGTCGGCTTATACCTGCACCATTTCGAAGGCTTCGAGAATGTCGCCTTCCTTGATGTCGTTGAAGCGGTCGAGACCGATACCGCACTCGTAGCCCTGTGCAACTTCCTTCACATCGTCCTTGAAGCGGCGGAGGGAGGAGATCTTATCCTCGAAGATCACGATGCCGTCGCGGACAACGCGGATCTGTGCGTTACGGTTGATCTTACCGTCGGTAATATAAGAACCTGCAATAGTGCCGACGTTGGGAACACGGATGGTCTGACGAACCTCTGCGTGACCCAGCAGGCTTTCCTTGAATTTGGGAGCCAGCATACCCTTCATTGCTGCCTCGATCTCTTCGATGCACTCGTAAATGATGCGATAGGTGCGGATGTCGACCTTCTGACGCTCTGCGCTGTCCAGCGCACCGCGGTCAGGACGGACGTTGAAGCCTACGATGATGGCATTGGATGCCGCCGCCAGCATAACGTCGCCTTCGGTGATGCCACCGACTGCGGAGTGAATCACGCTGACCTTAACTTCTTCATTGGAGAGTTTCACCAGAGAAGCCTTGACAGCCTCTGCAGAGCCGCCCACATCTGCCTTAACGATGATCTTCAGTTCCTTTGCACCATCGTTGATCTGGGCAAAAAGCGCGTCCAGAGACACTTTGGCATTGGCGCGGAATTCCTCTTCCTTGCTCTTCTGCTTGCGCTGTTCCACCAACTCACGAGCCATGCGCTCGTCGTCTACTGCGGCAAACTCGTCGCCTGCTTCGGGAACCTCGGACAGACCGATGATCTCTACGGGAACGGAGGGACCTGCGGTCTTGATCTGCTGTCCCTTATCGTTGGTCATGGCACGGACATGACCGACTGACTGACCTGCGATCACCACGTCACCTGCCTTCAGCGTACCGTTCTGTACCAGTACGGTGGCAACGGGACCGCGACCCTTGTCGAGTCTTGCCTCGATGACGATACCCTTTGCGCGGCGGTTGGGGTTGGCGCGCAAACCCTTCACTTCAGCAACCAGCAGAACGTTTTCCAGCAGATCGGGGATACCCATGCCGGTCAGCGCAGATACGGGAACGCAGATGACGTCGCCGCCCCATTCTTCGGGAACCAGACCGTATTGGGTCATTTCCTGCTTGATTCGGTCGGGATCTGCACCGAATTTATCCATCTTGTTGATGGCAACGATGATGTCAATATTTGCCGCCTTAGCGTGGTTAATTGCCTCGATGGTCTGAGGCATAATGCCGTCGTCAGCCGCAACCACCAGAATAGCAATATCGGTCGCCATTGCGCCTCTTGCACGCATTGCGGTGAAGGCTTCGTGACCGGGAGTATCCAGGAAGGTGATGTCCTTGCCGTCGATGTTTACGCGGTACGCACCGATGTGCTGGGTAATGCCGCCCGCCTCGCCTGCAGTAACGTTTGCGTGACGGATGGAGTCCAGAATGGAGGTCTTACCGTGGTCAACGTGACCCATAACGCATACGACGGGGGCGCGCTCTACCAGATTGTCTTCTGCATCCTCGCTGTCGTCGAAGAGTTTGTCTTCAATGGTCACCACAACTTCCTTGGTGACATTGGCACCCAGTTCGGTAGCCACATACTCGGCAGTATCGAAATCAATGACCTGATTGACGCTTGCCATCACGCCCAGCATCATCAGACGCTTAATGACTTCAGCGGCGGTGACCTTCAGACGGGATGCCAGCTCGCCTACCGAGATCTCCTCGGGAACGGTGATGCTGACAGGCTGCTTGGTGGGCTTGGGAGCTTCTTTCTTATTCTTGCCCTGTTGTTTGCCGACCTTATTCCATTCGGGCTTTCCGCCCTTCTGGTTGTTATTGTTCTGCTTCTTCAGTTTCTGACGGTTAGAGTCAAATCCGCTGCCCTTGCCGCCTGCTGCCTTGTCGTTGCTTGCCAGATGATCCAGACGCTCGTCGTACTTGGATAGATCCACATTCGCCGCGCGGGTATCCACCACGCGGGTACCGGACTTGTTGCCGGTGTAGCCGGAGGTTACCGCATCGGTAGAGGTGGTTACCTCGGTAGTGGTCTTGACATTGCGCTGAAGGGTCTGGGGACGGTCCTTCTTGTCCTTTGCGGGCTTTTCTTCCTTTTTAGCAGGCTTCTCTTCCTTCTTGGTGGGAAGATTTGCAAAGCGATCTGCGGGATTCTTTCTCTGCTCCTGCACATGGGGCTTTTTGGGAGCATTCTGCTCGTTTTTCTGAGCAGGCTTTTGCTGAGGAGCGGGTGCTTCCTTTTTGGGTTCGGTAGCGGGCTTCTGTGCCTCTTTGCCGGCGGGTGCTTCCTTGGGAGCGGATTTTTCTGTTTTTGCTGTTTCTGTCTTTGCAGGCTCTGCCTTGGGCTGAGGGACCTCCGCCTTAGGTGCGGCTACCTTTGCTTCTGCTTTGGGAGCTTTGGGAGCCTCAGGAGCCTTGGGGGCCGGAGTCGCAGTCTTCACTAACTTGACTACCGAGGGATCTTCAATGCGGGTCTTCTTATCCATATAGGAGTTGATGTCCACGATTTGATTCTGAGTCATATAATAATTCATCAGAAAGCTGTATTCGTCTGCGCTGAGAACCGAGGAATGGGTTCTGCCGGGAAATCCGTTCTTCTCCAGCAGATCCGTTACGTCTTTGTTCTTCAGTCTCAGATCTTTGGCCAGATTGCTGACCTTGTACTTACCGATTTCTACCATATATTACACCTCCTGCGGATAGGAACTACCCGCCTCTGTCATATCTGTTTGTAGGGTACTGAGTATCGCCTTTTTGAAATTGTGATCCAGCAGTGCTACTACCGCAACTTCGCCTGATTGACCGATTGCAGCTGCGATCTCCGCTTTCGTATAGCGGGCCGTGATCAGCGGCACGTCGTGACTTGCACAGGAATCGGTGATCCGTTTGACCGCATTAGGGGCGGCATCGGACGTGAGAAGCACCAGCAATGCTTTGTGGGCACGGATCTCCGACGTTACCGCGGGAGTTCCTGCCGCGAGCTTTCCGGCTCTTTTGGAGAGCCCCAGCATATTGAGAAATCTATCGGGTTTCAGAAAGCTCCACCTCCAAACGGTCGTAAACTTCGTCGGGGATCGCGCACTCCAGATTCCGCTCGAAGCGTCCTGCCTTGCGTGCCTTTTTGAAGCAGGCGGAGTTTTTGCAGATATATGCTCCTCTTCCCGACTTCTTTCCGACAAAGTCCAACTCTACGTTTCCTTCCGGCGTGCGGACTACGCGGATCAGATCTTTCTTGGGGAAGGATTCCATACATCCGAGACACCGTCTCTCCGGTTGTTTGCGAAGCTTCGGAACGTTATTGTTAGCCAAAGGCGACACCTCCGTGATTACTTGGTTTTAATATCAATCTTGAATCCGGTAAGCCGTGCGGCGAGCCGTGCATTCTGACCTACCTTGCCGATGGCAAGAGAGAGCTGATCTTCGTTTACCAGCACCTGGCAGGAGCGTTCTCCGTCTAAAATTACTTCACGGACGGTAGCGGGTGCCAGTGCCGCGGCAACGAATTCCTCGGGCTTTTCGCTGTAACGGATCACGTCGATCTTTTCGCCGTTCAGTTCCTTAACAATAGCGTTGATACGCATACCGCGGTTACCGATGCAGGTACCGACGGGATCGACGTTCTCGTCGCGGGAGTAAACCGCCATTTTGGTACGGGAGCCGGGCTCGCGGGTTATATTCTTAATGACGACAGTACCGTCCTGAATTTCGGGAACATCCAGTTCAAACAAACGCTTGACGAAATTCGGATGGGTACGGGAGAGGGTGACCAGCGGACCGCGCGTTTCACGGTTGACTTCGGAGATGAAGACTTTGATGTGGTCGCCTGCTTCGAAATGCTCGCCGGGGATCAGTTCGGTAGCCAGCAGAGTGGCGTGACCGTTGGCGGTCTCTACGATCACGTTGCCGTTCTCGGGATCAATACGGCTGACGCGGGCATTGATGATCTCCTCCCGCTTGCTTTCATAAGCACGGGCTGCCTTTTCGCGTTTCGCCTCACGGCTGCCCTGAATGATCACCTGTTTGCCGTTCTGTGCTGACAGACGGCGGAACTTCTTGGGATCGATCTCAATGTCAATGACATCACCGATGGCAGCGCGGCGGCTGTGCTTTTTCGCATCCGCCAGGGTGATCTGCGTAATGGAATCTTCGACTTCCTCTACGACTTCCTTTTGCTGATAGACCTTGACGTCCTTTTTCACTTCGTCGATAACGACTTTGACATTGCTGTTGCCGCCGCAGTCCCGCTTGTATGCGCTGATGAGGGCAGCTTCGACCTTCTGCATCATGTAATCTTTGGCGATGCCTTCTTCTTTTTCCAGCAGCTCCAACGCTGCGAAGAATTCATTGTTCATTTTTCGTTTCCTTTCGTTCGTATCAATCAAATTCAAACAGAATATTTGCTTTGGCGATGGATTCAATGGGAAGCGTGACCGTACCTGTTGCGGTGGTCAGCATGATAACCTTGCCGTCTTCGGTAGAAAGCACGCCGGTCAGCATCTTCTGTCCCTCAATGGCTTTGTAGAGTTTCACGACGATTTTCTGTCCGTTACAACAGATAAAATGCTCGGATGTGCGCAGTTCGCGCTCCAGTCCGGGAGATTCGACCTGCAGATAATATGCGTCCTGAATGGGATCCAGCTCATCCAGTACGGGGTCGATGGCGCGGTGGACCAGCTCACAGCCGTCGATGTCCACGCCCTCGTCGCGATCGATAGTGATGCGCAAATAGTAGTCTGCGCCTTCTTTGACATATACGATGTCCCAAATGCGGTAGCCGAGATTTTCGATCACCGGTTCGATTGCCGGTCTGATCTTTGCGGCAATACCGGTATTTGATTTTGCCATACATTTCCCTTTCTCTTTTTACAAGAAAGAAGAGCGCTTGCACGCTCTTCCTTACTTCTACGATGTTTACGATAATATTATAGCATAGATTTTGAAAAATGCAATAGGTTTTGCAAAATTTTTTGAAAAAATTCGCAAGAAAAATCAAAATCCGGCAGTCCGGCTGATGGCGATCGCAGTTACCGTCAGACTTCAACTTCACACTCCACCGGATAGTGATCCGACAGGTAAAGTCCGTCCTTTGTGAAATCCCATACGTTTACGCCGCAGAGCTTGCAATCGTCGTTTGCGAGGACGTAATCGATCTTGCAAGATTCCTGCATCCGTCCGAAACTGTGGAAGGTAGTGGGGATAGATGCGGTGAAATCCGTAAGTCCGGATGCGATCGCCTCGCAGATACAAGGCTCGGTGGGATCGGCGTTCATATCTCCGGTCAAAAGCAGTGGGGTTTGGAATGCGGCGGCATCCTCGCGAATGCGTTGCAGTATACCGGTCATTCCGTCAGAACGCGCCTGTTGGCTGACATGGTCGAGATGGGTGTTGTAGATACGGATCAGTCTTCCCTCTCCCACGGGGCGCAGAGTGGCGGTCACGCAGATACGGGGACAGGGCGATTGGTTCGGATAGCGGGAACCGGGGATGTGGGGTGTGGGGGACAGCCAAAACTGATCCAGTCCGAACAGTTCGAAGCGATCTTTGCGAAACGCTACAGGATTGGCTTCATCTGAAAAGTCCTTCCCTCTCCCGATGCCCGCAACGGTATATTCGGTGAGATTGGCACGGAGCCATTCCAAGATGCGAACAGTCGCTTCCTGGAAGCAGATGATGTCGGGCTTCTTTTGGCGGATCGTGTTGAGAATGAAAGGCGAGCGGTTGAAAAAGTAGTTTTCGCCGTCGTGACGGTTATCCATGCGAAGATTAAAGGTGACGATGGAAATATTCATAATATCTAATATCCTCCGAATCAAAGATCTTTCAGTCGGTATGCGGTGAGCAGATCTTCTTTGATCTCAATTTCCTTGGAGAGTTCCTCAAAGTGCTTGACGAACTTCTCGCTGTTGCAGTAGCTGACCAAATAGGTAAACTGGTCGCTGTCTGCCTCGGTGTTGTAAGCCTGATCGATCAGATCAAACTTTTGCACCACGAAATAGCAGCCGTCGTTTTCCACCAGACGAACTTCACCCACTTCCATTTCCATTGCGGCACCGGTAACCTCAGCGGTGTGGAGCGTGTATTCGTCTGCGGTGATATAGAAGCCGTTTGGGTATTTTTTTGCGTCAAAGCCGAATTCGGTCATATACTGCTCAAAATAATCGGCAATATCGGCACCGCCCTGTACAGCCTCATATACTTCGTGAACGGTAGCGGTCACCTGCGCCTGTTCCTCTTCTGTCAGATCCTCCATCTGATAGTAGCCGTAGGAGTCGGTCACTCGCTTGCCATCCTCGTCGTAGACGTATTTGGTATTTTTCAGGAACATGACGTACTTTACGCGTGCATAGTAGGAGTGATAATATTCGTCCAGTTCTACGGTAGATGCAGTAAGTTTGCCGGTGGTGGAGTAGAGATATTCATAGACCTGTGTATATTTTTCTTCATAGGTATAGATCTTTTCCAATACCGACAGATTGATGCCGTATTCCTTGTCGAGATAGGCGTTGTACTCACTCTTGGAACCGAAATACTCGATCTGTGCATCCAGATCGGACTGAATTCCCGCTTTCGCCTCGTCGGACAGTTCCAATTTGTACTGATCAAAGAGCGCCTGCCCGATCAGATAATAGCGGATGCGGGTCTTGATGTTGGTAGTCAGATACTCCTCGTTGGTCATGCCTGATTCGTTGACCGTAGTCCAGTATGCATCGGTATCCTGAATGTCGGAGTAGTTGGTGACATAATGGTCTTTCCAGGTCTTCATCCAGTAAAGGTACATTCCTTCGGTAACGGTGTAGCCTTTATACTCCATGACCACATCTCCTCCGGACGAGGAGCAGGCGGCAATGGGAACGAGACAAAGTACGCACAGCAGGACTGCAATGAGTTTGGTGATCTTGAATTTCATAAATTCCTCCGATTTTTGCGCAGATCAAGCAGGATTTTCTTTCAGTTGCAGATAGAGCTTCAAAGCCTCCGATGCCACGTCGGGCGCGGCGGCTTTATCAACCTTCATCGAAACGCAAGGCGTTTTACCGGGAATGATCTGTACGGAATAATTGTTTTTTCCCAGCGCGATCCACGGTTTTAAGTCAAATTGCTCGGGATAGAACAGGACAGTGCCCTCCTTCAGTTCGATCTTGCTGATGCCCGCCTGAGAGCCGAGGGCGCGCAAGAGCGAGATCTTCAGCAGATTGGAAACGGGCCTCGGCGGATCGCCGTAACGGTCCAGCAGTTCGTCGGTGATGTCGTAAAGGTCGGCTTGAGAGCGGATCAGCGAAATCTTTTTATAAGCCTCCATCCGATGATTGGAACTGCGGACGTATTTCTCGGGAATATAGGCGTCGATGCCTGCGTTGACGGTACATTCTACGGTTTTGACCGTTGCCTGCCCCTTTTCCTCCAAAATTGCCTCGTTCAACAGTTTCATATAGAGGTCGTAGCCGACCCCGGACATATGTCCGTGCTGTTCTGCGCCGAGAATATTGCCCGCGCCGCGTATCTCCAGATCTCGCATAGCGATCTTGAAGCCCGCGCCGAACTCTGTGAAGTCGCGGATGGCATCCAGCCGCTTGGAAGATACCTCGGACAGCACCTTGTTTTGCGGGAAGGTAAAATAAGCGTAAGCACGGCGGGAGGATCTTCCTACTCGACCGCGGATCTGGTGAAGCTGGGAAAGTCCCATGGCATCGGCGTTTTCGATGATCAGCGTGTTGGCGTTTGGGACGTCCACACCTGTCTCAATGATCGTGGTACAGATCAGAATGTCGGTCTCGCCAACGATCATCGAATGCCAGATGTCGGAAAGTTCTTCCTTGTCCATCTGACCGTTTGCCACCGAAATGCGGGCATCGGGCAGATCGGCTTGAAGCCGCTGGGCGATGTAAGGAAGCCGTTCGATATTGTTACAGAGATAGAAGACCTGCCCGCCGCGGCGCAGCTCCTTGCGGATCGCTTCGGTGATCACGCCCCGATCGTATTCGGTGACGTAGGTCTGAACGGGCTGGCGCTCGCCGGGAGCCTCCTCCAGCACCGACAGATCGCGGATGCCGCTCATTGCCATGTTCAGAGTACGGGGAATCGGCGTTGCAGTGAGGGTAAGCACGTCTACGTTCTCGGTGAGTTGTTTCAGTCTTTCCTTTTGCCCTACGCCGAAGCGTTGTTCCTCATCGACGATCACCAATCCTAAATCGTGGAACTTGACGTCCTTCGACAGCAGACGATGAGTGCCGACGATGATGTCGGTCTCGCCCCGCTCCAATTTGCGGAGGGAGAGGGCTTGCTGTTTGCTGTTACGGAAGCGGGAGAGCATATCCACGTTGACGGCAAAGCCGCGCATACGGGACAGAAGCGTTTGATAATGCTGGAGTGCAAGAATGGTAGTGGGAACCAAAATCGCCACCTGCTTGCCGCTCATGACCGCCTTAAAGGCGGCGCGAATAGCCACCTCGGTTTTGCCGTAGCCAACGTCACCGCAGAGCAGACGATCCATGGGATAGTCCGCTTCCATATCGCGGCGGATGTCTTCAATGGCGGCAAGCTGACCGTCAGTCTCATCGTATTCAAAGGTATCGGCGAACTCACGGGTCATTGCATCGTCGGGAGAAAAGGCAAAGCCTTGTTTGCGGAGTCGGGCGGCGTAAAGCTGGATCAGTTCTTTTGCCATTTCCCTGGTTGCGGCTTTGGCTTTGGCTTTCGCCTTGCCCCATTCGGCACCGCCCATGCGGGAGAGGCGAACGGAAGAATTGTCACCGCCGTTTCCGATATATTTGGAGAGCATATCCAGTTGATTGCAGGGCAGATAGAGCATATCGTCACCCGCATAGCGGATCTTCACGAAATCGCGGCGAATGCCTGCCACCGTGAGGCTTTCCAGCCCCAGGTACTGACCGATTCCGTGTCCGGCATGAACCACAAGGTCTCCCTCCACAAGATCGGTATACGCCATGATCTTTTCGGCAGCGTTCTTTTTGTACGTTGACCTCTGACCGGTTTTGTGCTTACCGCTGACACCTATGCCGCCTTTGCAGACAGACAGAGCGACGAATTTGGCAAGCCGAAGCTCAAATCCGGGAACAGAGGGAGCCACCACGATCTGCACTTCGGCGTTTGGATCCGAAACAGAAGCGGTGATGCCGTGCTCCACCAGCGTAGCCAGCAGGTTCTTGGCAGACTGATTGCCCTCGCAGAGGATGGCAATGTGATATCCCTTGCCGCGGTAATCTGCAATCTCCTCCAAAAGCAGGGGAAGATTATCCGCAAAGCCTGAGGTTTGGTTACTCTGGAAGGTGTAGATACCGGTCAGCTCCATCCCGGTCATGGAGATGGCAAAGCTGTTGATGATCACGGTACTGCGGGATCTCAGCCATTCGTCAAACCAAACCGAGGTGCGGGCATGTTCGGCGTAGTCTGCGTTTAAAAGCCCTGCTTCCAGCAGAGATACGGTTGAGTCACCGTCGGTCAGATCCCAGGAGCGCAAACGGTCGGAGAGGGCGGAATAGTCCTCCGCGATCACCAATGCATCCTCGGCGAAATAATCAATCAGGCATTCCTTCTGCGGGTAGATCCACGAGATGTATTTATCAATGCAGGAAAGCTCGCGGTCACCGGCGAGAGTTTCCGCTTCCTCAAACAATGCCTTGCGGGCATCGTCGGATCTTCCCTTTTTCTTGGCTTCTTTGAGTGTCAGTTCGCGCAGTTCCTCTTTTTGCGATGCGGTCGGGATGACTTCCCGGACGGGGGCGAGGGTCAGTTCCTCCAGATCGTCGGTGCGGCGTTGATTCATCACGTCGAAGAAGGACATCCGATCAATCTCATCTCCGAAAAATTCCATTCGGATGGGTGCATCGGCGTGCGGGGGGAAAACGTCCAAAATGTCGCCGCGATGGGAAAATTGACCGTGAGATTCTACCATCTCCACGGCAGTATAGCCGCATTCGCTGAGAAAACGGCGCAGTTCCATCGGATCACAGGGATCACAGAGCCGAACGCGGCGAATCCGCGATGCCAGCACATCCTGCGGCATAGTGTATTGAATGGCGGCGTCGGGGGTTGCCAGCACCACGTCGCAGGTGTTGTTCAGGATGGAATACAACACCGAAAGCCTCTCATGTTCGTACTCATGAGAGGCGGTAATGTTACGGAGCATGAAATCGCGCATGGTATAGCCCTTACAGCGAAGCCCGAAATCAGAGAGGGCGCTGATCTGTCGGGCGATCTCTTTTTCGCTGGGCACGATCAGAAGCAGAGGGGAGTTTTGCTGGCTCCGATCCTCGCACAGCGAGGCGACGAGCATGGAGCGCGCTCCCTCGGACAGCCCCGTGACCAGCAGGGGGAGCGGTCTGTGCCGCTTTTCTTTGAGCGCGCTCGACAGTTCTTTGAATTCGCGCCGCTCGGTCATATATCGTTCTAAATGTCGGATCATAAATCATCAGTTAAAGCGATTCATCGCTTCATCGGTCTTTCCTGCAACGATCAGGCGGCAAGCTTCTACGGCGCGTTCTGCTGCTTCGTTCATCTGCTGTCGCTCGTCGGCGCTGAAACTACTCAGTACCCAATCTGCCAAATCGTAATCGGGATGCGGCTTCTGCCCGACGCCCAGTTTTACCCGAGGGAAATCGGAGGAGCCTAAGTGTTCGGTAATGCTTTTCAGTCCCTTCTGACCGCCGTGACTTCCCTTTCTCCGCACGCGGGTTTTGGCAACGTCCAGAGAAATGTCATCGGAGAAAACGAGGATGCGCTCGGGAGGGATCTTGTAGAAGGTCGCCGCCTCGGCAACTGCTTCACCGGAGAGGTTCATATAAGTCTGGGGCATCATCAGAAGGACACGCTTGTCGGAAATGGTCGCCTCTGCGATCAATGCCTTGAACTTGCTTTTGTTGATCTGAACGCTGCACGCTTTTGCTAATGCGGAAATGGCGATAAAGCCTGCGTTGTGGCGGGTATTCTCATACTCCTTGCCGGGATTGCCGAGTCCCACGATCAGCCATTCGATGGGGCCGGTAGCGGCGGGCTTGGGGGATTCGATTTGCTTGAAAATGTCGAAAATATTGCTCATCTTTTTTGATTCTTTTCCTTAAATGTTTCTACCCAGCCTTCTTTGTTCACCTGACGCTGGCGTGCAATCCCCAGCGCACCGTCGGGAACGCTTTCGGTAATGGTGGAGCCTGCAGCGGTATAACTGCCGTCACCGATGGTCACGGGAGCGATGAGATTGGTGTTACAGCCGATAAAACAATCGTTGCCGATCACGCAGCGAGCCTTGGTGTAGCCGTTGTAGTTGGAGGTAACCGTTCCGCATCCGAAGTTGACCCGCTCACCCACGTCAGAGTCACCGATGTAGGTGAGGTGAGATGCGTGAGAGTCCGCACCGATGGTGGAGTTCTTGATCTCCACGAAATCCCCGATCTTCACACCGGAGCAAAGATGGGAGCCCGGGCGGATGTGGCAGAATGGTCCGATCTTGACGTTGTCCTCCATCACAGATTGATACATCTGCGTGGCGTTCACAACGCATCCGTTGCCGATGGTGCTTTCCTCAATGACCGAGGAGGGACCGATCACACAGTTTGCCCCAATGGTCACGTTTTTGCGAAGCTGAGTGTTGGGATAGACGGTAGTTCCCTTGCCGATCTTGGAAAAGGGCGAGATGAGAATGCCGTCCAAAGAGGAAAAGATCACGCCGGACTCGATAAAGCCCATGATCGAGCGCACATTGACGGTGTTAACCAGATCGAAGAAGTCCAGCAGATTCTTGACGGCGGAAAGCTCGCTGTCGGCGATAAATCCTTCATTATATAAATCGGTTACCGATTCAAAGCAGATCGTGAAATCTGACGGTAAACCGAGATCGGTGAGTTTTTGCACGATAGCTTCGGTGGTCACGATGAAATACCTCCAAAATGTATATACTACATTATTGTACCGCATCCCCGCACATTTTGCAAGTCGATTTGAAAGATTTCTTTTTAACTTTTTTGAGGACTAAAAGTTAATAATTTGTAAATATTGTCATACTTCCTGCATTTTTTGATTTTTTGTGCTATAATAGAGGAGCAAATGCGCAATTCTATATATTTTTATCCTATGGAGGTAAAAAAAGCATGGCAAAGAAATATTGCTACCTGTTTACAGAAGGTAACGCTAAGATGCGTGAGCTTCTGGGCGGCAAGGGTGCTAACCTTGCAGAAATGACCAATATCGGTCTTCCCGTTCCGCAGGGCTTCACCGTAACCACCGAGGCCTGCACGCAGTATTACGAGGACGGCAGAAAAATTAACGATGAAATCCAGTCACAGATTATGGAATACATCGACAAAATGGAAGGCATCACCGGTATGAAGTTCGGTGATAAGGAAAACCCGCTTCTCGTTTCTGTTCGTTCGGGCGCCCGCGCTTCGATGCCCGGT
>JBJDZI010000068.1:0-12393 GCA_051867925.1 Eubacteriales bacterium
CCAACCCCTTTCCTTGGCTGACGGCTTTCTAAATTTATAGTTTCTCGACAGACTGTGGCGGCAAATACTTGCCGCCATTTTTTATAGAAGTTTTTGGAGGTGCCGGAACCTTCTTGGGAGAAGGTTCCGACCGGGATTTAGGGCAGAGCCCCAATATTTTACGCACATTCGATCTTGACGATGCGGACGATGAGATTGACGCCGCAGCCGTAGGATTCGTTGCGCAGAGCGATTTTGCCGTTTTCTTGGGTAAAGGAAACGGCTTTGCCGTTATCCAGATAGCACGCCGAGCGGATCTGACGGGGCAGAGTAAACCGCTCCAGACTTCTTTCTTCTTCCGAAAGGGCGAAATGGCTGTCCCCACCTGTAGACAAACTGTGGATAAAGAGATAGTAGGTGTCGCCGTCCTGCAGGAGAAAATCTTTCGGCTTGTTTTCCACAGCAATATCCACTGGACGGGGGATGTGGAGTGCTTCATCGTAAAGTTTTACCCATTGTCCCAATACTTCCAGCATTCCCTGATCGATCAGCGGCAGAGAACCGTCGGGTTTGGGTCCCACATTCAGCAGGAAATTGGAGCCGTAGCGGCGGCAGGCGCAGAGTTCCTCGATGATCTCACCGGTAGGCTTGTAATGCAGATCGTACTCGGCATAGCCCCAGTGATCGCACAATACCTCGCACATTTCGGATGCGATATACTTGGGCGAATCCTCTAAATTCAGCGGCTGAGGCTTTCCGCGCTCAAAGGTGACGCTGTCCAGTTCAATATGCCCCAGCGCACCCCGGGCATCCAGACCGGTGTTGTTGATGATCATTGCCTCGGGCTGGTAGGAGCGGATCATAGCGTACATGGCGTCCTCTTCCCAGTCGGCGTCGGGCTTGTTCCACATTCCGTCGAACCAAATGCCACCGATCTTTCCGTAGTTTTTGCAGAGAAGCTCCACGCTCTTGCGCAGATAGTCGAGATAGGCGGGAAAATCCCCATTGTAAGAGGGCATCAGCCAGTCCAGCAGGGTGTGATAAAAGAAGGGGATGACCCCGTGACGATTGCAGGCGTCCACGAATTCCCGCACCAGATCCCGCCCGCAGGCGTGGGGAGCATCCAGATCGTTCAGCCCGCAGGTGTCGTACAGAGAGAAGCCGTCGTGATGGCGGGTGGTGAGGGTGATATAGCGGCAACCTGCGGACCTCGCGGTGGTCACCAGCTTCTCCGCCCAATTGGGATCGGGGCAGAAATTTTTGTGAATGGGGTAGTATTCATCGTTTGGGATGGAGTATTGATCTTTTGCCCACTCTCCCTTGCCCAGAAGGCTGTAAATACCGAAATGAACGAATAGTCCAAGCCCCAACTGTTCGAACTCTTTGATGTACTGCTTGACGATCATCTCATTTTTCCTTTCCCAGTTCTTTGGTGCGTTCAAAAGAGGCTTCCACGGCGGAGAGGACGGCAGAGCGGAAGGCGTATTCTTCCAGCGTAGCCACTCCCGCAATGGTGCTTCCTCCGGGCGAGCAGACGGCGTCTTTCAGCTCTCCCGGATGCTTGCCGCTCTCATAAAGTAGTTTGCCCGTGCCCATCACGGTCTGCGCGGCATATTTCAGTGCCTTATCCCGGGGCAGACCGCACTTTACGGCACCGTCAGCAAGCGATTCCAAGAAGAGACAAACGAAGGCAGGGCCGCATCCCGAAAGAGCACTGGCGGCATCTATGAGGCCCTCGTCGATGGGGTCTACCACTCCTGCGCCTGCCATGATCGAAAGAAAATCCGCTTCCTCTCCGTCGGTGACGGCGGCATTTTTGCAATACTGGATCAGTCCTGCACCTACCGATACGGGGGTATTGGGCATGATCCGAAGGGTGGGGTAGTCCTTCCCTGCCATTTCGGCAATGGACGAGAGGGGGATTCCTGCCGCCATGGAGATCAGCACGAAGCGATCGGTGCGGGCGGCAAACAGCGGCGACAGAGAGGCAAGGAGATCCCGTAGCAGATGCGGTTTGACACCCAGAAAAATATAATCGCAGGTGGAGGCAATCTCCTCGTTGGTGGAAACTGCGACGCCAATCCGCTTGGCAAGAGCTTCTGCCTTGACAGGCGTGCGGTTTGCCAGCAGGATCTCATGCGAACCGTTTTGAGCGACGGCGGTGGCAATGGCGGATCCCATGTTGCCGCAACCGATGAATCCGATTTTCATAATCATTCTCCTTCGTAAGGGGATTTTTTGTTTGAATAGGTAGTTTCGCAGGAGTTTCCACAGTAAACATAAAACATAGGGAAAATTTCCTGCCCGGCGTGATTTTTCCGCCGTGGGGCTTTTACCGAATCTGTCCGTCTCCGTGGATGATGTACTTGTAGGACGTCAGTTCTCTCAGCCCCATAGGACCTCTGGCGTGGAGTTTTTGGGTGGAGATTCCCATCTCACAGCCCAGTCCGAACTCGCCCCCGTCGGTAAATCGGGTGGAGGCGTTGACATAGACCGCCGCGCTGTCCACCAGCCCGGTAAAACGGTCGGCATGATCCCTGTTTTCGGTGACAATACTCTCGCTGTGTCCTGTGGAATGGGCGGCAATATGGGCGATGGCTTCGTCCACGCTGTCTACCACCTTTACTGCCAGTTTGTAGTCCAAAAATTCGGTGTCGAAATCCTCTTTTTCCGCAGGGGTGCCGTCAATGATGGCGGCGGCGCGGGGGCATAGGCGAAGCTCCACGGGTGCAAGACCTACTGCTCTGCGGTCGTCCACCAGTTTTGCCTTCAGCCGGGGCAGGAACGCAGGGGCGATGGCGCTGTGAAGGAGCAGAACCTCCATGGCGTTGCAGACCGAGGGACGGGAGGTCTTTGCGTTGTTTATGATGGCGAGTGCCTTGTTTAGATCCGCAAATTCGTCCACATAGACGTGGCAGATGCCGGTTCCCGTTTCGATGCAGGGGACGCGGGCATTCTCCACGCAGGAGCGGATCAGCCCCGCACCTCCGCGGGGAATCAGCAGATCCACCTTGCCGACGGCGCACATCAGCGCGGTTGCGCTGTCGCGGGAGGTGTCGGTGATCAGATTCAGCGCATCGGCGGGAAGTCCCGCTTTGGCGATGCCCTCTCTGAGGGCGGCGACGATGGCGATATTGGAGTGGATCGCTTCTTTGCCGCCCCGCAGAACGCAGACGTTACCGCTTTTCAGTGCCAGCGCCGCAGCATCGGAGGTAACGTTGGGGCGGGATTCGTAGATCATTGCCAGTACGCCCAGCGGCACCGAAACCTTTTCGATGACCAGCCCGTTGGGGCGGGTGACCGTCTCTATCAACCGTCCCACAGGATCGGGAAGGGCGGTGACGGCAAGTACCGCATCTGCCATGGCTTTGATTCGCGCCTTTGTCAGGGTGAGGCGGTCGATCATGACCGGGGAGATGGTTGCCCGTCCCGCCTCGATGTCGGAGCGGTTGGCGGCGAGAATCTCGTCGGTATGGGCGATGAGCGCACTTGCCATTTCGGTGAGCGCGTGATTTTTTTGCTCATTGGAAGCAGTCGCCAGCGCGCTTTTATGGAGCGCGGCGCGGTCTAAAAGCGCGTGTACAGTCATAGTTTGCTCTCTTTCTTGTGAAATCTGGTGCCGATGAGCTGCCCCTCTACGATGCCGTAAAGCAGTTCAGGTTCGGACCCGTTGGCAATGACCATGTCGGTGCCGCTCTCCATGCAGAGACTTGCGGCGGTCAGCTTGGTCTTCATCCCACCCGTGCCCCGCTCGCTTCCCGCGCCACCGGCAAGGGCGACGATCTCTTCAGTAATCTCGTACACGTCAGGAATCAGTTTCGCATCGGGGTTTTGATGGGGATCGGCGGTGTATAGCCCCTCAATGTCCGAGAGGAGGATCAGAAGGTCTGCGGCAGTGACCTTTGCCACGATAGCGGCGAGGGTGTCGTTATCCCCCACGGCGATCTCTTCGGTGGCGACGGTGTCGTTCTCGTTGATGACAGGAAGCACCCGCAGCTCCAACAGTCGCTCCACCGTATTGCGGAAGTTGAGATTCCGCTCGGCATTGTCCAGATCGCTACCGGTGATGAGAATCTGCCCCACGTTGTGATTGTATTCCGAGAAGAGTTTGTCGTAGAAGTACATCAGTTCACATTGCCCTACTGCCGCCGCCGCTTGCTTGGTGGGCATATCCTGCGGTCGCCGCGGCAGTCCCAATTTTCCGGTTCCCATTCCGATGGCACCAGAGGAGACGAGAATGATCTCGTGTCCGGCATTTTTCAGGTCGCTGATGACCTTGCAAAGGGTTTCCACATGGCGAATATGGAGATTGCCCGTGGCATAAGTCAGGGTGGATGTTCCGATTTTGATCACGATACGCATAAAATCACCGTCCGAAAAAGTGCAGATAGAATATGTCTTATTATAGCACGGATGATGGGAGAATGCAACCGTCTATGGGAAATTGCCGAAAAAAATTCGGAGAAGCGCAGTCATATCGCTTCTCCGATGATGTTTTTTGAAAAGGAATCCGTAAATTCCGAAAATATTATTTTTGATGCTTCTTGTCCAGTTCGCTCAGACTGATGCCGGCATTGTGAGGGGTGGGTTTCCACTCCACTCTGCGGAAGAGTGCGGTGTACATCGCCAGTTTGCCGATGATGTCGAAGATGGGGAAGGTCAGACAGAACCAGACTTTTTTGTACCATTTGATTTTCATAATGCGGCGATGCTCGATGATGTAGATATAGGCGGCAACGATGATGCCCTGCACATAGGAATAGAGTGTCCAGACAAAGCCAAAGAGCGACAACATCAAGCAGGCTTCCAAAGGCTCGGTGTAGACGGGATCTATGCCGAAATAGCCCAGTATCGCTTCTACGATAGGCGGGCAGAAATAAGTCTTGACCTGCAAGGTAGCGGCGAGGATAATCCACACCCGCAGACCGTAGACCACGATCTTTTTGATCAGCGTAGGGATTACGCGGGGATAGACGATGGACAGCATATCAAAGCTCATAAACCGCAGGCGGATATTGTTGAGCAAACGCTTTCCCTTGCTGAGAGGCTTGTTGCCCGTTACCTCGGGACGGTTGGCGGCACCGCCGGTGACGAAAATGTGCTTGCCCAGCTTGGGACCTGTTTCCACGAAGGCTTGCAGGTGACCTTTTGCCCAGCGCACGCGCTGTACCCACGCGGTCTTCATATCTACGGGCTGTTCATCGTAAAATTCCGCCGCGTTATTGTAGGAGATCTGGTAGCCGTTGGCGACGGCGTCCGCACAGAATGCGCGATCCTCGGTGAGGGAGGTGTAGTTCCAGCCGTCCTTGATGACTTCCCAAGCGAAGAGGAAGCCTGTTCCCTGGATTCTGGTTGCCAGACGGAAGAGCGAGCGGGGACGGTGCTCCGATCTGACGGTGCGGAGCCAATGGACGCCGTAGGATGCCGAGATCCAGTTGTCATCAAAGTTTTTGGTGTTGCGGTAGGAGGTGATGATCTTCTCGCCTGCGTCGAAGGAATCGTTCATGCGGGAGATAAAGTCGCGCTTGAGCAGATTGTCGGCGTCGAAGATGAAATAGCCCTCGTAAGCGTCGATGCCTACGTCTTTGCGGATACATTCTACCAGATATTGCAGAGCAAAGCCCTTGGTGCGATGTTCCATATCGTGGCGCTCGTAGCAGATGGCACCCATCTGACGGGAGACCTCTGCGGTCTTATCGTTCTCGTCGCAGTTGTCCGCGACCACGTAAATGTCTACCAGTTCGGCGGGGTAATCCTGCTGGCGAATACTGTCGATGAGCTGTCCGATGACCGCCTCTTCATTGCGGGCGGCGACGAGGACGGCGTATTTATGTTGATGTTTCGCCGGCTTGAACTTTCGCGTGGCAAAAATACCGACGATCTTATAGATGGTTTTATAAGAAAAAAGAGCGGAAATAATATCCGATACACCGTTGATGACATTGATCAATGAAAGCAGGACGGTTTTGATTCCGGCGGCAAGCGCAAGTCCTTTGAAAAAGCCGATCAAACCGCCGATCAACTTTTTAACTGCAGCTATCATACACTGTTCTCCTTTCGATTTGCATACTGTTTAACATTATACACTATTAAGCGGCAAAATGCAAGATGTAAATCTGCCGATTTTAGGAGAAATGTGGGTTATCTGTGTGAAAATGTGTGAAAAGATGTCGTTTGGCGTTTTAGGATTAGCTTCGTTCTAATCGTTGGTTTGCTCTGAGGAGGGGAAAACCATTGGGGACGCCGAAGTCACCTCTCAAACTCTCCGAATTATTGATAAACAAGCAAGGCGGCAAGGATTTGCCGCCTTCAGTCTGTCGAAAAAGTCTTTCAGAAAATCGAGAGGAGGGCGAAACCATCTCAAACGCCGAAGTTTTCGCCCTCCTCTCGAGCTCTCCACCCACTTCCTTGGCTGACGGCTTTCTAAATTTATAGTTTATCGACAGTCTGCGGGCGGCAAGGATTTGCCGCCTTTTATAGAAGTTCTTGGAGGTTTGGAACCTTCTTTCAAGAAGGTTCCAAGAAAAGATGCGGATCTGTGCAGATTTGCCGCCCTTATTCAAAAGTTCTGCCGGGGTTGGGGGTGGACCCCCAACTCACATCACTTCTTCATTGCGAGACCGATGACTTCCATCACGCCGTTCACGATCAGCAGGACGCCGATGATCACGAACACAAAGTCGATCATTGCCCATTTGCTGACGATCAGCAGGATGCCGACGGCGATAGTCATGACAGAGAAAATGATGCTGACGATCTCGCGGGTCTGCAGGGCGTTCAGCATAGCCATCACGCCCTTGGCGGCGATCAGAATGCCGAACACGATCAGTACGATCTCGATGAACAGCCAGCCGCCCAGAATGATCAGCGCGCCGATGGCAAGGCTGATGACGCCGCCGGGGAAGTCCTTCTTAATGATGTCCAAAACGCCCAGCACGATAAAGATCACACCGGCAACGGTCATCAGCCAATCCAGCATTTTTGCGCGAAAAATGCAGAAAAATACGCCAATGGCAATGTAAGCGATAGCGGTGATCAGATTGTTGTTTTGATATTTCTTTACAGACATAAAAATTCTCCTTTCCGTTAGATTTTCACAAGGTCTGTCTACATTATAGCACGGATCGTGGGAATGTCAAGGAGTTTTTCGAAAAAGCAGACTGTTCAAAAGGGCGTTTTTCTCCAACTAATGCAACAAAAACCCTCCTGTCGGATGTTTATCCGACGGGAGGGACGGGCGTGAATGTGCAGCGCACACTCATGTCAGGCTATTTTGCTCTTTTCCGCTTGCCGTAAACCGCAGTTCCGATCACGCCGCAAGTGCTTGCCGCCAGCAAAACGCCCCACAGGAGCAGATTGCTGTCGTCGCCGGTGCCCGGGGAATTAGGCTCGTTTGTAGATTCTGTATAGGTGTTGGTAAAGCTCATCCGCTCCACCGGTCCAGCTTCCCAGTCCATATCGTAGTACACGCCGTGGTCCGTATCTTCGCAAGTTGTCGGGAAGATGAGCACGGATTGCCCCGCTGTATCATCCGCAGAGGAAAGGGCAACTTCCCTCAGTTTCAGGCCCCACACCGTGTCGTCATAGGCCCAGTTCGGTTCGCCTGCATCCACCTGCTGTACAAACACGCCCGCACTGAGCATATCCCGAATCTGCTGGAAGGGGCCTTTGAAGGTCATGGTACCTTCATAGCTGCCTGCGCCGTTGGTGGTGACAGAAGCGGAGACGGTCACGTTCGCGTAGGTTCTCTCGTACGCGTTGGCGTGCTGCACGACCGCCAGATGAAACACGGTCTCTCCGGGGGCTGTGTCGCCGCCCAGCTTCACCGTGGTGGTAAAAGGGATTATAACGGTGTTCAACTGGAACAGAAGAGTGCCGTCCCCGACGGAATTTAAATTACTACTCGTAAAGATCTTATCTATACCGAACAGTATGTCCAGGACGATATTATCCTTAACGTCGTTGCCTTGCTTCCAGTAGAAGCTATAATCAGAGTCCTCCGAATAGGGCAGATAGACGGTTTGGCTGTTGCTGTTATCTTCCAGCGTCACCTTTTTCCATTCCTGCCCGCTCCGATGAATCTGAAGCTCCGCGCCGCCCCAGCCGTTGCCTCCGTTGTTTGACAACACCAGCGTCATGGCGTTGGTAAGGTCAAACTGCGTCTCTTCTTGGTGGCAGATGGTGCAGGTTTTGGTCGTATAGCCTAATTCGTCCTTCGTGCTGGGCACGGTTACAGTCTTCCAGTTGTGATTACAGCTTGTCAGCACAAATTCACTGATCTGCATAATATCTGTATTGTGGATATTCTGAACCGCAGTGATCTCCAGCTTGAAGTACTGATACTCCGTTGTCGTCGGATTAGCTAATGTAAAATTGTATGTTGTGAAGTTTTCGTCTTGCAAAACTGCGTCGTTGGTAACCTTGTGGATCACTTCCCAGCTTTCCGAGTCTTTGTCCGGAGCAACTGTCGCAGTGCTTCCATACAGAACCCAGTCTTTGGGGTTTCTGCCGGGATTAATATTATTGTCATTGGCGGTGGTGATTGCATATCCGCCGACCTGCATGGCTTTGGGTGTCTTAAAAATGATGTAAGCACTTGTGAAATCATTCATACACCATTTTGTTTTGATGTTGCCATCCACAAGCATTCCGGGTCCCTCGCCGGCGTTTCCGGCCGTTCCCTCAATCACTTCATAACCCGTCTCCTCAGTTCCGCTACCCTCTGCAAACGCAACCGTCGGCAGAAGCCCCACCAATAGGCAGGCGACCAGCAGCAGGCAAAATATTCTTTTTTTCATAATCTTTCCTCACTTTCTCCCACACAGAAAGCTGCGTGGCGTTGTTCCTTGATCATGGGCTTTCCCATGAAAAATCCGTCTTCATTTGCATTTCTCCGGCGGCAGCAGACCGTCCAGAGCAAACTCATAGCGCATGGAAAGCCGGCGGAACAGCTCCTCCATGACATTTTGGGCAATGCCGCGCATATCCAGCCCCGCAAGGAAGGTAAGAACCTTCTTAAGTTCGTCCTCCGGTACCTTGTAGCCCCGCAGTGCCAGCGTCACGAATCTGTTCAGCTTCCGCTCCAGCGGAAAATCCGCCGTGCAGGGATTTGCCATATATCCGCGCATCAGCCCTGCCGAGCCAAACTCCAGCTCGTAAAAATCCTGCTCCTTAAGCTCGGGCTGATACGGACCGAAGATGCGGTACAGCTCCCTGGTCGTAGCACGCTGGATATAATCCAGAAGGTGTTCATGCGTGTAGGCTTCCAGATAGATTTCCCGCAGATTATCATTCAGCTCCGTCAGCGTGATCTGCAGTGCGGTTTCCGCCGCATAGACATACACCGGCGGGAGCGCGGTACCTGTAACTTTTCTGGCAATGCCGAACTGGTTTTCAAACATGAATTTCACCAGTTCCATCAAAACGCCGTCCTTGCTGTGGAACAGGTTCTGAAAGCTGCTGGAGGAGACCTGCGCCTCCTTTAGTATCTGCATCATGGTTGTGCGCCGGTAGCCGTTTTCCAGAAACAGCCTGACACAAGCCTGCAGAATCCGCTTTTCCGTTTGAAGCCCGTCGCTTCGTACTGCCAATCCATCACCCCCTTGCCACACAATTTAGCTTGCAAACCAATTATAACAGATACGCATCCGTTTGTCAAGATAGGGACAAAGATTATTTCAAAAAAGGTAAGACAGTATCACGCGAAAAGAAGGGAAAAATAACCCTTTATAGGATAAAAACAGAAGAATTTCGATGTTTCCGGCGTACAGACTTAGAGAAGCAAGTTTATTAGTCCCTTATGGCTACTGCCGAGTGTAGCTATTTTGTTGATCAGCTCTGCTGTCTTTGACGCAAAAGTTCAAGGAGCTTCAGCAGCTTATATTTCTGCCGGTTTTCCTGTGCCATGTGTCACCTCCAAGGGTATTCTTTCAAAAAGGTATAAACTATCACCAAACATTATAGCACAAATCCCGTCAGGTGATGCTTTGCCAACTTCCTTGCTCTGTAAAGAAACGCAAAATATACCGCATTCGTTTCACCGCCGAAAAGCCAAAAACAGGGGTTGGCGCGACCTTCATGACCGTTCCAACCCCTGTTTCAGCGGTATTTGCCTATATTGAGGGCTATTTTGCCCCTGAAAGCAAGAAAAAACCTCTTTTGTCAGGTAGACAAAAGAGGCTTCTTTCGTGTCAAGAGGTAGCAAAAAAGATGCCAGCTCAAGATGTTAATGTGGATTTGAACCGACAAGACCATACAGCCAATGAATATCGCTGATGCGATATTTAATCATCCTCACGAATTATTAAATTCTCAGCTAATTCCTAATATGGAAAAATCATTCCATCAAGTGCCGCAGGCATATTCCATACGCGGAGAAATATTTTATTCTTGAGTTTCATTGAAAAAGACGATTACCGAAGCAATTATCTATTTTGGTATGGATGTTCATAACAGACCTACTATAAATGAAGTCAAGATTAAAAGAAAACAGCCCCGCACGAGGCGGGGCTTGATGTTGCGACAAGCTTTTTATTGAATCAGAGAGAGTTTAATTTCAAGTTCTTTGATTTTTTCGGGATCGTGCTTGCTGTGTGTATATTTTGTTCCGAAATCATTGTCAAAGGCTTTCCGTACGTTAATTGCTTGAGTATATTTTATATTGGCTTTTTCGGTTTCACCTTTTTGAAGGTATATTTCTCCTAAAATCTCAAGCATCCAAACCAAGTGCTCCAAGCATAAAGATGATTCCTTAACGGCTGCCTCATATTTTTCTTCACCCTCTAATATATAGGCTTTTACATACAAATTGGAAAAATATATTTCGGGAATATGTTTAATTGCTTCTTTAGCCAATTCATATTCGCCTTTTGCTTTATATGCTTCTGCCATAATCCGATATGCATCAAAACGAATATCATCATATTTTGTGCTTTCCACGAGAGCTTTTCCAATTGTAATGACCTCATCGTTTTTTCCTAATTCCGAGATAACGCCAATCAAGCAATTCAATAACACATCATTCCCGGGATATTGCTTTAATCCATCGCGGATAATCTGTTCCGCTTTTGCTTTATCCTCATCCCAATATTTGCTGTGTTCATCTACGATTGCCTCAACGTTTTTCTCAATCTCGTAAAGATTGAAATCGAAGAGTTCGTCGGTGGAAACGCCAAAAAAGGATGCGATAGCAGGGATCATGGTCACATCTGGCATTGTGTTACCGGTTTCCCATTTTGAAACGGCTTGAAAGGAAACTCCGAGATAGTTGGCAAAAACCTCTTGGGATATATTCTTTTGTTTTCTTAATGATTTTATTTTTTCTCCAAGTTTAATCATTGTTGTTCCTCCAAATTATTTTGGATTAGCGCTTATCCTAATACTATTATAGCATTTTTATATGGAAAGACAATAACTTGTTTGGAGAGAATTTTTCAAACACGGATTGAGTTATTCGTACATATATCATTGCCCGAGACTGCCATTTTTTATGGTGTGGGACAGGAAACGGAAGCGTAAATTCGCAAAAAATACCAGGCAAATAGACGTAAATGCAGACAAAAAATCGAGTATTCACAAGTGAAATCCCTTATGAACACTCGATATGGTGCGGGCAACAGGACTTGAACCTGCACAGTCTTGCGACCATAAGAACCTGAATCTTACGCGTCTGCCAATTCCGCCACGCCCGCATGGGGGAAATTGCAATAATGCAATTTGCAATGGTAAATCCACGCTTTAGCGTGGATTTTGGAGCGGATTACGGGGCTCGAACCCGCCACCTCGACCTTGGCAAGGTCGCGCTCTACCAAATGAGCTAAATCCGCAAAGGTGACACCGACCAAAAGGTCGGGCTATGAAAACGCTCTGCCTATCAGGTGTGGGGGGATCCTCACCATGGCTTACCCGGACATTGCCCGGATGAGAGCGGGATTTTTATTGTAACCAACTCGATAAGAGTTGGTTACAATGATGGAGGCGTCACCCGGAATCGGACCGGGGATAAAGGTGTTGCAGACCTCTGCCTTACCGCTTGGCTATGACGCCGTAGATAGCAAATCCACGCCAGAAAAGCGTGGATTTGCTCAGGATGGAGCGGATTACGGGGCTCGAACCCGCCACCTCGACCTTGGCAAGGTCGCGCTCTACCAAATGAGCTAAATCCGCATAAATCGCGGGGCGATTGATAACGTCAGGCGATTTACAAGTTTCGAGTAGGTGTCTCTACTCTCATCAAACCCTAAGGTTTGGTGCCTCCGGTCGGAATCGAACCAACGACACGGGGATTTTCAGTCCCCTGCTCTACCAACTGAGCTACAGAGGCAAACGGAAAACCGATACGATACGGATATCGTATCGGTTTGGCGACCCGGAAGGGGCTCGAACCCTCGACCTCTAGCGTGACAGGCTAGCGCT